>JABCOP020000016.1 GCA_013332525.2 Candidatus Altimarinota bacterium
AACGCTGCTCCGCGGATATTTGGTGTTTTTGCCTCAAAATTTGTTTGTAAAAATTTTGAATTTGTTGCGGAAACTCCGTCTATGTTGGGGGAATTTTTTCTCCCAAAAAATAAAATTTTTCTACTCGAATTCATTTTTGAATTATATATAAAATAATATTTTTGTCAAAATTCAAAAAATGAAAAATATTTGAAAAAAGTAAGAAAATATAAAAATTCTTAAAAAAAGTTTTGCTATTTTGAAAAAAATATATATTATGGCGCACGTTCTTTAAAAATTAAAATTGATTATGAAACATATTTTACCCGAACTTCCGTATGCAATTGACGCTTTGGAACCAAATATTTCTCGTGAAACTCTTGAATATCATTATGGTAAACACCTTCAAGGATATATTGACAATCTCAATAAACTCATTATAGATACAGAATTTGAAGAAGAATCGCTTTTGGCGATTATTGAGCGTGCACCGCGCGGCGTGATTTATAACAATGCAGCGCAGGTTTGGAATCATGTATTCTATTTTGAAAATTTGGCGCCAGCAGGAACAGCATCACTTTCTCCAAAAATGCGTGATATCATCGAACGAAAGTGGGGAACTGTGGCGGAATTTAAAGAAGAATTTAACAAAAAGGCGATGGCGCAGTTTGGTTCTGGATGGACTTGGCTCGTGATTAACCCAGAAGGAGAACTTGAAATTTTCAGCACTAGTAATGCGGATTGTATCGCAATGGATGCGGCTTACACGCCAATTCTTGTATGTGATGTTTGGGAACATGCCTACTACATTGATACTCGAAATACTCGCGCACAATATCTTGAAAATTTTTGGAAAGTGGTGAACTGGACAAAAATCGAAGAACGCTACACAGCCGCAGAAACAAAATAAAAACCCGATTGGGTTTTTATTTTTCGTTTTGGATTTTTTCGAGTAATCTCTCATCGATCGGGAATCATAAAACATGAAATAATGTGGCAAGTTGGTTATGATTCGTCATTACATGTTGATGTGTTTTTAAAATTCCATGTTTTCGTAAAAATTCCATATTCGGAAAACTTATCAAATTTCTTCCTGCAATCTTTGGTCATTTTTTCACTCATTGCAAATTATTGAAATAATATTTTTCTTCTCTGAATTCAAGTCCTATTTTTTCCAGTTCAGGAATAATTTCTCTCAGTTGGGAGGTAAATAATTTTTTATAATCCTCTTCAGTCGCAACCGCCTCTGATCCCAAGAATACTTCAAATAATTTTTCAACTTGATTTCTACTCTTCATGGATTCTGCACTTTGGTCTATAATTCCATACTTTCTGAGAAATTCTGCATTCGGAAAATTTTTCAGGCTTTTTCCTTCAATCTTTGGCCATTGAGAATTTCCTGCGAAATTATGAAAGTAATATTTTCCATCGTCACTGATTATAAGCCCAACATCAATGAGTTTGTCCATATTTTGCAACAGCACATTGTGATATTGGCCTTTCTCATATTCTCGGAGCACTTTCTTGTTGAGATTATTTTGCAACAAGTCTTTTTCATATTCTACTATTTCATCAGAATCAGCAGAATAGATAGTTTTGGCGAATCGCTGTTGTATATGTCTCATAACGCGTTTTGTACGCGGTGGTTGTTCCACGCTTTCTGATGATGGAGGAATATGTTCGTGAGAATCAATATTTTCAAAAGGATTTTCTTGCGTAGTAAAAATTATTTTAATTATATTACAATAATTTATATTTTTATCAAATCATTTTGTTTTTTGAAAAACTAAAAAAAGACCGATTAATGGTCTTTTTTGTGCTTGACTTGGATGGCGGACAAAATCTCTGTCAAAAATATCGTTACGCCCGTGATGACTACAAAAAGCATGATTTTTCCCTCTGTTGACAAGAAAATCGCCGAAAGCCCGAATACAGCTGTGAGAAAATATACCACCGCACGAACCTGGCTTTTGGAAAGTCCGATTTCCATGAGACGAAAATGTAGATGACTCGTTTGGTCGCCCTTCATTGGATTTTGTCCGCGTTTGAGACGAATAAGAATCACATACATCGCATCGATAATGTACACGCCGAGCACCGCAATCGTCGTCGCGATTTTTCCGCCAGCGATGATAGCGAGCGTCGCGATAAAAAATGCAAGCGTAATCGTCCCTGTGTCGCCCATAATTACTTCTCGACTAATATCCGCGCGCATCAGGAAAAAAGTTGCCGGCACAAGTACCGCGAGAATCGTGAGAATAAATCGACTATTTTCTTGACTTGCTAACGAAATATCTGTGAGAAATAATTTGAATGCGAGAATCCCGAGAATAATAAACGAAATCAGTGCAAAACCGCTCGTCATCCCAGGAACACCATCAGAAAAATTCACCGAATTAAAAATCAAAACATACCAAACAATCGTGATAATCACTGGCAAAATATAAATTTCTTGCCCAAAAATCATGAATTGCCAAACTGGATCATCAAGCGTGAGAATTCCACCAAAAATATTGGAAATATATGAAATTTTGATACTCGTAATTCCGATAATCGCCCCGACTGCAATCTGCATTAACAAACGAAAAATCGGCGGAATTTTGATTGGACTTTTTCCAATCGTATCCATATCATCGACAAATGAAATGGTTGTGAGAAATGCTCCGATTATCAGTACGATTGTGAGTCGATGCAACAATAATTCGCTAAAATCTCCAAAAATATAAATAATCGGCGAGAGAATCGCGAGCGTGAGGAAAATCAAAACTCCGGCGCTGTATGGCGCTGGCGCGCGTCACTGCTCACTTTTGTAGAGATGTGGTCGATCCAGTAATCATCATTTTTTCCAGAGAAAAATAATAATTTTCAAAAGCCCAAAACCAACGATCGTGGCAGCTAAAAAAAGAAACGCAAGAAAATAAAAATTCATAAATTATTTTTGAAATTATTTTGTGGAAGGATATTTTTCTTCCATTTCGCGAGTTTTATCATCCCAATATTTTTTGAGACTTTCGCGCTGAAATAAAAATAAATATCCAATCACGAGAATGGTAATTATCGTCACGATTTTTCCTATGTTATCGACGATTTGCTCATAATTATCAATGAAAAAATATCCAATCAGATTAATAGTCGTCGCCCAGATAATCGAGCCAATCGCGTTGTAGGTCCAGAAATTTTTGGCATGCATTCCGCCTGCGCCCGCAATAAATGGAATAAAGGCACGCAGCGTTCCATGGAATTTCCCAAGCACAATGTACCAAAAACCATTTTTTTCAATTTGGCGTTCCATGATTTTTTGTTCTGTAACACCAATTCCGACGTAATCACCATAATTGGTAATAATTTTGGTTCCATATTTCTGACCGAGAAAATATCCAAAATAATTTCCGAGCATGGCGCCAACTGATGCAAAAATAATAGTTTCGACGATATGTATTTTCCCCCAGAATCCGCCCACAAGAATCATAATATTCATCCCAGGCACGAGCGAACCAATGACAGGCAGGCTTTCCGCGAGCGCTGAAGTGAAGGCAATAAGATAATTCCAAGGCCCGAGTGTTGTGATGAGATTGCCCATCCACTCGATAGCAAATTTGATCCAGTCTGGCTTGAAAATCGCGATAAACAGCAGCACCAACGATACTATCACAAAAAGTATCATGATGAGCTTCGAAATGTAAACAAGAATTTTTTTCATAGTTCGTTATATAGTATGAATTTTTGGTGGTTTGACAAGCTAAAATCTGATTTCCGCAAATCGCTCTATTCCGCTATAATCCACGAAAAATTGTACTTGCCAGTCGTTATATTTTTCCAAGAATTTTTGTGCAATTTCGCGTTGATCGAATCCAAATTCTATCAAAATGGTGCCATGCAATTTTTTTTCAAAAATTTGTGCAAAAAGTTTTTCATAGAGTTCAAATCCCGTTTTTTTTCCACCAAAAAGTGCAGTTTTTGGCTCAAATCTGGTATCTTCGCTCATATTTTCCCAATCATCATTTTTGATATATGGCAGATTCGTGAGCAATAAAATTTTCCCATTTTCCCAATGTTTTGGGATTTTTTCGAGCAAATCCTGATTCCAAAAATTCCCATCACAATCAGGAAAATATTTTTCACGATTTTTTTCAAAATTTTCTCTGGCGACTTCGAGCGCATTTTTTGAAATATCAATGAAAAAAATTTCTTTCACCAAATCTGCCACCGAAATCCCAATAATTCCGCTCCCAGAGCCAATATCTGCCACACTTTCAAAATTCTCGTTAACAAGAATTTTTCGTGCACGACGAACGAGCGACTCGGTTTCGAGGCGGGGAATGAGCACAGATTCGTTCACCAAAAATTTTTTCCCAAAAAATTCCACTTCGCCGCGGATATATTCTTCTGGATAGTTTTCTGGAAAAATTTTCATAGTCCGCGCATTATAAAGATTTTTTTGATTTTGTCGAAATTTTCGTGCGTTTTTTGTAAAAATAAAAACCCTTTCGGGTTTATTTACAGCCGCCAGTAATGTCTGGCTGTCATTTCATACAATTTCGCTGCATCGGAGCAATGCGATTTTCGAGAAGATTGTTCGTGTTTTGCAAATCAACGTGCAGATCAATGAGGCCTTTTGTTGTTGAATCGTTCGTATCTTGCTCAGCAGAAGTGAGCGCATTGAGCTGGCTGTACATTGTCTCAATATTGACGCTGCGAGTTTTTCGCTTGATTTGCTCAGCTTGTCGCTCGGCAAAAGTATCACTTGAACCAGTCTTCCAAGTAAAACCATTCCAAAAATTAAATAATTTATCGAGTCCAGTGATAGGAATTTGAAGACATTCTGCTCGCGCTTTGGCGATATTTTCTGGATTATTATCGAGTGCAGTTTTGGCTTTGTAACAATCAAAATTTTGTAACATCACTTTTTGTGCGTTGCTGGAAAGTCCTTGACGCGAAAGTTCTGCTTGCAAAAGTTGTCGCTGGCGTTGCGCATATTCAGAAGGGGAAAGTCCGTTTCCACCACCTCTGAGAAGAGCAATGGCTTTTCGCCAAGTCGAGAGAGCATCGTCCATTTTTCCACCGAGATTCATAATGCTCTTGAGACTCTCCAAAACACTTTTTTCTTTTTCGGTTTTATTTTCACAACTATTTGTTTGGCTGGGATGATACGCTTTGGAAACGGCTTCCGCGACTTTGACATTATTTTCACGAATTCCTTCAAAAACTGTCAATGGCGTCCCAAGCGCCGCTTTTTGAAAACCTGTGTGCAGCGTTTCGATTTCGATAATAATTTGTTGCAAATGTTTGCTTCGTTCCGAATCCAGCGCACACATTTCAGCCAATTTATCAGCTACTTCTTCGACATTTTTTTCAAGATTGAGGAAAAATTTTTCATCACGGCGAACACTTTGCTTTGCATCACTTTTGAACCCAACCTGCGTGCTGTACAAAAAATCCGTTTTGATTTGCTCGTGCGCCCAGATTTCTGCGTGAGCGGCATTAAAAATTTTGGAGACATCTGGCTTGCTTTTTCCTTCACAAGTCGGATTTTTGGATTGCGCTTCTTTGAGCATTTCAGAAAGTTCATTTTGCAAATTTTTCGCATAATCCGTCATTTCTGTAATCGGTCCGCTCGCGATGGCACACGACTGCGCGAAAGTTTTTTCCATGCTCAAATTTCCGAAAATTATCAGAAAAATGGGAAAAATGAGAATTTTGGAAAGATTTTTTTTCATACAATTTAGATTTTTTTAACGAACTGGAACATTATCAAGCTTAGTTTCCGTGTCGAGAATTTGGTTGATAATATCGAGCATGGCGTTTGTAAACGCAGAAATTTCGTTCACTTGCGTTGAAAATCCCGTGTAATGGCGATTGCGCATTTGTGCGGGAATCGCGCTCTGACAGTCGATATTTCGATTAAATTGAACTTCGTCTTGCGCATTCAGAGAAATCGTTGCTTTTTCCAGATTTTCTGTTGTAGAGCCATTTCTTGGCAAAAATCCGCCACCCGTTACTCAGGAATTTTTGAGTTCCTCACTTCCAAGTCCTGCACTCAGAAGGGCACAACGATAGAGTTTTTCAAATTCGGCTTCTTGTTTTGCGGGTGTATTTTCTTCTTCCAATTTTTTGGTGATTTGCGGAGTATTATGGACAAAAACTCCGCCACCAGCGACTTTATCCTTAAATTTTATATTCAAAAATGGTAATTGAAAACTATTGTTTGTCATTTTTTGTGCGGACAAATCCGACCAAGAAATTTTTTCCGTTTTTTTGATATGCTGATCAAGAATCGTCTCAATGGCGTTGTTGCTACCACCGACGAGCAAATTTTTGGACTGAATATTGGTTCCAATAGTGATACAGAAAATCCCATTACAAGGCAATTTATCGAAAAAATCAGATTTTTCGTTGCTTTGGTTTTCATTATTTTGTCCATTTTGTGCGCCAGAATGGCTTTGAGCGCGCGCGATATTTTCTGAATAATCCTGCCCGCTATTTTGCGAATTTTTATTTCCACGAAGCGCGGAGTTCAGGTCTCGCAAAAAATCTTCGGTTACAAGATTTTTGACCGCAATCGACTGATAACCGCTTGGTGTACAGGTTTCTTGCCACGGAAGAGGGAATTTGTTTTCAGTTTGTGCGCTGATACTTCCACTTGAAGTGTTATTAGTTTGCGAACCAGTTTGTGTAATATTTTGTGAATTTCCGCTTCCAGAACGAATTTCTGAATCGGAACGCAATTCATTTGGTTTTTGTCCTTTCAAAAAATTTTCAATCAATTTGGAGGCATTATTTTTTGTACCATCGTATTTGGAATGACTCGTAAAAATAATTTCATTGATTTTATCAATATCCGCCACGATATCAAAATCCGAATTTTCCGTATTTCCGTCCATAAAAATCCCAATCGCGGACGCCACTTCGAGCGTATTTTGTTCATTGGTTGCGCGATTTTTGAGATTCGTATATGTGTCTGAGAGACAATTCGCCACCTTGGCAAGTTCATCAGCTGAAAGTGATTTTTGCGTTGATTCGTGATACAGTTCTTGTAATTTTCCAAATTCTCCGCGCGCAATTTCTTCCAGCAAATCCTGATCAATATTTTTGGCGTCAAGCCATGCTGCCTCACCACGACAGGATTTTCCAAATTCTCGAAAACTTGAAAAATCTTCCAAATGTCGCTTGGTCAAACTCTGCGCCATCGCATCGCCCGCATCATCAATTCTCGAATAAAAATCCAGGCCTTGTGCCGAGAGAGAATTAGGTATGCTGAAAATAGCAAAAAAAGCAAGCAAAAATGTGGCTGGGGATAGTTTCCAATTCATAGCGATATTTTACTCTATTTTGGTGCAAAAAGCAATTTTTTCTCAAAATTTTTCTTGCGAAAATCCAAAAACTCGTATAATAATTTCACTTTATTTTTAAAATTGATTATGAAAAAAATTGTTCTCGCGATTGCAGCAGGAGTTTTGCTCGCATCTTGTGGAAATTCTGCCACACAAAACCCAGCACAGACGGGTGCAACTGTTATTGAGGATAAGGCAACAGTGGGCCGCACGACTGATGGGGCTGTGACTTATGGAGAAGGAGCGGCTCGCGTTCAAGTGTTCTCTGATTTTCAATGTCCAGCGTGTCAGAGCTCAAATCAGACAGTTGCTCCAGTGTTGGACGAATTGGCTGAAGCTGGAAAAATCACAATCGAATATCGTCAGTTCCCATTGACACAAATTCACAAAAATGCTTATGCAGATGCGAATGCAGCGCTTTGTGCGGCCGATCAGAATGCATTCCGATCATACCACCAGGCACTTTACGCTCTTGAAGTTTCAAAGCGAGGGGCGACGGTTTCTGATGCGGAGCGAATTGCAGCGGCTAATAGCCTTGGTATGGATATGGAAAAATTTTCTTCTTGTGTAAATAATCAGGAAAATAAAGCAAAAGTAGATGCTGATATGACTCTTGGAAATTCTTTGGGAATCTCTGGAACGCCAACATATTTGCTTGACGGACAATCACTTTCTCTTGGTGCATTCACTCCTGCAGATAACAGCACAGTAACTTTCCAGAAAAATCTTCGCAAATTCCTTGAAACATATGTAGCGCGAACTTCTGGTCAGTCAGAACCAGTTGTAACTTCTGATGAAAATGCTTCAACTGGCGATAACGGTGTTGGTGGTGTTGTTTCTACTCCAGCAACTCATTAAAAATTTCCCCATCTCGGGGATTTTTTTAAAAACTAAAAAACATAAAACAATAAAAAATTATTGATAAACAATAAAAATTATTTGATAAAAAATAAAAAAATGCTACAATCGAAACATCCTAGGCTTTTATTTTTCTAAAAATTATTGTGTGGAAAAGATGGTTCATCGTTATGAGCAAAAATTTTCTCTGATTTATCGGGCTGCAAATATTGGTTATTGGACGATTTTGATGATGATTATGGCTTTGTTTGGACTTGCAGTGTTTGTTGAAATGCAATATTTTCATGTTCAGCCGACGATTTTTGGCGCCAATGCATTCACAATTTCCAGTGATCTTGCGTTTGGGATTTTTCAATTTCATGTCCCGCATTTTGCTCTTGTGACGATAGTGCTCGCGAGCTATATCATAATTTATGGCGGTTTGTTGCTCTATATTTTTAAGGCTTTGAAAAAATTAGCACTTTTTGGAAAAGAAGGAAATATTTTTCAACCCGAAAGTAAGCAAATGATTCAAAAATTGAGCGTGATTTTTATATTTTTGGCAGTTCTCGGGACGCGACTTATTGTCGTTCCAATCGTGATTTTTATCTCGATTTTGTATGAAAGTTTTTTCATTGGATATCATTACAAAAAGGAAAATGAAAAACTCAGCGAGGAAAATAATTTAACGATTTAGTATGAAAAAAATTATCATCAATCTTGATGTGATGCTTGCAAAGCGAAAAATGAAATTGATGGATTTGGCTGAAAAAATCGGAATCACGCAGGCCAATCTTTCTATTCTCAAACAATGAAAAGCAAAAGCGATTCGTTTTTCTACACTGGAAGCGATTTGTGAGGCGCTGGATTGTGAGCCGTGAGACATTTTGGCTGTAGAAAATATTGAAAATCCTGAAATATAAAAAATCCCTGATGAGGGGATTTTATTCAATAATTTTGAACAATTCTTCAAGACTTGTTTTTCCTTGCATTGCTTTCAAAATGCCATCTTCGCGCATGAGCATCAAATCTCATTTTCGAGCAATTTCAATAATTTCTTTTGGACTAGAACCATTGCGAATACTGGCTCGGATTTCATCAGTAAAATTCATCACTTCATACACACCGATTCGCCCTTGATAACCAGTCATTCCGCAATGTTCACATCATTTCGCGCGATAGAGTGTATAGTTATTTTTTCGATTAGCAAGCCCAGGAATCCCGATATCTCGCATCATATATTTAATAATGTCTACTTCGCTGGGGTCGGCTTCATACGCTTCACGACAATGTGGACAAATCCTTCTAATAAGCCTCTGAGCAATAATTACATCAAGCCCAGATGCTAAAATATAATTCGGTACACCCATATTCATCAGTCGTTCAATGGTTTCACTGGCAGATTTGGTATGTAGCGTCGAAAGCACGAGATGTCCCGTCATAGCCGCCTGCATCGCAATAGTCGCTGAATCCAAATCACGGATTTCACCAATCATGATAATATCAGGATCTTGACGCATCAGTGCTTTGAGACCGCTTCCGTATGTATAACCAGATTTATCATCCACCTCACTCTGAACCACGCCGGGAAGTTCGTATTCAATCGGATCCTCAAGCGTGATAATTTTTCGATCAGTGGTATTGAGTGTTGAAAGCATTGAATAAAGCGTTGTCGTTTTACCGGAACCAGTTGGTCCCGTCACGAGAATAGTCCCGTTTTTCTTTTTCAGAGATTTTTCCACCTGGCGCTTGGCAGTCCACATAAATCCCAGTTCGTCCACGCTTGGAATTGCACGACTCGAATCCAAAATGCGACAAACCATATTTTCGCCATACTGCACAGGAAGCGTCGACACACGGACATCGATTTTTTCAGAATCATCAGTAATACGATATTTTCCGTCCTGCGGGATGTGATGAATGTTGAGCTTGAGATCGGATTTGTATTTGAGACGCTCTAAAAGAAGTTTATATTCCACACGAGAAAGCGTCGCAACCGTTTCAAGCGCTCCATCGATTCTGAGGCGAACCTTGGTTTCGTGTTCGCTTTGGTCGTAGTGAATATCGGACGAACCAAGCGCGAGCGCACCTTTTGTAATGATAGTGAGCGCGTTGTCACTGTCTTGTTTTTTGAGAAAATCGTGAATAGTTTTTTCTAATTCCAAAAATCGCTCCTTTTGACCGTGAGCGTCTTTTTTGGTTTGAACTTCGCTGATTTTTGCTTGCAAATCCTCATCATTTTTGATATTTGAGAGATTTTCGGCCGCATCAGGAACGGCAGGCAAATCGTATTTTCCAGAATTTTCAGTCATGTGTGCATTGTAACACAAAACATTCTTTTTTGCAAAAAATCGCGCAATTTTTTAAAAAATTCGACAAATCTTGCAAAATTTTTATAATACAAAAAATTTTTTTGAAAATATGGCTTTTATCATGCGCAACGAGGATTTTGTGTGTCAAAATTGTGGAAAAAGTGTTGCAAAACATCCGACGGGCTCCGCGCGCAATCATTGCTCATTTTGCCTTTGTTCTCTGCATTTGGATGCGGAATTTCCTGGCGATCGCGCGTCTGATTGTGGTGGAATTATGCGACCGATTGGTACGGATTATCGTAAAAATAAGGGCGATATGATCGTGCACGAATGCGAAAAATGTAGAAAAAAAATCCTCAATAAAGTTGCTCCTGATGATGATTTCATTAGTTTGGTGCGAAAATTGAATCAGCGAAATTTTTAGTTCAAAATCATGCAAGATATTTTTAAAAATATTCCACATCCCGTTGTTATTGGTGTTTCTGGCGGAGTAGATTCGATGGTTTTGCTCCATCTTGCCATGCAACAAATTCCTAGGCATGTGATTATTGTCGCACATTTTGATCACGGGCTTAGGGGCGACGCTTCCGATGGGGATCGGATTTTTGTGGAAAATTTTTGCCGCGAAAACAATCTTATTTTTGAATCAGAATCTCAAAAAATCGATGAAATTGCAAATTCTCAGAAAATGAGCATTGAGGCGGCCGCGCGCAAATATCGCTACCAATTTTTTGCAAAAATATATCAAAAATATGATGCTAATGCGCTTTGCACAGCACACCACGCTGATGATCGTATTGAGAGTGCGATGTTTAATCTTATTCGTGGAACTAAATTTGGCGGGCTCACGACGCTCAAAAAAGAGAATTTTTGGGAAATTGAATGACAAAAAATGCATATTTTTCGACCGCTTTTATCGTTTACAAAATCCGAGATTGTGGCATTTGCAAAGGAAAAAAATATTTGTTTTCGAGAAGATGCGACGAATGATGATACCGAATTGCAGCGTAATTTTTTGCGGCACGAAATCTTGCCAAAATTCGAACAAATCAACCCAGAATATCGGCGCGTGATTACAAATTTTTTGGAATATGTTTCGGAACACAAATCCGTTCAGGATGAGGAAATATCATGGTGGCTTGATGCTCAAAATTCTCGTTTTAAAGAAATTCTTCAAAAAAAATTTCCTGAAAATCCTCGTGAATTTTCTATTTTTTCACTGAAAGATTTTCTGAATCAGTCAG
Source organism: Candidatus Altimarinota bacterium (assembly GCA_013332525.2). Classification (GTDB taxonomy): domain Bacteria; phylum Patescibacteriota; class Gracilibacteria; order BD1-5; family UBA2023; genus GN02-873. The sequence continues at coordinate 11,704 of JABCOP020000016.1, forward strand.
AATTTTTCCAAAAAAATATTATCGCCTATATTTTTGAAATAGCAAATTATGGCACAATTGGGCTTTCTGATGCTATAATTAGCGAAATTCTGCGTTTTTTGAAAGAAGGGAAAAATTCGTTTGGTATGCGAAAAATTAAAAATTTGGAATTGGAGCGACGAGGAAATTGGATTTTTTGGAAATAAAAACCTCTGAGTTTACATCAGAGGTGCGAAAAGATTGAGAATTTTTCCAAGTAATTTTCGGAAAAATGGTCGATTTTTCCAAGTTTCTGGGTCAATTTTTTCAGAATCTTGCAAATCTTTTTCAAATTCTTTGGCGAGTTTTTGTGAAAAATCCGCGTCATACACCGTCGCATTGACCTCAAAATTGAGATCAAAGCTGCGATTATCCAAATTGGCGGTCCCAACCACCGAAACTTCGCGATCATATACAATGGTTTTTGCGTGCACAAAGCCCTTTTTGTATTGAAAAATTTCTACACCGGCATCCAAAAGTGCATCAAAAAATGACTGTGTCGTCAGTTCAATAATTTTGGAATCGTAGGTTTTTGGAACGAGCAATTTCACTTTTTTCCCGCTGAGGACCGCGATTTTGAGCGTATCCAAAAAAGAAAGATTGGGCACAAAATATGGCGTTGTGATGAGCATTTCTTTTTGTGCGAGCGCCATTCCAGTGAGCAATGAATATAAAATATTTGGATACGATGAATCAGGTCCGCTCGCTGTGATGTCAACAAGGGCTTTTCCGTAGATTTTTCCGCTGTCATCGGGGAAGAATTGGGTATCAAAATCCAAATTTTGCTCGCTCGAAAAATTCCAATCGTAGAGAAAAATTCGTTGCAAATCCCAAACCGATTTTCCCTCGATTTTTAGATGTGTATCGCGACCGTAGCGGTGTGTAGGAATCGTGTTTACATACAGATCAGACACATTAATACCGCCAACATATCCGACTGTTCCGTCGATGACGACGATTTTTCGATGATTTCGATAATTGATTCGATTCAGAAAATTCCATGGCTTGAGTTCGAAAAATGGAAAAATTTCCACGCCCGCATTTTTCATTTTTTCAATCATTTTTCCGCTCAAATATCGACTTCCCAGTGCATCGTAGAGGAATCGAACTTGTACTCATTGGCGCGATTTTTGTATTAAAATCTCTATAATTTCACTTCCAATCTGGTCAGATTCAAAAATATAATATTCCAAATGAATATGATTTTTGGCTTGCAGAAGGTCTTTTTTGAGTTTTTCGAATTTTTCGTCGCCATTAATGAGGATCTCCACATGATTGTTGTCCGAGCTGATTATCTCGTGCGAAAAAAGTCGAATCAGTCCAGAAAATTTTGGAAATTTTTTCTCAAAATCTGCCACAGTTTTTTGAGAATTTTGAAAAATTTTGACAATTTCTCGATGTTGTTTTTCATCCAAAATTCGCTTTGCGCCGTAGATTTTTTGCTTGCGTCGATTCGTTCCGGTCGCATAGTATACGAGAAAACCCACAACTGGCAAAATCCAAATCGCGTACAAATAAATCGCTGTTCGGCTCGTTTGTGTCTCATTTTCGAGTAAAATTCGAATTGTTGTATAAATCAAAAGTGCCGAATATGCGATTGTAATCAGCCAAATAATAATGTCTTTGAAAAAATCCATACGCCAATTATATATTTTTTTAGATTTTTGCAAATAATCCCAAATTTTCTAAAAAATATTTCCTTGACTTTTGCTGGATTCTATACTAAAAATTTTTTTGTTTCAATTTTTCTCAAAAATTCTCTTGATTTTTTTCAAAAATTGTTATAATAATCTCGCTTCTAAATGTTTATATCATTCAGAATTTTTCTGATTTTCCCGACTCAGAACAATTCTTTTCAAATTTTTATTATGGCTAAAAAACCAACTCGCGTTGTAAAACTACAAATCAATGCTGGTCAAGCGAATCCAGCACCTCCAGTAGGTACTCTTCTTGGGCCTACGGGTATCCAGATTGCTGAATTTTGTAAGCAATTCAATGATAAAACAAAAGATCAGATGGGGAAGGTTCTTCCAGTAGTGATCAATATTTATGAAGATCGTACATTTGATTTTTTCACAAAACAGCCACCAGCAACTTGGTTGATTAAAGATGCTTTGAAACTAAAATCTGGTTCAAAAGAATCTCACAAAACAAAAGTTGGTCATTTGACTATGGATCAGCTCAAGACAATTGCTGAACAAAAAATGCCAGATTTGAACGCAAATTCTATTGAACAGGCAATGAAAATTATTGCTGGTTCTGCGCGTTCTATCGGTATCACTACTGATTTGAATAAATAATAAAAACTCCCGTCTGGGAGTTTTTTGCTGACAATTTTGGAAAATTTTTTGAAAAAGAAAAAATAATGAAAATTTTCTCTCGAATTTCCTGAAAAACAAAAATAGAATTTGACTTTTTGGGAGTTTTTTGTACAATGCGTGAGCATTTGGCGATATCGTCTAGTGGTCAGGACAACGGGTTCTCATCCCGTAAACCGGAGTTCGATTCTCCGTATCGCTACCAATTTTTAAAATAAAATTATGAATACAACACCTTCCAATGAAGAATCTATGAAAATTATCATGGAGAAAACAACAGCCGTAGCGAATGATATGCTCAAATTGATTGATGACCAGCTTCGTGATCTCGGAATTGATAATGATGAAATGCGAGTTGCCCTCAAATTTTCCATCGTTCAGAAAATGGCTCAAAATACAGAAATTCCTGCCTCATTGAAATAATTTTTTCTTTTAAAAAAGAAAGCACCTCGAAGGTGCTTTTTATGTTACACGAGAACAAAGATATTATTTGGACGATTACTTACGGTAATCAGAATCTGTCCTCCGTGAATATAAAGGCTCAGAACCACTCCATCTTCCTCAATAAGCGTTAAATCTCCATCATTGCTCGGAATGCACTCTGTGAAGCGAATATTTGAATCCACCTTCAATTTATCGTCCGTTTTTATTTCGTATATATTTTTTGATTGACCTACGAATTCTCGGAGTGTATAAGTTGTTGCGCCCTTACCTTCATCCTGAAAAGAGAAATATGCTTTTTTCATGATTATTCCTTTGTTCGTGCCTCTAGTCAGACAAGAACTATTTTTTGAAAAAAGTGACTAGCCTTGCTGATTTTTTAAATATAACAAATATAATAAAATTGTCAAGTAAAATTTAATTGATTTTTTGGTAAAACCGAGCAGGAAGACCGCCGTTGTAGAGTTTGCGATTTTTCCATTGTGCTCGTGGCAACCATTTTTCCACCTCAGCATAGGACGTGATAAAACCGCCAGAAATATTTTGATTTTCAAAAATTTTTATAAATTTCTTATAAAAATCTGAAATTTCCTCATCGACATCAATTCGCTCGCCGTATGGCGGATTCGTCACAATTGTCATTTTTTTGCCAAATTCGTAATCAAAAAAATTCTTTTCCACAAAAATAATGTCATCTTCTACACCAGCTCGGCGTGCATTATTTCGAGCGATTTCTATCATTTTTGGATCAATGTCGCTCGTAAAAATCTGATAATTTCCGCTTGGATAGATTTTTTCGCGAGCTTCACGACGCACAGCATCAAAAATTTCTTTTTCAAAAAATGGAAAATTTTCGACCGCAAAATGTCGCCCAAGGCCTGGAGCAATATTTCGCGCGAGCATTGCTGCCTCAATCGCAAAAGTTCCACTTCCACAAAACGGATCCAAAAATTTTTCACGAAAACGCCAACCAGAAACCGCAAGAATCGCAGCTGCCAGATTTTCTTTGATGGGCGCGCTCCCACTTTCGGTGCGATAACCGCGTTTGTGAAGTGGGTTTCCGGTGATATCGAGCAAAACGTGCGCCTGATTTTCAATCACAAAAATCTGAATGTGAGCCTCATCACCATCACGATTTTCGTACAAATGGTGCGTTCCAGTTCCGTCTGTCAGGTGGCTTACAATCGCTTTTTTGGCAATGGATTGAATGCTTGGTGTGTGCGAAAGGGTTGATTTGATCGCGGTTGCTTCTGTGACAATCGCAATTCCTGCACGCAGAAAATTTTTCCACGAAATATTTTTTACCAATTCAAAAAGTGAGTCAAAATCGTTCGTAATCGCACTCGCGAGCTCGATATATACGCGATTAGAAAATCGACTTTGCACGAGTAATTCGTATAAATTTTTTTCGGTTCATTCGCCGCGCACGATGCGGTCTTGGGCATCAAAATTTTTGAGGCCGATTTTTTCTGCCTCGCGCTTCACGAGCGCCTCCACGCCCGCCTGACAAGTAATAAAAAATTGAAAATTGTCCCGATTTATCGCTGGATAGGGAAGTTTTTTTTCTTGTGGGATTTTTCTGAGAATTTTAATATTTTTTTGCATGAAAATTTTGTAAATTTGAACAATCATCAAACGATAATTGTGCGATTATTCTTTGTAACAAATTTCTTTGATAAAAGCTTGGAGAGAAATTTTTTCATTCCAAATATTTTTGTCGAGCCAAACGATGAGCGAAATATTGCGACCAATCTGAAATTCTTCGTGTTCAGCGCCATTCCACATAATAATCGGCAAACTTGGGTGTTGCTTGGTAAAAATTTTGATATGTTTTTTTTCACTTCCAAGCGTCTGAACTTCGGTAATTTCCACTTCATCAAATAGCCAAAATGGCTTTGGATTACCGATTCCGAAGGGACGAAATTTTTCAATTGATTCCAAGAGTTGAAGTGTGGCTTCATGGGGCGGCAAAATACTTTCTACGCGAATAGTTCGTGCAGGAAGTTCACCAGTTCCATACATTTCATAAAATTTGGCAATCATCCGCAACTGAATCGTCTCAAAATTTTCTGGAGAAACACTGAAACCAGCCGCCTGTTTGTGGCCACCATAGCGAATAAGAAAATCTTTCGAGTCATCAAGAATTTCCATGATATTACACCATTCGGGTGCGCGACAACTTGCCACATATGAAATACTACCATCCGCCTCATGATGCTCACAAAGTACGATACTCACGCGATTGTATGATTCTGTCAGTTTTCCGGCCACAAGCCCAATGAGTCCATGCTCAAGGTTTTTATCAAGGAAAAACAAAACGGGCTTGTCCAGCTCAACATTTTCGAGTGCGGTTTTAGTAAAATTTTCCACCACTTCGCGACGATCAGTGTTGAGTTTTTCGATTTCTTCCAAGAATTCATCGCAGCGATTTTCGCTCGCCAAAAGCCAACGCAGGGCAGTGATAGGCGTGTCCATTCGTCCAGAAGCGTTGATACGAGGCCCAATCTGAAATCCGATAATATCAGCATTTCATTCAATATTTTCGTGTCATTCCAGATATTTTCGAAGGCCAGCGGATTCAGAATTTTTCATTTGCTTGAGACCCAGTGTCGTAATCACACGATTTTCGTCCACGAGTGGCATACAATCCGAAACGGTGCCAAGCGACGCAAAATCAATATATTTAGTGAGAATTTGTTCAATTTTTCCAGCAAATTTCGGCTCACTCAATAAAATGGCATGAATGAGCTTGAGAGCAACACCCGCACCCGCAAGATTGGGAAAAGGATAATTTTTGTCCGCGCGTTTTGGATTCAAAATCCCAATCACTTCTGTTGGAATCTCGTCTGGAACGGCGTGATGATCGGTTACAATCACATCAATTCCGAGTTTTTTGGCGTGACGAATCGGCTGGATATCGCGTGTTCCACAATCCACCGTAATCACCAATTTTACATTTTTTTCAGCCAATTCATCGAAAAAATATTCCTTGAGGCCGTAGCCGTCTTTGGCACGATGAGGCAGGCGATATGAAATTTGTGCACCCAATTCATTTGCGAAAAAACGCACCACGAGCGCAGTCGCAGAAACGCCATCCACGTCATAATCACCAAAAACCACAATTCGTTCATTTCGGTCAATGGCTTCGAGAATTCGCTTCACGGCCGGCCTCATATCGGGCATTAAAAATGGATCGTGCAAATCTGAAATTTTTGGCTCAAAAAATTTTTCTCGATCGATATTTTCTAAATTTCTATTTTTCAAAAAAATGCTTTCAGCATCACCATTCCACTCACTTTGGATAAGAATTTTCGTTCCAGATTTTGTAAAAAAATTTTGTTTTTTGACATTCATATGGTTCTGATTATAATCGCAATTACAAAAAGTAAAATTTATTTTTCAAAAAGTATGAAAAAAATTCTTTTTCTCGTTTTTGTGCTGACACTTGCGTCGTGCAGTCAACAAGATAGCGCTCAAACTCCGACACAATCAGGAAATGCTGAGCAAAATTCTGCAACACAAGCGATATATCCGTCAACCGTAGTGGATTCTCCAGCGGCGAAATTTTGCGAATCGAAGGGCGGAAAAAGTTCCGTAGAAAAGCGCGAAGATGGCTTTGAGATGCTCTATTGTGAGGTTGCAGGCGAGAAAAAGGATGCTTGGCAATTCATGAATGATAACGCATAATATGTCGCCTTTTGGCTTTATATTAACATTTTTTGGGATTATTCTGATTTTTGGAGCGATTTTTTATACGCAGAAAAAAATTTCGCTCTTTTTCCGTTTTTGTGTTTTTTTCACGGGCGCGTCGCTTATTTTGTTTACGGCGTTTCCATCGATTTTACGAAAATTGGGACTTTTGTTCGGCCTGGAGCGCGGTGCGGATTTACTCGTGTATGCGTCAGTGGCAGTCTTGCTGTATTCAGTGGTTTTTTTGTTACAGAAAAATTCTATTCTTTCCGCCAAAATTACTCACGTGATTCGCTCGATGACGATTCGAGACGCTACCCATTTTCCTATTATTTCAGCCAAAACTGTTCTCGTGATGGCATGTTACAATGAGGAATCTGTTGTGGCTCAGACGATTGAAAAAATTTTTGAATTTGATAAAGATTTGGCAATTGTTGTTGTGAATGATGGTTCGCACGATAATTCTCTTGCTATTTTACAAAAATTGTCCGCCAAATTTCCTAATCTTCGAATATTGCATCACCCGCAAAATCTTGGCCAGTGAGCTGCTCTGGAAACGGGTTTTGAATATATTCGACAATGAAATATTAAGGCTGACTACATAGTGACTTTTGATGCTGATGGGCAGATGGATATTACAGATTTGCCGAAAATGCTTGCGATTTTACGCGAAAATCCTGAAATTTCTGTAGTTTTGGGAAGTCGCTTTTTGGAGAAACAATCTGATAACATGCCAATTTTTCGAAAAATTCTACTCAAAACAGGAATTATTTTTACCAATTTGGTGAGCGGGATTCGCTTAACAGACACACACAATGGCTATCGTGTTTTTCGGAAAAATATTTTGCCAAAAATTCGGATTTCACTGGATGGAATGAGTCATGCTTCAGAAATTTTGGACATCATTGCACATGAAAAAATCCCATTTCGTGAATGTGGTGTGAAAATTTTGTATTCTGATTATTCTCTTCACAAAGGGCAAAAGTCCTCAAATAGCCTCAAAATTGCGTTTAATATAATTTTTAAAAAATTTTTCTAATATGAAAAAAACTCTTTTGGTTACGGGTGGCGCGGGATATATTGGCTCGCACGCGGCGGTTGCCTTTGCTCAAGCGGGTTATAAGGTGGTTATTCTGGATAATTTTGCCAATGCTGGCCGCGAGAATCTCGATGGAATTGCAAAAATTCTTGGTCACGAGGTGGATTTTTTTGAGTGCGATATCACGAATCGTGGGGCTTTGGAATCGATTTTTGAAAAATATAATTTTGATGGTGTTTTGCATTTTGCTGGACTCAAAGCGGTAGGCGAAAGTTGTGAAAAAATCGGAAAATATCATGAAAAAAATATTTTTGGGAGCATCGTTTTGTTTGATGTGATGGAAAAATTTGGTGTAAAAAAATTGATTTTTTCGTCGTCTGCGACCGTTTATGATCAGAAAAATTTGCCGCCATTTGTCGAGGAAATGCCGACCGGAACGACGAATCCGTATGGAACGAGCAAGCTTGTCATCGAAAAATTAATAGAAGATTATACAACTCACAAAAATTGGCAGGCGACTTCGCTTCGATATTTTAATCCGATTGGCGCGCATTCATCGGGCTTTATTTGAGAAATTCCTCGCGGTATTCCCAATAATTTATTGCCGTATATTTTTGATGTAGCGCGCGGAAAACGCACGGAGGTTCGTGTTTTTGGTGATGATTATCCAACGCAAGATGGCTCTGGTGTGCGTGATTATATCGATATCAATGACTTGGTGGACGCACATTTGCTCGCGTATGAACATTTGCAAAATGGACATGAAATTTTTAATGTTGGCACTGGAAAGGGAACGAGTGTTTTTGAGATGATTGATTTGGTCGAGAAAATTTCTGGAAAAAAAATCCCGTACAAAGTGATGCCGCGTCGCTCGGGTGATTTGGCGATGGTTTTTGCGTCTGCACAAAAAATCACCGAAAAACTTTGATGGGAAGCCAAAAATTCTGTAGAAGATGCGATTGCAAGTGGTTGGAATTTTATTCAAAAAATGCATCATGATTCCTAAAAAAATTCATTATTGTTGGTTCGGGAAAAATCCAAAACCACAAAAGGCGCTTGATTGTATCGAGTCGTGGTACCAATTTTTGCCTGAATATGAGATTATCGAGTGGAATGAAGAAAATTTTGATATTTCACAAAATATGTATGCGCGTGAGGCGTATGAAGCTCAGAAATATGCTTTTGTAAGCGATTTTGCACGTCTCAAAATCTTGTACGATGAGGGAGGAATTTATCTGGATACGGATGTTGAGGTGGTGAAAAATTTTGATGATTTTTTGCATCATGGTACCTTTATGGGTTTTGAATATGGACAATTTTTAGCGACTTGTGTGATTGGGGCTGAAGCCAAAAATCATATAATTTGAGATTTTCTCAAATTATATGAGCATATTTCATTTCGAAAAAATTCTAAAAACGACTACACAACGAACGTTGCGCGAATTTCGGATTTTTTGACTGCGAATTTTCCTGAATTTCAGCCCAATAATTCTTTTCAGATTTTGAACAACAATTTTGCGATTTATCCACAAGAATTTTTTTCGCCGATTGATGATTTTGGGAAAACATATCGTACCAACAAAACCGTTACTCTTCATCATCACGAGGGATCGTGGGCGCCTTGGTATTTGAAAATTTTGTATTTTTTGGTGCCTCGAATGAAGCGCTTGTTGCGATTTTTAAAATTGTATTAAATGATTTTTTTCTACATTATCACACCGACTTTTGAGCGCCGCGAATTACTTCAGAAAAATCTCGACTCCGTGGCGTCCCAGTCGTATCCGCATTTTCTGCATTTGGTGATTGATGATTCCAGCACCATGAATTCTTGGGATTTTTTGCGGGCACTTCCCGAGAATTCGTGTCAAAAATTTGTCCGAAATGAGACGAATCAGTGAGTGAATTTTTCACGAAATCGGGCGCTTGATTGGGTTATGCAGAATACAGATTCTGATTTTCAGAATTATATTATTTTTTTGGATGATGACGATTTTTTGGCAGAAAATGTGCTTACAGAAATGGCTCAAAAAATTGAAAAAAATCCACAAAAGTGGATTGTGACGGAGCGAGCATTTGAGAATGGGAATATTATTACAAAGGCGAAAAATGGGGAATGAGAGTATAATTATGTTCGAGATTTTTTGCTCGGAAACAATTTTTCTGGCGATGCAACACACTGGATTTCGACCGAAATTCTCGGTGAAACACGATTTTTTCGGGATGTGAAAAATGCGGAAGAATGGGGTTTTTTTCTCGAACTTGCCACGAAAACCTATTTTTATTTTTTGTATCACAAAAGTACGATTACAAGCGGTTATCTCGCGGATGGCCTGACACAACAAGCCTTTGCCTCAAAAATTGATTTGCCATTTCGGCGAAAAATGATGCGACGAATGTGGTGAATGATTCGCACCAATTTTCCTGAGATTTTTCCTACCAAATCTATACTTTTGTATATTTATTTTTTGCCAATTGTTCACCAAATTTCCAAATTTTCTCTCAAAATTATTCGAAAAATTATTAAAAAATTTTCCTAAAAAAGATTTTTCCACGCATTTAAAATGTTTTCTTCATCAAAATTTTTCAAAATTGTTTGAGAAATTTTTTTATTATTTTCGGAGTTTTTTTGGATTTCGTTTATTTTTTTTATAAAATCTTCGTCATTTTGAAACAATATTTCATTTTCAAAAAATTCTTGAAATTGTGGGATTTTTTTGATACAAACGGGAACATATTGCTGCATTGCTTCGAGAATCCCCATCGGAATCACATCCAGATTTGACGCATATACAAAAATTGAATTTTGCGCCATCAGCTCAAAAATCTTTTTTTTCGGTAAAAATCCGTGCCAAAATATCGTTCCAAAATGCATTTTTGGAAGATTTTTTTTGACTTTTTCACGAAATTTTCCATCACCAAAAATATGGAAAATATACGATTTTTGCATTTTTTCAAGATTTTCAATAATTTCTAAAATTCCGCGTCATTTTTCCAAAAAATAAAAACTCGTAATCGTGAAAAATTCGTTTTTTTGAGAATTTTTTGAAATATTTTTTTGAGAAATTATCTCATCAATGAGATTATAAATGACAACATTTTTTGATGGAGAAATCTCATTGGCAAGCCATTTTGATGGAAAAATAATTTCATCCGCAAATCGCATATTTTTTGGATACCAGTGAGCCAGGATTTTTCCAGGACTCGAAAATCCTTGTTCTTTGCGAAAATTTCCATGAATATTGAGGATGAATTTTTGGCATTTTGGACGCCACAAAAACGGCACACTGCTCACGATGATATCGTTTTTGCGATTTTGAAAATGTAGCAAAAACCATTTTTTGAGAGAAAAATGATGCTCGCATCAAAAACCAAATTTTTGAGACAATTTTTTGCTGAGGTTTTTGAATAATTCTCACGGCCCGCCACCCTGTTTTCCCGATATGAAAAAGATTTTTAACATATTTTTTCCTTGCTACAAAAAATGTCAACTTGCTCGCGTTTCGCGTACAAATTTTCAAAAAATTTTTGATTATTACTGATTGGTTCCAGTTTTCCGCGATAATCGATGAAATACAACAAAAACCCAATTTCTGTTAAAATATCCAAAATTTCTACGGATTTTTGCGCAAAATCGGCCGGATACAGCTTTTCATAAAAAGTTGGCGAATATTCAAAAATCATTTTGAGATGGTTTTTGGCAAGCAAATTTTTCATCCCAAGAATCGCGAAATACTCGTATCATTCAATGTCCATTTTGATTAAATCAATTTTTTCGTCACGCAAAAAATCGTCCAGTACAATCGTTTCAATACTTTCGCTTTCGTTGCCAGAATGCAGATTTTCCACCAAACTTGAACCGCCCGGATTGGTCGGATTATAAAACAAATTTTTTGTCGTCGCGACATTGCTCACAGCATAGCGAATCGCGGAAATATTGGAAAAATTATTGAGTGCAATATTTTTTTGTAGTTCCGCAAAATTTTTCGAACTTGGTTCGAATGCAAGGATTTTTCCATTTTGACCAACAATCTCCGATGCAAGCAATGAAAAATAGCCGATATTTGCACCAATATCAACGAAAGTATCTCATTTTTTCAGATTTTTTCGAATCAGTTTTGAGATATCTGGCTCCCAAAAACCAAGATTTATAATCGTGTCATCAATCGTTTTTCCTTCGTGCAAATACATCCAAAATCCTTCATTTGTAGGCATTTTTATTTCATTTTTTTCTCAAAAATAGAGTTTTTTTCCAAGTTTTTGATGAAAATGATTGAGCTGTTTGAATGGAAAATAATTGCCGAGCCCACTTCCATAAAATGGACGAATACAAGCACTCATGGCTTTGTGAAGGGATTTTTTCATAATTTAGAGATTTTTAAAAATTTGTTCAAAATCATGTTTCATATTTTGAAGGGAAAAATTGTGAGAATTTTTAGTTTTTATCAGATTTTTTCATTCAAAAATATTTTTGAGATTTTCTGTCAAGGAAGCTTCGTTCGGCTCAAAAAGTGTGATATTTGGAATTTCGCGCGTTCCCCCAACGTCGCTTGCAAGGACATTTGCACCCGAAAGCATCGCTTCAATCACGGTTGTCGGCAGTCATTCTTGCAGGCTTGGATTCACAAAAATATCAATATTTGGATAAAAATTTTCCAAAATCCAATGATTATTTTTTGTTCACAAAAACTTTATGCGATTATTGATTTGAAGATTTTTCGCGAGATTTCCCCATTCTCATCGCATTTCTCATTCTCCGATAATTTCCAGTTGCCACGGATATTTTTCGAGATTTTTGAGTGAATGAACAAGAATCTCGAGATTTTTAAGTCAAACAAGTCGGCCAACAAAACCAATTTTTGGAATTGGATTTGGAATTTTTTCTTTTTTCAAAATGGAAAAACCGCGATAAATAACAGAAATTTTTTTGGTTCGATTTGTCAAATCCTGAACCCAATTTTTTCATGCTTCACTCACACAAACCACCCAATCTGCGCGCCGCACAATCATTTTTCCAATCGTCAAATCGACAATTTTTGCAATATTTTTGATCCAAAAATTTTTATGCACGAGAAAATCTGTTCCGTGCTCGATATGAAGATATGGAATTTTTTTTGCCTTTGCTATCAGAAAAACAAACCAAGTCGTTGGCGAAAAACGAATATGAGAAATTATGATTTTGGTATTTTCGCGAGAAATATTTTTCCAGATTTTCCAAAAATTTTTCTGCCAAAATTTCGGTACCGAACAATTTTTTACTGGCTCAAAAATTTCAAAATGCTTTCCACCTTCAAGCGTCGTGATTTTGTTCTGGAAAATTTTATCCAAAATCTCAGCATATTTTTCCACGCCACCAATATGCTTGAATGCAAAAGGCGAAACCTGAATGATTTTTTGTAAATTATGCATATTTTTGAAGGCTTTCTAGAATTTTTTTATCAAAATTTTCTGTCGAAAATTCGTGTCCGCGCGCAATAATTTTGTTTTGATCGAGTGTTACACTTTCAAATTTTTCAATTATTTTGTTGAGTGCATCAGGGGTTTGTGGCGTGAAAAAAAATCCAGTTTTTCCCTCAATAACGGTCTCGGTTGCTCCCCCCACTCAGTAGGCGATAACAGGCGTTCCTGATGCCATCGCCTCCACTGGTACGAGTCCAAAATCCTCTTCTGGCGGAAACAAAAAAGCTTTCGCTTGCGCGTACAATTCATTGCGTTTTTCCTTTGTGGGTGCAAAAATCCACGAAATATTGGACTTTGATTTTTTCTTTAATTCATGATACAAAAGATTATCAGTATTTGTACAGAGAATCAATTTTTTCCCATTTTGATTGAAGGCATCAACCAAAAGATCGAATTTTTTATACGGAATACATCGCCCAATTCCGAGATAAAAATCTCATTTTTCGCTTGTGGGTGAGAATTCCTCCACTTTAATTCCTGGATAAATAATTTCCGAGTCGCGATGATAAAATTTTTGTATTCGATCCGCTGTTGTCTCTGAGTTTGCCCAAAAAACATCAACCGCAGCAGCCGCTTCCAAATCAAGTTTTCGCATCCAATTCACCACTTTTGGAAGCACAAATTTTGCGATTGGATTGAGAATTTTGCCAAATTCCATCATTTTCAAATATTCATCATAATGTGACCAATAATAGCGAATCGGCGTATGGCAATACACAAAAACTTTCGTATTTTTTCACTTTTTCGCGAGCGCAACATTTTTGGATTCAGCACTACTCGAACAAATCACGATATCAAAATCAGAAAAATCAAATTTTCTAAAAGCATACGGCCGAAAAACCCCAGCCAATTTATGCTTGCGACCAAAAAAAGGCATTTTTTGCAAAAAACTTGTGTGAATTTTTCGTCATTCGAGCATTTTGTGCTTCATAAAACAAACGCTCGTAAAAATTTCAGCGTGTGGAAACATCGCAAGAAGCTCTTCGATCACGAGTTCTGCGCCCCCAAAATCGATGAGCCAATCCGCCACAATCGCGATTTTTCTGTCGTGAAAATGGTTCATAATTTTCAAAAATTTCCCTTATAATACGAGTTTTTTTGTTTTTGTAAAAATTTATTGTGAAAAAATTTGAAAAATCTCAAAAAACCATACAATGCTCATAATTAACGGATTTTATGACAATCAAAAAAATTGCTGTTTTGCACGACGCATTCTTGTATCGAGGTGGCGGTGAACGCCTTGTAACACTGATGGCAAAGGCATTAGATGCGGATTTGATTTCTGGATTTTTTTCAGAGTGAAGTTTTGTACCTGAAGAACTCGGATTTTATGGGCAAAAAATCGCGCTCGGAAAACCTGTTTTTAAAAAATGAATTCGGCATTTGATTTTGAAAAATCGCTTTCGCAAGGCCACCAAGTTGCTCGAAAATTATGAAATTATTATTTTGTCGGGCAATTGTCTTGATGTTTTGGAAAATTTTACCAAAAAGCCAAATCAAAAAATTTTCTATTATTGTCACACGCCGCCGCGATATTTGTTCGATTTTCGTGAAATGTATTTGCAAAAATTTCCAAAAATTTTGCGCGGCATGATTTCATATTTTTTTGATAAACAAGCCAAAAAATACAATGAGTTACTCGGAAAAATTGACCAGATTTTCACAAATTCTCAGAATACGCACGATCGATTGTTGCATTTTTGCGGAAAAAGCTCTGAAATTTTGTATCCGCCGACCGATACGACGCGATTTGCACCAGCGAATAACAAAAATCCGCTTCCAAATTTGCCAGAAAATTATTACTTGTCGTTTTCGCGACTTTCTCCACCAAAGCGCGTTGGGCTCGTAATTGACGCATTTTTACAAATGCCAGACAAAAATCTCGTTTTCACTTATGGAAAAAATGATCCGCTCAAAGATGAGATTCTCGCAAAATGTCAGTATGCGAAAAATATTTTCCCGATGCCAGCGCCGAGCGATGATGATTTTATCAGACTCGTACAAAATGCGATTGTTAATATTTATATTCCGATCGATGAAGATTTTGGAATGTCGCCGGTTGAGTCGATGGCGTGCGGCGTTCCCGTGATTGGTGTAAATGAATGAGGCCTCAAAGAAACGGTCGTGGATGGGAAAACTGGGGTTTTGCTTCCTGCGAAAATTCAAGTTTCTGATATTATTGCGGGCGTGCAAAAAATTGATGAAAAAACCGCGCTGGCACTTCGTGAGAATTGCGTTCAGCGCGCTCAACTTTTCTCACTTGATAGCTTTGTTGCCAATCTGAAAAAATTTCTCGAAAAATAAAATATAACTTTCGAAATATTTATGAA
>JABCOP020000017.1 GCA_013332525.2 Candidatus Altimarinota bacterium
CGCTGTATTTGCTAATTTTCCCGATTGCAACGCTCATCGCAGAAGGAAAAACGAATGCCAATATTCGCGCGCCAATCACGAGTATCGCGAGAAATATTTTTATTTTTTTCTACAAAACGAAAAAAAATATTAACGCGCTTCAACAAAATAATGTGGAAGAAAAAATTGTTCTTTCAGAAAATAAAAATCCACCGAAAAATCCTGAAAATAATCAATAAAAATCCCCTTTCGGGGATTTTACTTTTTCATCGTTTATAACCATATTTTATCCCTGGTATGCAATTCCAGCCATTAAAGTCTGGTCGCGAGTCGGAATACCGAGGTATACTTGGCACCCGTTTCAGGTTGTAAAATATTTGTAGAGAAAAATACAGGCCAGATGCACGTGTGAAAAAGTTGTATTCATTATAGATTTTTCGCGACAGAAAGCAAATTTTTTTCGAGCAAACTTATTTAAAATTTACGTCGCACGCCAGCAAACACAACGCCCGACATCAAAATTCCTGCCGCCGAAAGTGGCAATGTATTATTGTTTTTCTCCACTTCAACTTTCTCTTCTGGAAGCGGTTTTTGCTCAGTTTTTTCAAAGGATTTTTTGGATAATTTCTCAGTTTTTTTGGCTGTTGATTTTTTAGAAGATTTTTTTGATTTTGAAGATTTGGTGCTTGATTTTTTGGCTTTTGTTACAGATTTTTTTGCTGGTTTTTCAATTTTTATGATATTCACACCAAGCGAATGTTCCCACAAATCTTCATTCGGATTTTCTCGTGAAATCGCGCGAATTTTTAAATAATGCTGCCCAATTCCGAGATTTTTCGCGCGAGGATTCGTCGATTCAAAAAATTCCTCATCATCCCAAGCCCAGAGATATGAAAACGATTTTTTCGTTCCAACAAGCGAAAAATTAATGCTACACGAATCCGAATTCGTCTGACAAACATAGTTTTCCGGATCAGAAACATCAAATTTTGTTGGATTCTGTAAAACCAATTCTGGCGCCTCAAATTCTTCATTTTCTGACTTTTCTCATTCAGATTTTTGAGAATTTTTTTCAATTTTTTCATCAGTTTTTTCTGGAACCATCACAGAAATTTGCTTCATCGCGAACATTCCATTTGAATCTGTCACAGTTAAGAAAATATCATACTTTCCTGTTGTAAAAGTTACGCTCGGTGGGTTTTTTCGAGAAAATTCGGCAATTTCTCCAAATTTCCAAGCATATTTGAGTGCCTTATTTTCGCGACTATATGTGTCATTGGCATTCAGATTGATAGCACAAGTCGATGTGAAACACACGATTTCATCATCATTTTTCCACTCATAAATATGTTCAAATTTCCCATCAGAATCAATAGAAATCACTGGTGGTGTCGAGTACTGAGTCGTGCGATTTGATCGTGGAGTAATTTTCGGTTTTTCCGTTTTTATCGGCTTTGCATTGGGTTTTTCTGGATTTTTCAAATCCTCATTCACAGAATCAAAATCTACATGAAATATAGAAAAAATTTCTCATTTCGAATTTTTTCGAGAAATTTTTACCAAAATATCACTTTCACCCGTAATTTCGGTTGTTGGTGGGTTACAGGTTTGGAATTTTTTGCCCGCAATATGCACCTCACAAGAAAAATCTTTTTTCGGAAAATCTGTTGAAAAAATCGGATCAAAATCCAAATTTATTTTACAAGGTTTTTCGGAACAAGAAATCTGATTTTCTGATATATGAGCGGTTGTCGGCCGTTGAAGTGTTGCAAAAATGGCGGGAAAATTTTCCGAAATATCTTCCGAATCATCTTCATTGTTATCAAAATTTGATTCTCAAAATGTGATTTTTGTGTATTTTTCAAAAGAATGTTCATCCAATTGTTCAAGTTTTTTTGATTCTATACTGAGAATATTAGAAATATTCTCACTTTTTAGAAAAATACCGGTATTTTTCTTTTCACTGATTGAAAAAATATTTTCTGTGGTGATGATTCCAGTCAAAGTCAAAATAATCGTATCGTCAACCAGTGCGCCAGAAAGCACAGAATTTGGAATTGGCGTCAAGTCAGCCCCAGAAGCGCTCATTAACGAAAAATCCCTAATATCAAGAGATCCAGTCAAGTTTTCTGGGTACATGATTTTCATCGTGGTTTCCTTCATCCTCTACATCTTTTTCTGAGTTATTTTCCTCATCATCGTTGATATTTGGTGGGTTCTGCGAATCATTCTCATCATTTTTTCAATCATGTTTTTCAGCATCAGAGTCGCACTTATCTGCCTCATGTGAAAAAGTCAAAATATTTCCCTTTTTGGCATCATTTTTGGTATATTGTATCTCGTCAATTATCTCGCCATCCTTGCTAACGAGCGAAATCGTGTCATCGTCATCTTTTAGAACCAAACCGCCATTCGCGCGATAAAATTTCCTGGATTCACCAGGCGCCAATGTGCCAGCCAAGAGTGTAGGATTTTTCGTTTCTTGCTTTTTGAGAAAATATTCCGATAAATCTACAGACTCGCAACCAAGATTTTGAAGTTCAATAAATTCATTACTTTTGGCATCAGTTTCAGGATTTGGAAAAATCGAAACAATCTTGATATTCGCAAAAACGGGCGCAGATAATAAGAAAAATATCAATAAAAAAGCGAGAAATTTTTTCATAAGTTTGATGTTTTAGATATGAAAGAATTATACTAACTTTTGAAGTTTTCTGAAATTATTTTTGAAAAAAGTTTGGACAAATTGAGGATATGTAGAATAATTAAAAATTTTTTACTACATTATAAAGTGAGAATATATTCCCGAGGCAATTCCAATGACAATGATGCTCCATAAAAATATTCGCAGAAAAACTCATATTTTCCCATCAATAATTATTTGGTCGTTTTTGGCGGAAAATATTGAGAGCATAAAAACTGTAAAGATAAAAAGTCACATATAATTTTTATTGATTATATAATACAGATTTTTCGGAAAAATCAACCACTCATTCAAAACCACAATGGGTGAAGAATACACCAAAATTCTCGCAGAAATGAGCGACGACATAAAACTCCAAAAAGAACTTGACCGAATATTTAAACCATCAAATATTGATGGAGTCACAAACCGCGGAGAACTGACTATGAAA
>JABCOP020000018.1 GCA_013332525.2 Candidatus Altimarinota bacterium
CTTCTGATTTATGAGATGTTAAGGTTCATACTGTCGTTGGTGTTCCCGCTGGCAGTGGGAAATTTATATTGAAAAAGAGAGAAAAGTCAAAAGAATTTTCAAGAAAAAATCACAAAAAAGTTATCAAAAATATCTTTCCCCTTAAAATAGCGAAAAATCAAGTGAAAAAAATATTTTTTGAGAGAAAAATTTTACAAAAATTGGCAAAAAAACTACGAATTTTTGCAACTAAAATATTCTCAAAATTATTGTATACAATTTTTGAACAAAAAAATAAAATTTAGAGGTTTTTGCAAAAGAAAAAATATTCAATTATAATGTGTTTGTTTATTGTTTTTTCAGTTTTTATGAAGAAAATTTTTATAATTATTTTGATAGTTTTGTCGTTAGGTGGAAGCGCCTTTGGTGCGTACAAAATGCTGATAGAGCCAAAGCAAAGTGCGCCCGAAAGGGAAAATCAACATATTTCTGAAACAAAAAATATTTCAGTGCTTGATATTCGTGAGCAATTCGCCGTAGTTGAGAGCGAAAATGCGTATGGATCGACTCTTTGGATTATCAATACAAAGCCGATTGAAGGCTATATCAATGAATTTTTGGATGTAGCGAGAAATTCTGGGTTCATCGCGGTCGCGCCTCATTGAAAGGAAGTGTATAAGCTTTGGAGTGAAATCAAAAATTTTGGAGGGATTTTTAGTATCAATGCATTTGAGGGGAAAATTTTTGGAAAAGTAGTGACGGAAAACCCTTATAATTGGGAACATCTTGATAATGAAAAAATTGCCACAGCGCTTAAGTTGAGCGGTGAAAAAGAAAAAATACAATTTCAAGCCGATAATCATGGTTTTGTCATAAGATTTGCTGATAAAAATTCTTCAAATTATCAAATAACGAACAATTCTACCACAACTCAAAAAACGCGGACGCAAGAATCTGGGAAAATCACTGGAAATCATATTTCTCCCGATGTTGCCATTAGAAACGCATTATTTACGAGTACGATTGATTCTGAGAAAGAGAAAATCATTTTGAAAGAACATTTAGAAAAATTTCAAATCAATGAAAATACTTTTTTGGTGATACAGCAAGCAATAGGGCCAGGTCAGGATGTAACCATCGCGATGGAGTACAATCAGCAGAACGAGCATCAAGTTATCATCAAAGTCATCATTGATGATAACAACGATTCCGTGGATGATATCAAAAAAATGTATGAAGAAAATTTGGCAAAAAATTTGGTGCAATCGATTTCTTTGGAAAATAAAAAACTGGAAGCCTCGCTTCGAAAAATGTTGCAAAGCGTGCAATTTTCGGAAAAAAATGGCGTTTTCATTTTTCAAATCGATGCGCCGAGTGAAAAAGAATTGGCGGAAATGATGGTGTACAGCATGCAACAATCACTGAGTAATTACTTGGGGCGTTCACGCGACCTAAATCGTCAAGCAGCGCTCAGAAATATTGCGTTAATGCTCCTTAACTATTATCATGAGCACGAAAATTATCCCAAAAATCTCGATGTTATCAATGCACCGAAAGATCCGCTTGATGGGCAAATTGGGACGCATTGTACTTTTGGCTTCAAATACGAGCCAACTCAGGATTTGCAATGATACAAAATTTCGGCGTGTACAGAAACTGAGCAAAATGACGGCACCTATTTTATCACGTACGATGAAGATTTTGAGAATTCTGACACAAGAATTTTGCAGTCGCAAGCCAAAAATCCTGATGAAATACCAAAAATGCAACTTCGCGACAATGCTCGCAAACACATTGTGGCGACGATTTCTACAAAAATCCAAAATTATTATGCGAAATACGGAAAAATCCCTGGAAAAATCTCGGATTTATCGCCAGAATTTTTGGGAACAATTCCAAAAGACCCACTCGAAAATCAGAAAAATCAGAATTGTTCATATCAAATTATTTTTGAAAAAATCACAGAAAATAAATATTCACTCACATATTGTTCAGAAGTCAGCGAACAAAAAATTGCTGATATCGTCACGATACAATAAAATTCCCGAAATGGGAATTTTTTGAAAAAATTTTAGCATTTCCATGACAAACAGAGCGATTCTCCAATTCCGCTTTGAATCGAATACATGAGGAACACCATAAAAGCAATTCTCAAAATATGCGCTAAAAACACAAGGCCGAGGATTTGTTTTTTGGAAAAAGTAATTTTGGTTACAAGCGCTGTGAGTGTACTCACAATGAAAATATCTGGAATAAAAATTCTCCACAAAACAAAAATCCAAGAAAAAAGAGAATTATGCGACTTGATGGAAATTTTTTGCTGATAAAATGCGGAAATTTCGGAAAGAATGAGATAATCGATGATCGCACTCACAATAATAGAAGTCAAAAATATCCACCAAATCTCTGAAATCCATTGAAAAAATTGACTATCCAATTCAAACAATATCGTTCCAGAGCCCGAAATCAAAAGAAACCAGTACGGCTCATACCACATAAATTCGCCTCCTGTTCGAAACGCCCATGGAGCGAGAAAATTTGGTCGAATTCCAGCATGCGAATATGATATTCATAGCATGATACACCACGAATTGGCAATATGCGAGAAAAAATTACAGAGAATTTCAATCATTGTAGTCTACAAATAATTATAAATTATTTACCATTTTACAAAAAAATCTGAAAAATAAAACCTTTTTACAAAAAATAACCCTCTTGTCAGGATTATTTTATTTTTGATAGATTTTTCGTGGAATACATATTTGTGATTCCCAAGTTTCGCGATTGGAAATAGCATTCTCAGCAGCATCCTGTTCTCATTTTTTCTTGGAAGTTCCCTTTCCACGTCCCAATATACATTCACCGAGCAATACATCAATCACATAGGTTTTATTATGGTCCTGCCCCTCTTCGGCAACGACTTGATAGGTCGGTAGTTGTCCCCAAAGTTCCTGCGTCAATTCTTGCAAATAGGATTTCGGATCAACATACAACCCGCGCGACATAATCTCATCCAGCATCGAATAAATATTTTCAATAATCCATTTTTTGGCAACCTCAAAGCCAAAATCGAGATACATCGCACCAATAAGCGCCTCAACCGCGTTCGCCAAAATATACGGATTTTCATGACCTGCTACGCGAAATTCTCCGCGAGAAAGCTGAATCACTTCGGACATTCCAAGTTTTTTGGCGACCATTGCAAGATTACGTCCACGTACTACTGCCGAGCGAATATCAGTCAATTCGCCTTCGGGTTTTTTGGGAAAATCCTCAAATAATCGTTCTGTAATGGAAAGTTCGAGTACGGCATCACCCAAAAATTCGAGGCGCTCATTAGAATCTTCATACAAATAAGTCGCTTCATTGAGCACACTTCGATGCACAAAAGCCGTAAAAAAAAGTTGCGGATTCTTGGGCGAAAGATTGAGTTTTTGTAAAAAATCAAGCACTCGTTCCTCGAATTCTCATCGCGTAAAACGCAGTGAAGTTTTTGGCATATTTTAGGAAAAAAATTGATAATTTTTCACAGGATTTTTTTGAAAATTTTCTCGATTTTTGATGAAATTTCCAAGCGCACCGTTGATAAATTTGGCACCCATTTCATCAGAAAAACGCTTCGCAAGTTCGATCGCTTCATTGATACTAATTTTTTCGTCAATCACATCTTCCGGAACAGAAATATTCCAATGAAGCATCTCTGAAAGTGCAATCATCAAAATAATTACATGAATTTTTGGCATCGTCTCAATGTCGAATTTGCCAGCAAATTCTGAAATAATAGCCATCAATGACGCCATATTTGCATGAATATTCTCACGCATACGAGAAAAATATAATTCGTCAATATTTTGATAAAAACTTTCATCTCGATAGGTTTCTCTGAAAATATCAAAATTATTTTCTGATTCTGGAACAAAAATATCAGAATACAAAACCTGCAACAAAAAAGCACGAGTACTACGTCGAGAAGAAAGCATAATCAAAAATTTTAAAGAACAAAGCTGAAAAAATTAAGAATACTCCCGAAGTGGTTCGGGAGTATGGAAAAATTCTTTCAAGAATTACGCGCGAATAACGCTTGGAGTTTTTCCGCGACCTGTTTTTACACGGATAACTTTTCGTCCTTTGTATTCACCAGTGATTGGAGATGCAAAGTGCGCAAGAGCTACGGCTTCACCCGCTTCATTGTACTGAAGTGAAGATGAAAGATTTTCGAGGCGAGTAGCATTAAGGCGAAGCCACGCTGCATAACGCTTTCGTCCGCGAACTCGAGAAAGTTGTTTTTTTGAAAAAGTCATACTAAAAAATGGTTAAAGAAAATTTCAAATTATACAACTGAAACATAAATATCACGGTATACTCGTCCATCAAAACGAGTACGGCGTCGTTCCTGGAATTGTACTACACCATCACGAGTAGCGAAAAGAGTATAATCATTACCCTGAGATACTCCCTGTCCTGCCCAAAAAGTATTTCCTTTCTGGCGAACAATAATATTTCCAGCAAGAGCAGGCTGACCACCATAGATTTTTACACCAAGTCGTTTCGCCACCGAGTCTCGACCATTGGCGGTCGAACCCATCGCTTTTTTATGAGCCATAATTAATTAAATTATTAAATAATCAAGATAATAAATTATCGATTGTTAGCAAAGCGAGCGAACGCCTTGTTGGCTTCTGCCATTTTATACACATCAAGTTTTTTCTTGAACGCTGTACCAGTTTCAGTCGCAGCATCAATAAGCTCTTGCGCAAGAAAATGAGCAAAATCCTTTCCGTCTTTTGAACGAGCTGCTCCAAGAATCCAACGAGAAGCCAATGCAAACTGACGACCAGCTGGAACATCCATAGGAACCTGGTAGATAGAACCACCAACTCGCTTTGGACGACATTCGATCTTTGGCATAGTATTGTCTACTGCCTTGTCGAAAATTTCTTCGGGATTTGTGTATCCTTTTTCACGAAGAATATCAAAAGTATTATTGAGGATTTTGTACGCGAGCGTCTTTTTTCCATTTTTCATCAAGTAGTTGACAAATTTCTGGATGCGCTCGTTCTGTGTTGCAAATGAAACACTTCCTTTTGTACTCATAAATAAAATGTTAATGTTTTGAAGTAATTATAGCAGTGCTATTTTATTTTTTTGCTTTTGGTTTTTTTGTACCATATAGTGAACGAGACTGACCGCGTTTTTCAACACCCTGACAGTCAAGAACTCCACGAACAATATGGTAACGCACACCTGGAAGGTCTTTCACACGACCACCACGAAGCATTACTACAGAGTGTTCTTGAAGATTGTGTCCTTCACCACCAATATACCCAATCACTTCATAACCATTTGTAAGGCGAACTTTTGCAACCTTTCGGAGGGCAGAGTTTGGTTTTTTTGGAGTCATTGTATACACCTTAAGACAAACACCACGACGCTGAGGAGCTGGAAGTTCGTTCATTTCTTTTTTCAAAGAATTTCGATTAAATTGAAGTGCTGGAGACTTACTCTTACGAGTTTTATCTTTTCGCTTTGAGCGAACAAGCTGACTAATTGTAGGCATAGTTTTTGAGTTTTAAAATATCTGTTATACAAGAAATTAACGCTTTGACCAAGATGGAGATTTTCTCGCTTTCTTGAGACCTGGCTTTTTTCTTTCTACCTTACGAGCATCACGAGTAAGGAACCCTGATCCACGTAGAGTTTGTTTAAGATTTTCATCAGCAACCACCAAAGCACGAGCAATTCCATGACGAATAGCTTCGGCTTGAGATGCTTCTCCTGAACCAGAAACTTTTGCCTCAAAATGGAACCCGTCATACACTCCCGCAGTTTTGAGAGGAGCATAAATTGTATGAAATAGGTCTGCACGATGTACGTATCCATCTACTGCCTTACCATTGATAGTAGATTCACCTTTTCCTGCAAAAAGACGAACCTGTGCAACAGCAGACTTTCGACGACCAACGGCATAAGAATATTTTTTCGCTGACATAAAATAAAGGAGAAAAAATTATAAAGAGAGAGTTTCAGGTTTCTGAGCAGCATACTGGTGTTCTGCTCCAGCAACAACTTTCAATCGATCAAGCATTTTTTCACGAAGTTTATTTTTTGGAAGCATTCCAGAAACTGCATGAGAAATAATGTGCGCTGGATTGAGTTTTCGCATATCCGCGAGAGTTGTTTCTTTCAAACCACCCATATAACCAGAGTGTGTACGATAAAGCTTTACTTCTTCTTTTGTACCAGTAACGGCAATCTTTTCAGCATTGATCACAACGATGTATGCACCATTATCGATATGCGGAGTAAAGTCTACACGATCACGTCCTGAAAGTTTTTTAGCAATCACTGTGGCAAGTCGACCAAGAGTCTGATCTGCGGCATCAACCACAAACCAAGGACGCTCATTTCCAGGGATTTGCTTTGAAACAAGAGTTTTCATAAAAGAGAAAATTTAGAATTGAGAAAATAATATTCCGAGAACTAAACAAGTTCAATCTTCACAAGAATAGCACTATCTCCATCTCGGTATTTGAGAGGAGTGATACGAGTATATCCACCCGTTCGATCCTTGTAAGTCTCCCCTGCTTTTAATACTTCACGAGATGATTTTTCTGTAAAAACCTGTGGAGCAATAAGGCGAATTTTGTTGTATTCAGTATGATCACCCTTTGCAAGTTCAATAAGACCTTCTACTACTGGAACGATCGCAAGTGCGCGCTTTTTTGTAGTAGTAATAGCTCCGTGTTCAAAGAGAGCTGTTGTCAAATTGCGAACAACGCTTTTTCGATGTGCCTTATCTTTTCCGTTGAGGTGAAGATGTTTTTTAACTCGATGACGCATAGAGAGTAAATATGAAAATAAAATTGAATTCTTTTAATTAATCGTCGCCCAAAAGTTTGAGCCCACGAGCAGCAAGCGCTTCACGAACTTCTGTCATAGCCTTGCGACCAAAACCTTTAATAGAAGAAAGTTTCGCTTCTGTACATTTTGCCAATTGTTCGATAGAGAGGATATCTCCATTCACAAGTGCATTGAGTGTACGAGGTGAAAGCCCCATAATCTCGATTGGAGTGTATGTTTCTTTTTCGAGATCTGCCTTCACTTCTTGCTTTTCTCGTTCAATCACTTCACGAATATTTGCGATAAATTCACCACCAACTTGGAGTGCTTCTTCATTGAAAAGAGCAAAGTATGATTCAAGCATTTTCCCTGAAAATTTCACTACATCAGCAGGAGACATAACTCCATTTGTTTTGATAGTGATATGAAGAGCATCAAGGTTTGTGATTTCTCCGTAGCGAGCATTTTCTACTGTGTATTTTACATTCAATACTGGTGAGAAATTCGCATCCACCACCAAGAGATTTGGATCTTCTTCGATATTTTTCAAATGTTCAATACTTGCATATCCTACATTTTTTTCTACACGAATCTGAATGTCGAGTGAGAATCCAGCATCAAGACTTGTGATATACATATCTGGATTGAGAACTTTAATTCCACCAGCTTCTGTAATGTCTCCTGCCGTAACGATTCCTGGTTCTTTTTTGGAAAGAGTAATCCATTCAACACCAGAATCTGGTTTTTCAACCACCAATCCTTTAAGATTCAAAAGAATATCAAGAACTGAGTCGTGTACACCTGGAAGTGTAGCATATTCGTGAGAAACGCCAGCGATTTTTACGCCAGTTACTCGTGTTCCAGGGATTGAAGAAAGCATAACTCGGCGAAGAGAATTTCCGAGAGTTACACCGTATCCATTTGGAAGTGGATCAATAGTAAATGTCGCCTCATTTTCAGAAAGTACCTCTTGAGAAATTTTTGGTACTCCAATGACGGTATGAATTGTGTGCATAAAGAGAGGACGATAGAAAGAGAACTAAAAATGAAAATGTGACAGAATGAGAATTATTTTGAGTAAAATTCCACAATTCTTTGTGCGTCAATCATTTTATCAAAATCACCATTTTCTGGAAGAGCCGTAACAGTGATTGTAAGTTTTTTTGGATCAACTGAAAGCCATTTCGCATTGGTTACAGTTGCATCTGAATTTTTCTTTGAGAATTCTGCAAATTCTTCAACAAGAGTCTTGTAGAGTGGAGATTCTTTGAGCTTTTCTTTCACAGTAATCACATCACCAACACGAACCTGGTATGAAGGAATATTAACTTTTTTTCCGTTTACCAAGAAGTGAGCATGGTTCACACACTGGCGAGCTTGCATGATAGTACGTGCAATATTAGAGCGAAGAACTACAGTATCAAGGCGAAGTTCAAGTGAACGAAGCATTGCATCAGCTGTTGTCATATCTACCACTTTTGTAGCCTGCTGATAGTACTTTCTAAATTGTTTTTCAGAAAGAGCGTATTGACGCTTAGCGGCTTGTTTTTTTCGAAGCTGAACACCGTATTCAGAGAGCTTTCCACCACGCTTTACACGACGGTGATTGTTCTCAAGGTTGTACTTTTCTGTACCGAAGAGGTTGTACCCCTCACGACGACAGAGCTTCATTTTTGGTCCCGTATAACGCATATAGAGAATTAAATTTAGATATTATGAAATACAGAAAACTGTAAAATAAAAATTAGAGTTTTCGAGCCTTAGGCTTTCGACAACCATTGTGAGGAACTGGCGTTACATCATAAATCGCAAGAAGTTCAACTCCAGTGTTTGATACTCCACGAACTGCCTGTTCACGACCGGCACCAATACCTTTTACGTATACATGTGCACGTTCTACTGAGTGCAAAGTTTTTGCTTTTGCAACCGCATTTTCACTCGTCATCTGAGCAGCATAAGGAGTTGCTTCACGAGCACCTTTAAATCCAGAGCTTCCACCTGTTGCCCAAGTAAGCACTTCCCCTTCAAGAGAAGATACCACTACATGAGTATTGTTCAGAGTGGCAGTGATGAAAACATTTACTTCTGGAACATTTCTACGCGTTTTTTTTGAGCGGCGAAGAGTAGCTTTTGCCATATA
>JABCOP020000019.1 GCA_013332525.2 Candidatus Altimarinota bacterium
AGAATTCGTAGTCAAAAATACTGATATTGATATTCGTCACATTCCATCCAAAAACGATAACCGCTACGAGCAAAAGCGCAAAAATAATGCGTGTCGTGCGAATTTTGGCGTCAGATGGTTTTTGAGCGAGTTTTCCAAGAGTCCCGAGGGCATCCATAAAAAAGAAAAAATTATTGAATTATAAATTGAAATTTTGAAAATGGCGGAGAGAGGGGGATTCGAACCCCCGGTACCTTTTGAGTACACACCCCTTCCAAGGGTGCACGATCGACCACTCTGACATCTCTCCGTGACGCACCAAGAGTATTCAAAAACCCAAAAAAATCAATAGCATTTTTCAAAAAGGACGTTGATTTTTTCTGAATTTTTCATACAATACGCGCATGGCAACTCGAAAAACTTCAAAAAAATCAAAACAAACTTCCCTTCCCGCGCTTCACCCCGACACGATTGACATGATAGTTGGGGTATTTTTGGTGACGATTGCATTGCTCACTTTTTTCTCGACACAAACGCCAGAATCTGGCCAAATGCCAGTAATTGGCCAGTATTTTACTCTTGCGGGGGAGTATCTTTTTGGAGAATATTTTCGATTTATTTTTTCGCCGATTTTGCTCGTTTTTGGGGCGATGATTTTGCTCAGAAAAACCGAATGGAATGCACTGAAAGGCTTTGGAATTCTCGGATTTTTTGTTTCGGTGACTTCCCTGCTTGGCTGGTTTTCGCGCGAAAATTCTCCGAAAATGTTTTTCAATATTTACGATCCACTTCAAAATATGGTCGGCCCAGCGATGGCATTTATTTTTTTGTTGGCGATTTTACTCGTTTCGCTGTACCTTATTTTTCAGCTGTCCTATGCAAAAATTTTAAAAAATGTTGGCCATCATACCAAAAATGCGATTTCGAATATGCGAATTCCGCAGGAAGATTTTCCTGAAATCGTAGAAATTTCTGAAAAGAAAAAACCTCGCAAATCAGCAAATCGCGTGGAAGAAATCAATTCTGAACTCGAAAATATTCGCCAAGAAAAAGAAAAAACTCGCGACGATGAGCCGACGATGGGCGCCAAAATTTTGTCTGGAATTTTTAAAAATCCACGAGAAAATATGGACGACGAGCCTGAAAATCTGAAAATTTCTGAAAAGAAAAAATCTTCTCGCGCGACTATTATTCCTGATAAAAAAATTCCACTTACGGATACAAGCGGAAAAGTTATTTCCAAAGAAAAAGAAAATCCTGCGCCAAAAATTGCAAAACCACTCTCTGGTTGGAAATTTCCGAGCACGCAACTTTTGGATCGACCAAAAAAGGCTAATCCGATTTCTCCAGAAGAAATCCGCGAGAAAGCGCTCATTATTCAGAAAACATTGTTGCAATTTGGGATTGAAGTCGAAATGGAAAAAGAATGCGTCGGCCCGACGGTGATTCAGTATCGCTTGCGCCCAGCGGAAGGTGTGAAAGTTTCGAAAATTGAAAATCTCAACAAAGACTTGGCGCTCGCACTCAGCGCGAAGTCGATTCGTATTCAGGCGCCAATTCCTGGAATGAGTCTTGTCGGAATTGAAGTTCCAAATGACAAGCGCGATGTTATCACGATTCGTGAAGTTTTGGAAAGCCCAGAATTTCAGAATAATCCAAAAAAATTGGCCGTTGCCCTTGGAAAAGATATCAATGGCGATTATGTTGTTGGAGATTTGGCTAAAATGCCTCATTTGCTCATCGCAGGTCAGACGGGATCGGGAAAATCCGTCGGGATGAATGGTCTGATTTTGTCGCTTTTGTACAAAAATACGCCAGCAGAATTGCAGATGATTATGGTGGATCCAAAGCAGGTGGAGCTCGGAATGTACGACGGAATCCCGCATTTGCTCACGCCGGTGATTACCTCGCCTGATAAGGCGCTCAATTCCCTTAAATGGTCTGTGGCTGAGATGGAACGCCGATTTGGGATTTTCCGCGAAAAACGTGTGAAAAATCTTGATGAATATAATGATCGTGCTGATAAATCCGAACAAATGCCCGCAATTGTATTTATTATTGATGAATTAGCGGACCTCATGATGAGTGGTAACAAAAAAGAAGTTGAACATAATATCGCGCGTATTGCACAAAAATGACGCGCTGCCGGTATGCACATCATTATCGCGACACAGCGTCCTTCGGTGAATGTGATTACTGGTATTATTAAAGCCAATGTTCCAACGCGAATTGCCTTTACAGTGGCTTCACAAGTTGATAGTCGAACGATTCTTGATCAGATGGGGGCGGAAAGTCTTTTGGGGCGCGGTGATATGCTCTACTTCCCGACTGGTGCTATGGGGCCGACTCGCGTACAAGGAATGCTAGTGGAAACTGATGAAATCGACAATGTAGTGCGTGAAATTCGTTTGACGATTATGGATGAAGATTGGTCACCAAATATTCCTGATACTGAAGGTATTGTTCGAGAACCGTCTGGTAATCGATCTGGTAGTATCATCGATGGACAACAATTTGATGAAGCGGAAGATGTGATCAATTCAGCCATTGAACTTGTGCAATCAGCAGGAAAATGTTCAACAAGTATGCTTCAGCGTCATTTGAAGCTTGGTTATGGTCGCGCAGCTCGTCTCGTTGATATTCTCGAAGAAATGTGAATTGTCGGGCCTGCTGATGGTTCCAAACCTCGTGAAGTTTTATAAAATTTTTCCGAAAAATCTTGATTTGCGAACCAATAAAAAGTAGAAAATTTTCTACTTTTTATTGGTTC
>JABCOP020000020.1 GCA_013332525.2 Candidatus Altimarinota bacterium
ACTTTCGAAATATTTATGAAAATTTTTAATATTCCGCTTTGGAATGGGAGATATCAGGATTTTTTAAAAATAATCCAAAACCCCACTCAGAAATCGCTGGTTTTCACGCCGAATCCAGAAATTTTGTATCGTGCGTATTTTGATCAGGATTTTTTTGACATTTTACAAAAGGCGACTTTTAGCGTTCCTGACGCAAATGGATTGTATGTGGCAGAGATGATGCAGGAAGGGAAGTGATTTTTTGCGGCGTGTGCGAAAGTTTTTTTTCAAAAGCAAAAAGTGTATGAAAAATACGGCGAACTCATTAAAGGCTCAGATTTGACGCGCGATATTTTGGAATGGGAAAAGCCAAAGAAAATTCTCATTATTGACAGGAAAAATAGCCAACCAAAAAATGATTTTGAACGAAAAAAGGCCGAAATCCAGAAAAATTTGTGAGAAATTTTAGCACAAAAATATCCGAATAATGAAATTTTTGTGCTATTTGATGGTGAACAAAATCCTGAACAAATCGCCGAAATTATTCAGCAAGAAAATATTGATTTTGTGTTTTCATGTATTGGAATGAAAGTTCAGGAACAGCGACTTTGTGAAATTTTTGAACATTTGCCCCAAAATTTTCCGGTTGTTGGATTGGGTGTGGGTGCGTCGATTGATTTTCTTTTGGGCTTGCAAAAACGCGCGCCAAAATTTTTCCAAAACCTTGGGCTCGAGTGGCTGTATCGCCTGATGATGCAACCAAAAATTCGTGCCAAGCGTATCAAAACCGCACTGATCGATTTTCCTCGTCTTGTGAAACAAGAAATAAAAAATCCCTCAAAATAGGGGATTTTTTAATCCGTAATGATTTCCTCTCCGACGACTGTTTCATTTTCTACAAAAATGTGTAATTCTCGTAAAAATTTCATCGGCCCCATTACTGAGAAAGGGTAGGGGATTTTTCTGGTTTTGATTTCGAGTGTTCCTGTAAACCAATCAGCCAAAACACGCTTTTTTCATGGGAAAAATATTCAACTCCCACGATGTGATTATAATCAAGATAAGCCTTGATATTCGTGAGAAAAAATTTTTTGCCACGAATTTCCCAAGTTCCATAATAACCACGCCAACAAGCCGTGCTTGGGAATTTCAATTCTATATTATTTCGCGCTAAAAACGAATTGAATGGCCCTGTGCACATTTCATATAACCATCATCAAATAATGATTTTTCGGGTGCTTGACGAGTCATAAGAAATTAAATCTCAAAATCAAAAAATTGTTCGATATTGAGGCGCTCGTGATCAAGTCGGAAAAGCTTTCCATCTTTTTCAAGAATTTTCAACACGCCATCTACGATTTTTTCACTTACATTTTCACCATAAATATTTGGCTTTCGCATATTGTGGTTGTCGTACGCGCCTTTTACGATTTCAACAATCAATCGAGAATTTACCGGTGGTGCAATAACATTTGCCCCCGCGAGAATTGTTTCTGTACGATCAGAGCCAAAACGAAGTGTTACGCATGGCGTTCCAATAATGTTCGCTTCTTCCTGCATACTTCCAGAATCCGTCATTACACAACCTGCTTTGCTGAGCATATCCATCACCTCGTGATGATGTGCGAGCGCTGGCCCGTACGCAAAATTATCGCGATAATCCTCCACAAGTTGTTCAATGTCAGATCGCAAACCGTAGCGATCAATTGCTGACTCTGAAGCATTTAATCCCAGAAAACACACAGGAAAACCATCTTGCACCAGTTTTTTGATGGCAAAATAAATTGCTTTAAATCGTTCTTCAATTTCACAATTTTCGCGACGATGCACCGTGATAAAAATCAATTTTTTATATTTCATATTCGGATACATCGCGAACGCATTGGATTCTGGAATTTTGGCAGATGAAATTTTCACCGCATCAGCAACCGTGTTTCCTACCACCGCCATCCGATCTTCCAAAAATCATTCATTCATCAAAGTTCTTTTATATAACTCGTGTGGAAGCGCAAAAAATCCTGTCGAGGCCTCGATTCCACGCGTGTCAAATTGTTCAGGATACGGCTCGATTGACCCCAATTCATAAATTCGCTGGTCTTGCAAAAAAGTATAATATTGCTCCCAGTCAAATTTTCCATGCTGAAATTCTGTGAAAACGCGATTGAAAAAATGTTCATTCGGCGTGAAAGTTCGAATTCCGGCTTCTACATGCACCACCGCAAATTTGTTCAAAAAGGCTGCTTTGTCCGCTGTCGTGGCTGTCATCGTGTCCCCATGAACGTACGGAACGGGGATTTTTCCATATTCATTTGCGAGTTTATCAAGAAAATTCCCAAGTCGCTCAATCACTTGTGAAAATTTTTCGTGCAATTTTCCGCTGATTCCAAGTTTTACATCAACTCTCATTCCAAATTCTCCGAGCACACCTTCAGAAAGATTGTAGTCATAGTGCTGGCCAGTATGCACCAAAATCAACAATTCTCCGCGTTTTTGAAGTTCCTGATACAACGGTGCCTGTTTGATGATATCGGGTTTTGTCGCAATCATCACAATGTGCGCGTATTGTTTTTTTGAACGCTCAATTTCTTTCCAAAAATTTTGTCGGATGGAAATATTTCCTTCCTCGAGATAGACGATTTCTTGATTCATAACAAAAAATTAAGTAATTTGATTATATAAAATTTTTCACGAAAGGCAATAAATTTTTTTCTTTATAAAATATTTAAAAATCCCCAATTTGGGGATTTTTAAAAACATAAAATTATCGGCCTTCTCGCATAAAAATGAGCCCTTCAAGCGAGAATTTTTTCTCACCAATCCAAATGCTTGGTGTCGGAATGTCGTCTTCTCCTTCAAAAAATCCAGTATTTTCCGTGAGCATTTCATCGTGCAAAATTTGCTTCACGCGGCGCATCACGCCAAGTCGTTCCAATACATCATACACACGCCCCACACCGTCAGGGTAGCGAGTATCCGTCATTCGCGCGATTTCCTCGATTCGTTCGCCCGTTACACGGAAATCACCATTCTCGAGGCGAGTAATTTCACAACGCTTCGGATCGGTGCGTTTTTTGAGGTCGTATTTTGTTGTTTCGGTAATTTTTTCTTCTGTTGGCGCTTCAAAAATTCTTTCAGGAATGCGTTCAATAAGCGCGTCTTTGAGTTCGTCAATTCGGATAAATGCCCCAGCAGAAATTGTCAAAAATACTTTTTTTCCAGTTTTTTCTTCAAAAATTTTCACAATTTCGTCTAGGTGCTCAGCATCAATAATATCTGCTTTTGAAAAAATAATAAATTCGTCCTTGGCGGCCATCTCTGTGCTCCAATTCTCGAGTTCACGACGAATGGTTTGGTAATTTGCAATCACTTCATCCTCGCCAGCCGACACATCAAGCAAGTGAATGATAGCACGACATCGATCAATGTGCTTCAAGAATTGAAAACCAAGTCCCTTTCCTTCGCTTGCGCCTTCAATAAGCCCAGGAACATCCTCAATAACCATAGAACGGCCTTTGTGTTCCATCACGCCAAGGTTGGGTG
Organism: Candidatus Altimarinota bacterium; assembly: GCA_013332525.2. GTDB lineage: Bacteria > Patescibacteriota > Gracilibacteria > BD1-5 > UBA2023 > GN02-873. The sequence goes on from JABCOP020000020.1 coordinate 3,520, forward strand.
TAAGTGTGGTAAAGGCATAATTAGCAATTTTTGGGCGAACATTCGTGAGTGACTGAATAAGTGTCGATTTTCCAGCATTTGGAAGCCCAACAAGTCCAACATCAGCCACGAGCTTGAGTTCCATTTTTACAAATTTTTCTTCACCAACATCTCAGAGTTCGGCAAAATGCGGAGATTGGCGCGTACTTGATGTAAAGTGCGCATTTCCAAATCCTCCGCGACCACCTTTACAAAGCAAAAATTCTTGATTCGGAAATTCCAAATCACAAATAATTTCACCATCTTCTGCGTCGGTTACAATCGTTCCAACGGGCACTTCAACGACCAGATTTTCTGCGCTGGCACCGTGTTTTTCCCAAGTTCCACCGCGTTCACCGTTTTTGGCTTCGATTTTTCGCAAATGTCGAAATTTTGTTAAAGTCGTTTCGTGCGTTGTGGCTTTCAGGATGATGTCACCACCATCTCCGCCATCTCCGCCATATGGCCCACCTTTTGGGATATATTTTTCGCGTCTCCAAGACACAATTCCGTCCCCGCCTTTTCCAGCTCTGAAGGTGAGTTTTACTTCATCAATAAACATAATTCTAAAAAATTTTGCTGATTATACAGAAAAAAAAGAAAAATGCAAAAAAACTTGCAATATCTGAAAAATTTATATAATAGGCTCATCTTCGCTCAATTATTTTTTAAAAAACTATTATGGCAAAAGGAAAAAATACATTTCAGGTGGGAAAATCTTCTGAACCAGGAGCAACTCGCCGTGACTACATCTACGCAGTAAACAAGAAAAATCTTCCAGCAGGAGAACGTTTGAAGCTTCGTAAATATTCAAAACAGCTTCGCAAACACGTAGAATACACATTTGTTGATGCAAAATAAAAATTCCCGGTTTTCGGGATTTTTTTAAAATTATAAATAAAAACTCCACAATTATTTTTTTGTGAGTTTTTTTGGAGTGCAGGATTTTTTCATTTCAGGAAGGGAGGCGAGGAAATTTTCAACTTCTGATTTTTTGGCTTTTTGCAATTCTGCATAATATTCTTCGAGCGTAATGAGTCGCGCGTCGAGAAAAGCTCGTTCCGAATGAGTCAAAATCACTTTTGTGATTTCTTCGTATTTCATATTATATTGGACCAATTTTTGTACCAATTTTTTACTAATTTGAACATCATCACAATTCCCAAAAATTTTTTTGAGCACTTCGGATTCTTTTTTTGTTCGAGGCATTTTGTAAGTTGAGGAATAAATAACTTTCAAATATTTTAGCTCAAATTTTTTCTTTTTGCAAAATCTTTTCCTTGCACAATTTTTATTTTGTATAATAATATATTTTTCTCACAAAAAAATCCCTTCAAAAAGGGAATTATTTTTTTGTTCTCAGAATTGTTGCCATGCGTCCATTTTGAGAATTGGTTCGATGATTTGGATTTTTTACCAATTTATCAAAATAATTGATTTCAAATTTTGGGGGCACATATTCCGTTCCCGAAGGCAAAAGTTCAAAACTTTCGACATCATTTTGTAGGATTTCTCGCATTTTTTGATAATTGCTGAACAGCCGAAATGAATAAAAATTATTATCAGGATTGGTGGTTTCGGTGCGTGATGCGTCGATTTGGCGAGTTTTGATGCCGTGCGCACGCAAGATTTCTATAATAATTTTTTGGAGTGAAAATTCACATTTTCCATTCTCGATTTCTCGGAAAAATTTTGATGAAAATGCGTCAATATCGTGTTTTTCGAGATATTTTTCAAAAAGATTTTTGTAATATTGTGTATCCAGCTGAAAATCTCCGCCCGCCATTGGTGAAATTCTGAAATACATTTTACCCAGAGATTCTGCATTAGACTCAAGTTTTTCAAAAAGATTGTCGATAATTCCGGCCGCCGTTCATTTGTATCCAGCATGCAAAATTCCGAATTTTTTCTGATCTGGATGAGCAAAACTTACGCCAGCACAATCCGCAGTTGGAAGCACAATTGAGGCGTCGGTATTTTTGTAATCGCTATAATCCATAATCACGCCATCAAACCCCGCAGGCAAAAGAATATATTTTTTCCCATCAATCTCGCGAATATCGCTTCCAGAAGGCAATTCTTCATTGGCATCAAAAATTTTATTCGTAAAATCTCGGCCATTGATCAAAAAATTCACATTACTTTTGACAACATGACAAAAATTTTGGATGATTTCATTGCGATGATCTTCGGAAGACGCAGGACAACGGGAAAATTGCGGAACATATTCCACTTCGAGATTTTTATGAAGTAACATTTTGACAAAATTATATTTTCTTGCATTATAAATAATATCACAAAAAGTCAACACAAAAATTTTTTGAAAATTCTCGAAAAAAAATTTGCTTTTTCAGGAAAAATCTTATAATGACCAAGCATTTTTATGCAAATTTTTATTTCCTTCTTTTCCTGGTCAGAAAAGATGTTTAACCCATAGGAATTTATGAGACAATACGAACTTATGATGATTGTCGATCCAAGCCTTTCAGCTGAAGACAGAACAGCTCTCGTTTCTGAAATTGAAACAGAACTTTCAAATGTTGGAGCTAAGATCGTGGAAACAAATCATCCAGGTGAACGCGAACTCGCGTACAAAATCCGCGGATCTCTTCAGGGATATTATTTGCTTTACACTCTTGAAAAAGAATCAGGAGATTTCCTTGAAGCCGTAAAAACATTCAACATCAAACCGTCTATCTGGCGATTTATGTTTGTTCGCACAGATGCATAGTTTTTAATTTTTCTTTATGCGTACGATCAATAAAGTTATTCTTATCGGAAATGTTACGAAAGATCCATTTGTTCGAACAACAGGTGGTGACAAAAAAGTTGCAACTTTCACAGTGGCAACAAACCGCTATTACAAAAATACTGCCGGAGAATCAGTTTCTGAAGCAGAATATACAAATTGTGTAGCATGGGGTCCTTTGGCGGAACGTGCTGAAAAATCTCTTGTAAAAGGGAAGCTTGTGTATATTGAAGGACGACTCAAAACTCGTGTTTTCGATAAAGAAGACGGAACAAAACTTCACAAGACAGAAGTGGTAATTTCACAGTTAATTTTCCTTTCTAAAAAAGAAGATTTTGAACTTGAAAATATTGAAGAAATTGATTACGATGACTTCTCAGATCTTGAAGAAGACAAATTTTAATATTATTTTTTAAAAAAACTTTTATATGGCAACTTCTAAAAAGCAAGTTTGTCCAGTAGAGGCTGCGGGCGTAACACACATTGATTACAAGGATACAGCTTTCCTTAAGCGTTTCTTGACAAAATTCAACCGAATTATCCCTCGTCAGTATTCTGGTACAACTCTTAAAAATCAGAAAAAAATCGCAACTGCAGTAAAGCGCGCGCGTTATATGGCTCTTCTTCCATATGTTGTAGATCCTCGCCATAATACTCATGCGTCATACGATAATGTTCCAGCAACACAATCTGCTGAATAAAAATTTCCCAATTTTGGGATTTTTTTATTGTGGAATTTTTGTAATTTCCTGAATTCTGTCATAGAAAAAATAAAAAAGAGAAAATTTGTAAAATTTTTAACAGCCTTGTCCGTGGAAAAATCCTCGAATTTTTGGCTTTCCAAAAAGGACACAACTCTTGGATGAGTTATACTCTAATCGTACGAAGTACACAAAAGGAGAAAAATTTGTAAAATTTTTGACAAATTCTCCAACTTCTGATAATATGACCCTGTCATTCATTATTTCTTTAATTTTTCCTATATGAAGACGATGAAAAAATTTGCTTATGCCGCTTTGGCAGCTACCGCAGTAATCCCTCAGGCGATGGCACAAATCAGCTTTGGTGGTGATAAAGTTCAGTCTGGTTTGCAGGGTTCAAGAAATACTGCCGATGTAACTATTCAGAATCTCATTCAGAATGCTATGATTTTCCTTGCAATCCTTGCAGTATGTTACGGTTTGTACGGAGGTTTCCTTATGCTTACAGCTGGTGGTGATGAAGATAAAGTATCGACTGGTCGTAAAATCCTCATTCAGGTAGCACTCGGTCTTGTGGTAATCTTCTTGGCAAACTCTATTGTTCAGTTTGTACTTTCAAGAATCTTGACTCCAAATGCATAATATTGTCCCCGAAAGGGGATTTTTCTTTTCAAAATTCTCTTTCGGGAGGATTTTTTTGTTTGCAAAAAATATTTTACAAATTTACTTTTCCTATTATAATAGCGAAAATTAACTATTTCTCTATGCCTTTTAATCACAAAGAAATCGATGCCAAGTGGCAAAAATTCTGGGATGAAAATAAAATTTTTGCAACACCAAGCCTCTCTGATAAGCCAAAAAAATATATTTTGGATATGTTTCCGTACCCATCAGGTGCGGGGCTTCATGTGGGCCATCCGAAGGGCTACACGGCAACCGATATTGTTTCGCGTTATTATCATGCAAAAGGATTTAATGTTTTGCATCCAATCGGGTTTGATGCGTTTGGTTTGCCAGCAGAAAATTTTGCTATCAAAACAGGGACGCACCCAGCCGTAACTACCGCCAAAAATATTGACACATTTATCAAGCAGCTCAAGGCGCTTGGTTTTGGTTATGATTGGGATCGAATGGTTGATACGACTGATCCAGAATACTACAAATGGACGCAGTGGATTTTTTTGGAGCTTTTCAAAAAAGGGCTGGCATATGAGCAAAATTTGCCAATCAATTATTGTCCATCTTGTAAAACGGGGCTTGCCAATGAGGAAGTTCTTTCTGATAATACTTGTGAGCGTTGTGGAACGCTCGTAGAGCGCCGCGCGCTTCGTCAGTGGGTACTCAAGATTACTGATTATGCCGAACGATTGATTGATGATTTGGATGAACTCGACTGGGCTGATAGTGTCAAAGAAATGCAACGAAATTGGATTGGGAGAAGTGTTGGTTGTGAATTTGAACTCAAAAAATCTGATGATGCAACCAAAAAAATTGCTGTCTACACAACTCGCGTAGATACGGTTTTTGGAATGACCTATGTTGTGATGGCACCAGACCATCCACATGTGGAAGACTTTATTACTGATGCTGAGCGAGCGAATTGTGAAAAATATATTGCCGAAGCAAAGAGTAAATCTGATCAGGATCGTACGCAGGACGACAAGGAAAAAACGGGCGTTTTCACAGGTTCATATGTGATTAACCCGTTTAATAACGAAGAAGTTCCATTGTATATTGGGGATTATGTTTTGGGGCATTATGGAACAGGTGCAGTAATGGCTGTTCCAGCGCATGATGAACGCGATCATGAATTTGCCAAAAAATATGATTTGCCAATCGTTCCGGTGATTTTCCCGCAAGAAATGATTGAAGATTTCCGCAAACAAATGGATGAGGAATTCCAAAATTCACTTTCTGATGATGATCTGAATACATTTTTGCAAAAATGTGAAGAAGATCGTAAAAATTTTGAAAAAAATCTTGCATACACGCTAGATGGATTTATTGGAGAATTGCCTATAACAATCGGAACAATTGCTGAAACGACTACGACAGAGATTTTTGAAAATGGCATAGAAATTTTGGAAACACAATCAGAAAAGGTGGAAATTTTTCAAGAATATAATCGTGAATTTTTTGGGCTTTCATCAGAAGAAGCTCGCGAAAAATTTATAGAGTTGGCTGAAAAAGGTGGTTTCGGTCGCAAAAAAGTAAATTATAAATTGCGCGACTGGCTTTTTTCTCGTCAGCGATATTGGGGCGAGCCGATTCCGCTCATTCATTTGGATAGCGAAGCGGTAGGGGATTTGCCTCGAATTTATTCTTTGGAAGAGGCAACTGATCCGAATCTTGCGTATGTTTTGAAATCTGAACCAAAAGGTGATGAAAATCCGCTTTGTCTTTGTTCAAAAGGAAAATTGCGTGAACTTGTAATCGGTGGAAAAATTTTTGGAAAAATTTATAACGGACTCTCCACTAAAATCGTTATTGACGAGAATTTGCCGCTCAAATTACCAGAAATGGATGATTTTTTGCCCGCTGGCGATGGAAATTCTCCACTCGCGAAGGTTGATGATTTTGTCAATATTCGTCTGGCGGACAATCTTGCTGGAAAGCGCGAGACAAACACAATGCCGCAGTGGGGTGGTTCATGTTGGTATTATTTGCGATATTTGGATCCAAAAAATCCGAATGCGATTGCTTCCAAAGAAATTTTGGATTATTGGCAGAATGTTGATGAATATGTTGGTGGCGCTGAACATGCGGTTTTACACCTTTTGTATGCACGCTTTTGGCATAAAGTTTTGTACGATATTGGTGTGGTTCCGACGAAAGAACCATTTCAAAAACTCGTGAATCAAGGAATGGTTTTGGCATATGCATACGAACGAAAAGATGGAGGCCTCGTAGCGATTGACTTAGTCGAGGAGCGTGACGGAAAATTTTTCATTATTGAAACGGGAGAAGAAGTGAATCGAATTGTGGCAAAAATGTCCAAATCACTCAAAAATACAGCCAATCCGCTCGATATTTCTGAAGAATATGGCGCCGATACCCTTCGTTTGTATGAAATGGCGATTGGTGATTTCCGTGATTCTGCACCTTGGAATCCGGATGCAATTATTGGTGTGCGACGATTTTTGGATAAAGCGTATGCACTTTACGAAAATGGAAAAAATGTGGCAAAAGATGAAATGAAAGCGATGAAGCTTTTGCACAAAACTATCAAAAAAGTCGAAGAAGATATTCGTGATTACAAATTCAACACAGCGATTTCTTCGATGATGATTTTGGTGAATGAAGGACTTCCGACTGATCCAGAATTTGTGACTGAATGGAAGGAAAAATTTGCGATTATGCTTCATCCATTTGCCCCACATTTGGCAGAAGAGCTTTGGCAAATGCTTGGGAAAACGACTTCAATTTTTGAGGCAGCATGGCCAGAATATGATGAATTCATGTTGGTAGATGATGAAGTGACGATTGCCGTGCAGGTGAATGGAAAACTTCGTGGAACGCTTACTTGTTTTAATGGCGTTGCTCAGGAAGAGGTGTCTGCGCTCGCTCATGCAGAACCAAATATCGCCAAATGGCTCGAAGGAAAAATTCTCGTGAAAGAAATTTTCATTCCGAATAAAATGCTTTCTATTGTTGTGAAAGACGCATAAAATCTCCGAAAGGGGATTTTTTCAAAATAGAAAAATTTTTCTCGAATAAATATTGACAAATAATATATTTATTTTATAATAACACGAATAAATTTTTCTTATGAATTCATTGTCAAATATTATTGAAAATATTGATGACATTCTCGAAAGAAAACGAAAAGAATTTACGGAGCGAATGAGAGGCGCTCCGTTTCTTGAGGTTATGAATTCAATGGTGGAGCCGTATGTTGGGAAAGAAATTCTTGATGAGCATATTGATAAGATTCTTGCTCTCAAAAAGGCGGCTGATATCGAGGCGGCAACCAAAAAATGTATGTCACTTAAAGCACGAAAAATAGAGGATTTTGCGCGGGAATTTGTACATATTGATGCACCAACGTTTGAATTACAGGAAGGAAAACGACCGGAAGATGAAGTGATTTTTTTGTTTTTTGTCAAACTTTTTAGATTAGAAACTCGAATTGAAGAACTTGAAAAACAAGGTGAAAACGTCTTGAATCATAAACATCAAATTGACTCTCTTCGAAAAAGTTTACAAAATTTTGCGACCGATCGTATTTTGAATGAATTTTTTAATGAGACAATTTGAACGGTAATGTCTCGCCAAGAAAACGCGCCACAACGCGTTGCAGTCAAAAAAAATAAAAATACTGAAAAACGAATCGCTAGTGAACTCCAAATGATTGAAGGTCGGCTTGATACTTTTTTTCAACAAAAAGAAAAGAACGAACAGAAAAAAATAACACAAGAACAAAAACGCTTGGAGCGTGAAAAAGATGCTACACAAGCAAAAATGCGTGCTGAGCAAAAAGAAAATCGTAACGAAAAAAATATTTCTCAGGCCGATATTGATGAATTTTCGTATATTGAAGGGAAAATGCAAAAATGTCAGCATCGTTTGCTGAATATTTTGGAATCAGAAAATTTTACGAGTGAAACCAAAAAGGAAGTTGATGCGATGGAGCGGAAATTTCAAAAATTACTTGAGCGAGGTGAAATTGATGAAAATCATGAAGGAGTTTTGGCGGTTGTGGATTTTATGGAAAGTGTGCGAAAAAATATTCGTGAAGTGGAACGAAAAACCTCCATTTCGCATATTTCACTTGAAGAAAAACCTTCTCGCTTGACAAATTCAGACATTCCATCTGATACTCTCAAACAAATGTTCCCAAAAAATCGCGAAATGATTTCTTGGATTAATCAGATTTTGTCATTATTTTCTTATCGAATTTCGAGTACGATTCTCAAAACCGAAAGTTACGGCGATGGTTCGTTTGTGATGAAAATTTTTCGTCCATTTTTGCACTATGTTGGTGGAGAAATTTTTGAAAAAAATCTCATTCGTTTTGAAAAATCGCTTTCTTGGAGTCAAATTTTGGAACAATATGACAAAAAAATTGATGATGCTTCGCAATGACGCCAAATTTGGATTTCGACTTTATCAAAACAAAATACGCCACGCGAAACGGTGGCTGAATTATTTGCAGATTTGCTGACCGCGATGGAAGACTTTGCTCAGACGAGTTATGCTGTAAATAAGCAAAAAAGTGGAAATTCGATGGAAAATATTATTCGCACCTTTCGAAATTTTCTGAATGATAGATCATAAAAAAATTCCCAATTTGGGAATTTTTATTTTTCAAATTTTGGAAGATAGTCAGTTTTGTAGCGATCCTCACATTCTTTGATAATTTTTTTTGCTTCATCAATTCCGAAAAAACCTTCTACTGTACACGTTCCAGGTTTTTTCAAATCCTTGTAGTGTTCCCAGTAATACGTTGTTTCTTTTTTCCAATGTTCACCGAGATCTTCAAAAGTTTTGATATGATCCATTCGTTTGTCATCAGCCAAAACGCCAATCACTTTGTCATCTACTTCGCCACCATCGTTAAATTTCATAATTCCAATAATGCGAACTTCCGCAAGAGATCCAGGAATAAGTGGTTCTGTTACGCCAACAACTTCGACATCAAGTGGATCTCCATCTTCATCCCAAGTGCAAGGAATTGCGCCGTATGCGAACGGATATGCAAGTGAAGAATATCCAACGCGATCCAATTTGAGCTGACCAGATTCTGTGATAATTTCGTATTTATTGATAGTCATTGAGTTGAGCTCAATAAGCGCATTGATGCGATTTTCGCTTTCATCCGCGAACGCGGGAAGTACATGAAGAAGATTGAGCATGTATTTGCTCGGTGCGTGGTCAATATTTGCCATAAATTTTCTTAAAAAATAAAACACTTTCATTATAAATTTTTTTTCAAAAAAGCAAAATTTTTTATTTGCAAATATATTTTTATAAATATTTTTGTCGAAAAGTCTAGGAAAAAATAACGGGAATCACTTGGCTTTTTTTGTATTTTTCGTATAATCCAGGTGTTTATTTTTTAACATTCTTTTTATGAAAAAGATTTTTGTAGTATCAGCTTTGATGCTCGGCCTTGCGTCATGTGGTACACAAACAACTCCTGATAATTTTTCGGATTTGTATAATGCCAATGTGAAAGCAGAAATGGCAAAATTGGATGAAACATTCAAAACTATTTACGGAACACAAAAAGAGGCAAATGGTCAAATCTCTGGCTCAGTGTTTGCGGAAGATGTTGTTTCTTCTAATACACTCGAATTTTCATCAAACTTCACAGCGCTTGCTGGTGGATCTCAGATGTCTCAGGTGACTTTCGAATCTCCAAAATTAAAAGTAGAAACAACCGCTTCTGATTCTGCTGGATCAGGCACAGAATCTTCTGTTTTTGAAGGTACGGCTGATACGATTGATTTTATTTCAGGAATGTCAAATTTCATGAAATATAATAATCTCAAACTTTCAGCTACGGCGAGCAATGAGGAAATGAAAAAAGCTCTTGAAACTGAAGTAAAAGATGCAGTTGAAAAATTAGCAAAATTTAACGAAAAATGGGTGGCACTCGATCCAAATCTCGATAATGCACAGGCTTACGAACTTCTTCAGAAGCTGGCAAAACTTCAAACAGCTGATTTTGAAAAATACTTGACAGAATATCACGTTTTCTCATCAACTGGCGCTGCGGTAACTGATGGCTCTAAGCGAACATTTGATGTCACTCTCGATAAAACTCGTTTGGTAGATTTGCTTGCTCGACTTTCAAAAGATTTTGCGAATTTTGAACCAACTGAAGAACAAAAACAAGAATTGCTATCAAAACTTGCAGAACTTTCTATAACAGGAAAAATGACTTTCGATACGAAAGATGCATTATATAGTGATACAAAATTGACAGCAACACTTCAGGGGTCAAACGAAAGTATGGTTGTTGAGGATTCACGAAAAGGTGATACATATACACTCAAAGTTTCATCACTTTCTGGTAATGTGGAACGCATGGTGCTAGACTTGATAGCTGTATCTCAGGGAAAAAATACTGATTTTAATGGAAAAGTATCACTCAGTCTTGATGGACAAGAAAAAATTGAAGTAGCAACGCTTTCCGGAAAAACCGAAGATAATATTTTGAAAACATTTGATTTGTCTGTTTCCGCATTGGGAATGGGGGGAGGAAAACTTTCATATGTTCAGGGTGAAAAATTGACAGCGAATGCTATAGTTGCTGGAACAGAAATTTTCAACCTTGAGAATACTTTCTCTGGTGAAAACTTTGCCGGAAAGCTCATGATTCAAGGAAAAGAAGCAGCCAACTGGTCAGCTGAAATCCAGAAAAAAGTTTTGAATACGCTCAATATCTCTATCATTGATATGGTGGCCCTTGCGAACGCTGGCACTACTGACAAAAAAATCTTTGAACTCAAATTGGCGAAAAAAGAAAATTCTGATATGCCAAGTGGACAGGTGACTGTAAATCTTGATGACGAAACAATTACTGCTGATGTTTCTCTCCAGGTGGAGCCTTCAAAATTTGGATTTATTGTTGAAAATATTAAAAATACTGGAGAAATGGCTCTTTCTCCTATCAAAAAAGCTCAGCTTTTCATTACAGCTAACGATCGTGCTGGAAATAAGAAAATCGAACTTCCAAAAGAATTTGTTTCTTATCAGGAATTTATGTCAGCAATCGGTGTAAATAACGCATCAACACTTCCAGCTCCTATGCTTGATTATGATTTGAGTGATGAAGATGAGGAAGTTGATGATATTGCTACTACTGTTGTAACTGAATAATATATGCAAAAAATTGTTATTTGGGTTGTGGTAATTACGCTTCTTGCGAGTGCGATTATCCCATCAGTTCTAGTTCTGACAGGTGGCCTCTAATATGACACCACAAGAAAAAATAGATGAGATTCATTCCATTTTGGTCAGATGGGAAACTCGTGAAAAGCGAAAAAGAATTTTCGCTTGGATATATCGGATTTTTATTCTTGGATTGGCTGCTTTGGTGATCTTTGCTCCACAATTGGTACTTGAAAAAATTTTTCAAATTTCGGAGCCAATTATCAAACATATAATCAATCAAGTTATTGAAACACAAAAAGAAAAAATTTCTGATATTTCTGAAAATCTTAAACAAAAGGTTAAAACTTTTTATTCTGGTCAATAATTGTTGGTCCCAATTATTTATAAAGCTTTAATAGGTCAAAAAAATCTCTCGAATCATCGGGAGATTTTTTATTCAATAACTGTACGTTTTTTATTTTTTGAGCAATTATTGATCTATAAATGTTCGAAAAATATTTTTTCAAATGACTTTCTTTTTTAAAAAAATTGCATATAATACAAAAAAATAAATTTTTCTATGGCAAAAAAAATTCACATTATTGGTATCGGTGGAATTGGCGTTTCCGCTCTGGCTCGTTATTATCATTATTTGGGGTATGAAATTTCTGGAACTGATTCAACCGATTCAGTGCTCATTCAGACACTGCGAAATGAGGGAATGAATATTTTTATTGGCGAGCATCCAGGGATGATTGATGAAAATATTGAAAAAATTATATATTCTGAAGCGATTATCACGAAGCCCGATTTACCTGCTGAGGATCAGATTTATGCACATCCAGAATTACAAAAGGCGCGAGAACTATGAATTCCTCACTTTTCTTATCCGGTCGCACTTGGTGAGGTTTTTAATCAAAAAAAAGGAATTGCTATCACTGGTTCGCATGGCAAATCAACAACAACTGCCATGATGGCAATTGTATTGGCGGGTTCTGAAGTTGGCGGTTCTGCAATTATTGGGACGCAAGTACCGCAACTTGGTGGAACGAATTTTCATGCAGAGAATTCGGAAAATTTCGTCATTGAAGCATGCGAATACAAGCGATCCTTTCTTAAATATCGACCATTTATCACAATTATTACGAATATTGACCTCGATCATTTGGATTATTACAAAAATCTTGATGATTATATTTCAGCATTTCAATCACTGATTAGTCAAACTTCTGGATTTGTCATTATTTCAGAATCGGATGAAAATTCTTTAAAATTACAAATTCCTCAGGAGAAAAAAATTGTGGTTGGTGAAAAAATTTCGTATTTCGCAAAAGTGGAGATGCTTGAGACGGATGAAATTTTTTATGAGGCAAAAACCCTAGAAATTCCTGAAATCTCACTTCAAATTCCTGGTGAGCACATTTTACAAGATGCTCGCTTGGTCTTTGCTGCATCAAAATTGCTTGGACTACAGGATGAGTACATTCTTCAGAAATTGGCTTCTTATAGCGGATCTTGGCGTCGTTCCGAAATTATTCGCACCACAAAAAATGGAAATATTTTAATGTCCGATTATGGGCATCATCCCAACGAAATTCGCCCGACACTGACGGCATTAAAGTCAAAATTTCCTGAGAAAAAATTATTTGTTGCATTTCAGCCGCACCAGTATTCTCGTACGCGTGAGTTGCTTCCAGAATTTTCAAATGCCTTTGCTGATGCTGATATTCTCGTGATCCCAAATATTTATTTTTCACGAGATAAGCAGGAGGATGTTGAATGGATGACAACGGAGCGGTTGATTGATGCTATTGCACAAAATCATTCGAATGTAATCAATGGTAATGGGCTTGATAATACATTAAAAATGATTCAACAATTTGATGAACAAAATCCAAATTCTGCAGTGATTTTGTTGTTAGGTGCTGGTGATATTGATGCACTGAGAAGTAATATTTTATAAATTTGTGCAATTATATATCTATAATTGCTCGAAAATAAAAATTTTAGAAAAAATCCCACTTTTTGGGTTTTTTTAAAATCAAGAATTTGGCTCTTTGAGAAAATCAATTTCTTTCAGAGTGCTAGTACGATTCAATATTGTATTTCTATATGGATATCGACCAAATCGATCAATAATAGCTTTGTGTCTTGCTTCAAATTCTACAGTGATCGAATCTGTATATTTTTTGAATAATTCCATCACTCATTCGTGAATTTTTCTGCTTTCGCTGTGCATCAATGGCATGAGTGCGAATTTTCGCTGATTTTCTGGTAATTCCGAAAAATTATCTTGTTGATATATTTCTTGTGAGAGCACAACTGCCATCGAATCTTGTGAAAATGCGAGAGGACTATTTCTATGCAGATTGCGTGAAAATTGATCTAGCACGATAATTTCAGCCAATCGCCCCTCAAGCGTCTTGCGCCATGCGAATAATTCTCACGCTGCAGCTTCTTGCCAGGTTGTGAAAAATTTTTCTCGAATTTTGTTGTCGAATTCGTCACTTTTTGCGAACCAATATGATTTTGTTTCTTCTGAAAACCAAAAATCCAGAATATCTTGTGGCATCATAATTTTTCTAAAAAATAAGTGATATATAAAAAATAAGAATTGTCAAAAATAAATAAAAATACCTATTTACTAACTTGTTTTTTTCGTTATAATAAAAAAATGCAAAAAAAAGATAGACTTTGAATACGAATTGCTGGGCCGGCTGGGCTTGGTATGAATTCAGTGATGGATATTGTGGCAAATGCCTTCTCTGAGCTTGGATATAACATTATAACAGACAGTGAATATCAGTCAATTATTAAAGGTGGGCTGAATTTTTATGATGTCAATATTTGCAGCGATTTTCCCTATATAATGCGAAAAATTGATATTTTGATTGGACTTGATGCTAAAAATATTGTTCCAAATTTGGAGGATCTTTCTCAGGGTGGGATTGTTATTGTGAGCCAAAAAACCCTTGCAGGACTGAAAAAAATACAATCAGATATTGAGGAAAAATTCCGAATCATTGCACCAGAAATCAATGATAAATACGAAAATACTTATTTGGTCGCGGTACTTTCGGGTATTTTATGAGTGGATTCCAAAAATTTTGAACCAATTATTCGAAAGGTTTTTTTAAAAAAATGATCTGAGGTTGTTGAAAAAAATATCAAAATTTTACATGATTTTGTTGAGTTTGGGAAGAATTTTTATGTTGACTTGCTGCCCGAATTAAAGGAAAATGCTTCACCGAAAAAAATTTCTTATGGAAATCGCATGATTGCATATGGCGCGATTGCGAGTGGATTGGAATTTTATTCTGCGTATCCAATGACGCCAGCAAGCTCGATTTTAACGGAAATCATTAATTCAAAAAAGATTCCATATTTACAGGCAGAAGACGAAATTGCTGTGATTAATGCGGCACTTGGGGCTTCATTTACGGGCGCACGATCCATGGTTGGGACTTCTGGTGGTGGTTTCGCTCTTATGACTGAGGCTTTGAGTTTTGCGGCTCAGGCGGAAATCCCTATTGTGGCAATTTTGTCGCAGCGATCTGGTCCAAGTACTGGTGCGCCAACTTTTCATGAGCAGGGAGAAATTTTATATGCTACACGCCCAACTTTTGGTGATATTGAGAATATCGTGATGGTGCCATCTACTCTTGAGGAAGCATATTTTATGGCCGGACAATCACTGAATCTGGCACAAAAATACCAAACGACCGTTATTTTTTTGACCGATAAGCAATTTTCTGAGGGAAAAGTGATGATTGGCGAATTGCAAGCCGCGAGCGTTGATCGTGGAAAAATATCAGAAAATCCGGGGGCTGATTATGCTCGATATCAACTGACTGAGGATGGAGTGTCGCCATATGTGCGCGTGGGTGTAGAAAATGGTGATTTTATAGCGACGAGTTATGAGCATGATGAATATGGAGAGACGTCAGAAAGTTCTGAGATGAAAATAAAAATGACAGAAAAACGAACAAAAAAGGTATGATATTTGTTCGAAAAAGAAAAAATCTCTGGATTTGAAGTAATCAATCCTTGTGCAAAGAAAAAAATTATTACACTGAGTTTTACTCGTTATACGGCAGAATATTTTATAAAAAACAACCCAGAATGGGGATTGATTATTATCAAATTCTTGTCTCCCGTTGATGAAAGATTACGAGGAGAAATTGAAAAATGTGACGAGGTAGTTTTTGTGGAAAATAATTTTTCTGGACAACTTGAGACACTCTTATCGGAAAAATTGTGACTCAAATACCTACCAAATACAAAAATTACTCATAAACGAAAGTATAATTTGCTTCCATTTTATTATGAAGACTTTCAGGAATTATTATAAAAATGAACAATTATTAAATAATATTTGTACAAAAATTAAATATTAAATTCTATTTATGCGAAAATGATTAACTAATATTCAGTGGTGTCCGGGTTGCTGAGATACATTGATTATTATGGCGATAAAAAATGCTTTTAAGGAGCTTCAAATCGCATCACATCAGCGCGTTGTGGTATCATGAGTCGGTTGTAGTGGAAAGGCAAGCCAATATATCGATGGTTATGCTGCAGAAACTCTTCATGGTCGTACACTTCCGTTTGCTACTGGCATAAAAATTGCAAAACCTGAACTTACAGTACTTGCTGTAGGATGAGATGGTGATGGTTATGGTATTGGAATGGGGCATTTTATTCATGCTTGTCGTCGAAATCTTAATATTACATATATTGTTTTTAATAACGAAAATTATGCCCTTACAACTGGACAAGCAAGCCCAACCACGCCGCTTGGTATTATAACAAAAACCACGCCCGACGGAAATCATTTATCGCCGATTGACCCGATTTTACTCGCTCAAAATTCTGGCTGTACTTTTGCGAAACGCGCACAATCACGCAAATTCAATGAACTGAAAGAAATTATCAAAGAAGCAATTTTACATCCTGGATTTGCATTGATTGATGTTGATCAAGATTGCCCAAGTTTTCGACGATGGGCTCAAGCTGAACAATAAAATGCTGAAAATTATTCCAACAGATACATGTTACGGTCTTGCCGGAAACCTTGAAAAAACTGATTTTGAGAGGATTTATGCGCTCAAAGGCCGTGAGAATACAAAGCAACTTGCGATTATTGTAAGGGATTTTTTCATGCTTTGACAAGTAGTCAAAATTTCTCCTGAACAGATACAAATACTCAAAAACTATTCATTTCCATTTTCTGTGATTCTTCCGAGAAATCCTGAGTATAATTTTCCAGAATTTTTAAAAATAGACAATTATGAGTATATATCTGTTCGAATTTGAGAAAAATGCCTGAAAAAGGAAATTTTAGAAAATTTGAATTTTCCATTATTTTTAACATCGGCGAATATTTCTTGACAACCCGAGACGATGAGTTTTTCTGAAGCACGAAATATTTTTCCTGAAATTAATGGTTTTGATGGTGGAGTTTGCGATGCGAAACCGTCAAATATTTTTTCTTTTTGAGAAAATAATGAGCTTATTTTTGCCCGGAAAAATTATAAATAAAATAAAATCCCCAAATTGGGGTTTTTATAAAAATGGGTCATATTTCTTTCGATTCCAAGTAATTTGACGTTTCGCATAATTACGATTGTGTTGGGCAATGAGCGCTTGTGTTTCTGTTTTGTTAATTTCCCCTGATAAAAAATCCATAATTTCAACATATCCAATAGTTTTCAGACCTTCACAAGCATGTCCATACTTTTTTGCGATACACTCAACTTCCTCCACCAGTCCATTAGTAAACATTTTTTCAATTCGTGTATTGATATTTTCGTATAACTTTTTTCGATTTTCAATCGTGTCAGTATATGGCGTCAAAAAAAGCGTCGGAAAGCGAAGTTTTGGCGTATTATCGAAAGATTCACTTTTTGAGGTTCCTGTTGACTTAATAATTTCAATAGCCCGAATAATATATGTATGATTATTTGGATGTAAATCGCGCGCGTACTCCGGATCAAGATCATACAGTTTTTTCCAGAGTGCATCATTTCCATTTTTGATGCGAAAATTTTCTAATTCCTCACGCTGGGCCTTATTGGGGGCTTCTCACAAATAATTTCGCTCAAAAATGAGGCTATCAATGTAGAGTCCAGTTCCTCAACAAATAATAGGAACTATTTTTTTGTGCAAATTTCAATCAATAATTGTTCATTTTTGTATAAAATTTTTCCAAAGATCAGAATTTTCAATATTTTTTTTAAATTCTACAACACTAAATTTTTCTGTCGGAGAAATTATGTCGAGCCCAAGATGGATGATATTCTCCATTTCATGGGGTAAAATTTTCCCAGTTCCAATATTCATTTCTTGATAAATCTGACGAGAATCTGCCGAAATAATTACTGGGAAAAAATTAAGGTCTTGTGCAATTTTTGCTATTTCAAGGGAAAAACTTGTTTTTCCTGAGCCAGTTGGGCCATACACAACAATAATCCC
Source organism: Candidatus Altimarinota bacterium (assembly GCA_013332525.2). Taxonomy (GTDB): domain Bacteria; phylum Patescibacteriota; class Gracilibacteria; order BD1-5; family UBA2023; genus GN02-873. The sequence goes on from JABCOP020000020.1 coordinate 21,283, forward strand.
ATTTTCATTATTTTTCAGAAACTGACTGACATTCGCAAGATTTTTTGGAGGCATAATATTCTTTTTTGAGACGAGAAATATAAGTATTGAGATCTGCGCCGACTGAAATAATAATTGCAAGAATTGGTACACCGATGAGGAGGCCGATCATCCCGAACATATGTTCTGCTACAATGAGCGTCGCAAAGGTGATAAAAACAGGAAAATGCATATATGACGACACAATTTTTGGATTCAAAATATATGCCTCAATCGCGTGAATAATACAAATCATCACGATGATTGCCATCACAATCTGAATTCCGCCACCCTCAATTCCGTAGCCAATAATCACAATCGGCAATCCTGACAAAAACGTTCCAAAAACGGGAATAAATCCAAAAATAAATACAATCAGGGAAAGTGTGAAAATAAATGGAAAATGTCCTGCTGGAAACAAAAATCCAATAATCAGAAGACCGATTGTTGTCAAAATCGCGTTTACAAAGGCAATAATTCCTTGCGCTTTAAAAACTTTTCCGAAGCTATTGACGATTTTTTCACCAAAATATTTGAATTCGTGATACAAAAATGCAAAATTTCCACGCTTCATTCGTGCGAAAAATCCAAATACATCATTGCGATCAAGTACAAAAATGTAACTCATCACGATTCCGAGGAAAAATTGCAATAAAGCACCGCTCGTGTTTTGCAAATATTTGAGTAATTCTTGCCCAGTTGTTTGAAAATCAAATTTTTTGGTCAGATCATTGATGAGATTTTGGCTTCCCAATTGAATTCCACTTGTACTTTCAAAACTTTGCAAAAGTCCTTCGAGCTGTCGCGACATTTCAGGAATTTTTTTGATGAAAATTTCAATTTCTTTAATAATTTGTGGCAAAATGCTTGCAAAAAGCCAAATTACCATCAAAATAAAAAGAATATAAATAATTGTCACCAAAATATTGGTGGACAGATATTTTTCAAAGAATTTCCAAAATTTATTTGGATTTTTTTCTTTTTGAAAAATAATTTTGGCTCGCAAAAATTCCGCTACTTCAAGCGATAAATACGCAAAAATAAATGTAATGAGAAAAAGCCCGAGAAATCCTCGAAATACATAAAAAAGTGTTATGAGGCAGACAATGGCAAAAATTTTTTTAAAAAATGCTTGCGAAAAAATGAGTGGCAAAAGGTATTTCATAGAAAAAATTAAAATACATCGTCAAAATGCGTATTATTTTGTGGTTTATGAGAAATTTTTAATTTCCATTCTCCTCAGAAAATTTTATTGAGAACAGCGATTACGGGTGATTGGTATCGTTTTTCTTGCATTTTATCCGCAGTCCATTTGTTCCCAAAAGACAATTCTAGTATTTCGCCATCCTGCTTAAAACTCGCATTTTTGATGGTTGCGAGCACAACTGGATCCGTGTCTTTCATCTCTGTCAAAAGCCTTCGGAAAGAGAATTCTGCAGTTTTTGGCGTTTCTGGAATTTTTTCTGCTTTTGGTTCAATATTTTCGGAAATAATTTCAGTTTTTTTATCAATTTTTTCTGCAGGCTTTGGTGCGATTTTTTCTGGAACTGCATCAGTAATTGGTTTGGAAATTTCTCGTGTTTCTGTGATTATTTCGGATTTATTTTTTGGTTCAATCGTTTTTTGTGGTGCTGTAAGCTGAGGTTTTTTGTCTGTATTTGGCACTGCATTTTGGGGAAAATTTCCAGCATTTATGGCTTGCATAAGCGTCATTTCAATTACCAAAAAATTATCAGCAAAATAGCCAATTGACGGATATGATTTTCGAAAAATCTCAAAAATCGCGTTGTAGATTCCGAATTTCTCATTTCCCAGGTTTTCTACCATTTTATCGCGCAAACGCAAAATAATTTGCTCGAAAAAATTCTCACTTCGGATGTGTTGCGTTTTGATTTTTTCAATCATTTTCGCAAATTTTTCATGATTTTTGTTCACCAAAACATCGATAATTTCGTCCATAAAATCGTCATCAATCATCGAAAAAGTGGATTTTAGAAAATCAAGCGAAAGGTGTTTATCGACTGAAAATTGTTCCAAAAGTGTGAGCGCGTCGCGCATTCCACCGCGTGAAAGTTTCGCAATCAGCTCGATGGCACCGGGATCCGCAGTGATTTTTTCTGCATCAATCACAAAATTGAGGCGATCAGCGATATTTTTTTCTGAAATTTTTTGAAAATCAAATCGCTGCGCACGCGAACGAATCGTCTCGGGAACTTTGTCAATTTCCGTTGTTGCTAAAATAAATTTGACATGTTCTGGTGGCTCCTCAAGCGTCTTAAGAAGTGCATTAAATGCGCTTTTCCCGAGCATATGCACTTCATCAATAATATACACTTTAAATTTTCCAAAAGTTGGCAAAAATTTTGCCTCATCAATCATTGCTCGGATATTGTCCACGAGCGCATTACTCGCACCATCAATTTCGATAATATCAATCATCATTCCATTTTCAAAGGCCTGACAATTTTCGCATGCGTTGCATGGATTTCCGTCTTGCAAATTGAGACAATTGAAACTTTTCGCCAGAATTCGTGCACTCGTAGTTTTCCCAGTTCCACGCGATCCCGTCAAAATATACGCATGTCCAGTATGTCCATTTTTCAGACTACTTCGCAAAATTTTCACGATAAAATCTTGTCCAACGACCGAATCCCAATCTTTCGGTCGATATTTTGTATAAAGCGACATAAATTTTTAATAATTTCCCATATTATACGAAAAATCGGAAAATAGCAACCAAGAATATTGCATTTTTTAAAAAATCTGTATAATCAAATTATTCTTAATTTTTTGGTATGATTGATATTAAAATTCTTCGAAATAATCCAGAAATCGTGGCAAAAGCGCTTCATGACAAAGTAATGAATGTAGATTTGGATCGCGTGATTTTTTTGGATAAAGAACGCGTACGACTGGGGCAATCTTTGGATACGCTTCGTGCCCGTCGTAATGAGCTTTCTTCACAAATGGGAAAGGGGAAACCTGAGCCTACGATGCTCGAAGAAGCAAAATCTTTGAAAGAAAAAATTCAGGCGGAAGAAAAAATTTTTGCGGAAATTGAGGAAGAATTTTTTACTTTGTATAAAAAAATCCCAAATATTCCAACGGATGATACGCCGGTTGGGCTTACAGAAGACGAAAATCAGGTTGTGAAGCAGTGGGGGAAAATTCCAGAATTTGATTTTGAAATCAAAAATCATGCTGAAATTGGAAAAATGCGTGACTGGATTGACAAGGAACGCGCCGCCAACATTGCTGGATCCCGATTTGCGTACCTCAAGGGTGGACTTGTTCGCTTACAAATGGCTCTTGTACAATGGGTGATGGATACACTTGGTGATGAGGAAGTTCTCAAAAAAGTAATTTCTGAAAATAATCTTGATATTTTACCAACGCCATTTACGCCAGTTTTGCCTCCACTGATGATTAAGACGGAGCCATACGATGCGATGGATCGCCTCGAGCCACGGGAAGATCGTTATAAAATCGAGGGGGAGGATTTGTGGTTGCAGGGAAGTGCTGAGCATGTGCTTGGTTCTATGCATGCTGGCGAAATTTTCGATGAAAAAGTGATGCCAATTCGTTATCTTGGTTATGCGACAAGCTTCCGCGGTGAGGCTGGAACATATGGAAAAGATATGGAAGGAATTATTCGTATGCATCAGTTCGACAAACTCGAAATGGAAAGTTTTTCTCTTGCAGAAAAATCGCATGACGAACATTTACTTTTTTCGGCGCTCCAAGAATATATGATGCAACAACTCGAGATTCCATATCAAAAATTGCAAAAATGTACATTTGATATTGGAAAACCGAATGCAAAAGGTTCTGATATTGAAGCATGGCTTCCTGGCCAGAATAAATATCGTGAAACACACACGGCTGATTATATGAGTGATTATCAGTCTCGTCGCTTGCAGACGCGCGTTCGACGAAATGATGGAAGTATCGAATTGGTCCACACCAATGATGCGACAGCTTTTGCTTGTGGGCGAATTTTGGTTGCCATTATGGAAAATTATCAGAACGCTGATGCAACGATTCGTGTGCCAAAAGTTTTGCAAAAATATTTGGGCGGAAAAGAAGTTTTGTAAAAATAAAAAAGAGCCGTATATGGCCCTTTTTTAATGGATAATAATTTTATCAACTCGTGTAATTTTTCCATTCCATAGGTTTGATGTAAAGTCATTTCCATTAGTAGAAAGAGTGGTATGTGCCGTTCGATTTCCCCATCCAAAATTTACATAAATATCATTTCATTGATATCCATGACCCACAATGACATGTCATTGTCGTTCGTTGTTTATATATCGTTCAATACTAATCATTACTGGTCGTTTTGCATTGATTTCATCCTGAATATTATCAACTAAATTCCACCAAGAATGGTAATCAGGGGTATAACTATATTTTCCATTTAGGTATTTCCATCCGTCTATATTTCTATTCATATATGTAGATCACTGTCATTTATTATCACGAAAAGTTCCCATTAATCTTCATAGTTTTGCTTGGATGTTAGTAATATCGGAATTAAGTGTTGATGGAGCTCGAAATGAGAAGATATTGGGATGATAAAGGCGATCATAATATCATAGAATTATTGATACCGCTGTGGGCGCACATCATATTGCTCCCCTTCATTCTGGGTATGATCTTTGTCATTGATGATAACATGGTGTATACGACGTACATGTCTGCCTATCAACAACATTATCATGAATATAATGAGCAGAAGAGTTGCTCCTGGCCAAAAATAGTTGAGAATTTTTATGAAATTCTTTTTTTATTTATATTTTCTTTTACCTGTTTTTGAAGTGCTTGAAAACTATCTATTACAAAGGAGTGCGTTGAAGGCTTATTAGAGGTGATGATTTTTGTTTCCAATGAGTTATTTATTGATTCAGTTATGGTACTTCCATCTAGTCAAATCATGGCAATCTTATTATTAGATTGATTTATAGCAAAATAATCAAAAATTCCGAAATAATAATATTTAAAACCTTTTTCATTTCTTGGATTCAGTGCTTCGGACATTGTATCTCATGCAAATGATGCAATTGGTACAGGTGTATCAGTGTTATCTATATTAAGCATAATCCAACCACAATCTTTTGTATCATTACAAGAAATTTTGTATTCAATGTAACTCGGATTTGTGTCATCAGAAGAATAAAAAAGCGTTTCTTTTGTGATAATTGGGGAGAATCATTTCCAAGCAAGGTTTTCTGATTCGGATTGAATAAAATTTTCTGCCTGTTGGCGAAAATCTTGAAAATCCACTTGTGCATATGTATTTTGCATACCAAACAAAAAGGTGACCATTAAAAAAACTAATTTTTTCATAGGAAAAATAGTTATTGAAATAAATTTTATTTTGTTTTTCAGCCTAATATATGCACATAAATTATTACGATAATAAGAAATTTTTTTAAAAAATCAAATTTTTTTAAACAATCAAAAATGAAAGTAGCATTCCATGAGTATATTCTTTATTGCAGTTTTGAAGTTCTGTTTATTGAAGGAATTATTGTATCAAAGATTATACGGATTTAGATGTTGAGATTATTATTGATGAAAATTTTAGTATCGAAAGAATGACAAATAATTTATTATCCACTATTTCGGTATTTGGATGGAAAATTTGCTTCTTGAAATAATTTGGACAAGTATTGTTCGTTTACTGATGTGTGAATAAATGGGGTAGAAATAAAAAAGAAATTATTCGCATTGAGAAATAATTTTAATAAAATTTTTTATATACAAAAAGAAAAAGAACTTATCAGGTGAGATTCAAATATATCGGATATTTTTGTGCGAGCGAAAAGATAGATTTTCCCAATACCTCCTAACAGATTTAGAATCTAGGTATAATTTTTATCATTTATTATCTAACTATTAATTTTATGCACAAAATAAAGGTTCAATAAGTTATTTTAAATAAAAATAAAATTTTTTTTAGTAAGAGAAGTCAAAAAACATTTTTATTATCTTTCATGAGGAACTTTGGAATGAAATGAAAGCTTTAAAGAGTGTTTAGATAGAGAAATTCAAGAAGAGCTTGGTGTAAAGCCAGTTATATGAAAATTATTAAATATTGAAGAATTTAGGAATGATTCGGGACTATACTTAGATATTTGGTTTGAAATCATAAATTTTCAAGATTTTGAATATATATATAAAAATAATGCCACTCATGCTTTCGAATATTATGATGAGGGATTTTATTCTTTTGAAGATCTAGAATGAAAAGATGTGCTACCATGACCTGGACATATCGAAAAAATTGTGTTTTCTGAGAGTCCTCAAATTTCCTTGATTTAGAAAATTAATTTTTTAGATTACGAACATCTTATTCATGAAAAATTCGAACTCCTCAATTCTCTTTCAGAAAGGTACGAATAGGGGAATGTATGTCAAAAATCACAATTTCTCAAAAAATATCAGTTCGAACTTTTTGTAACCACTAAAAAAGAGCTTATAATCAAGGAAAATAAGCTCTTTTCACAAATTATATCACTAAATCTTAACGATGGTAGCGCTACGGAGAATCGAACTCCGGTTTACGGGATGAAAACCCGTTGTCCTAACCACTAGACGATAGCGCCATAATATTACAGCGATCTAGGGATAAATAAAAAAATGGTCGGAGACGCGAGACTCGAACTCACAACCCCATGCTCCCAAAGCATGTGCGCTAGCCAATTGCGCCAGTCTCCGATATCCGAAAAAATGGTGGGCATACCTGGACTTGAACCAGGGACCTCTACATTATCAGTGTAGCGCTCTAACCAGCTGAGCTATACGCCCGAGATTCGGAAATACTCCAAAATAATGGAGCAGGCGATGGGACTCGAACCCACAACAGTCTGCTTGGAAGGCAGAGACTCTAGCCATTGAGCTACGCCTGCTTGAACTTCTCTTGAGGAAGTGCACGCATTGTATAAAAATTTTTTTGATTGTCAAAACTTTTTTCGACTTTTTTTAAAAACCGATTTTTGTATCAAAATTTTGGCTGATGCGTTATTTTATTTATGAGAAAAAACATAAATGACGCGATTTTTTTCTCCAAGAAAATATTCAAATTCTGCATCCATTTTGAGCCCCAATTTTTTCAAAACTTTGTCACGAGATTTTTTTTCTTCGTCGGACGGCATTTTGTAGAGCAAAATTTTTCCTCATTTTTTCAAAAATGGCTTTGCCCAAGTCAAAATATCGTCGATATACGCAGTCGCACGAGATGTGATAATATCAAAGTTTCCAGCAAAATCAGGATTTTTGGCGAGTATCTCTGCTCGCTCTTGTATAGCAGAAATATTTTGAAGACCAAGATTTTCAATGAAGAAATTCATCGCACGAACTTTTTTCCCAACGCTATCAAGCAATATTACATCCAATTCTGGACAAACAATTTTGAGAGGAATCCCAGGAAAACCGCCACCAGAGCCAATATCGAGCATTTTCCCACTCGCAAGGCCTAATTCATGAAGAATTGTCGCGCCATAAATTGAATCTACAAAATGTTTTTCGATAATTCCTTCTGCATCGCGAATTGCGGACAAATTGGTATGAGAGTTGTAACTCTGAAAAAGTTCCAAAAATTTTTCAAATTGCGTTTTTTCCGCATTGGAAAGCTCAAAATGATGTTTGAGAAAAATATTAAAATGATCCATATCGAGAATATATTGATTTTTTTGCTTTTTTCAATATATTATGCAAAAAATATTTTTCTTCATGATTTTTGAACTTAAAAATTTTGATGAAAATTTTATTTCCAAAAAACCATAATGCAAAAATCCAAATTTTTCACGCTTGAATTCTGGCTCCCGAAAATCCCTTTGTTGTCGCTTATTTTTGTGTTTTGTTTGCCATTCATTTTGATTAATATCAATTATGATTTGGGGCTATTTTTCATCGCTTTTTATATTGCGTATTGGACGATTCGAGTTTTTGGAAGCTATCATCATATTTTCAAATCGTATCGAAGACTTTTGCAAATTGAAAAAACAGATTTTTCTAAAAATGAACTCATCGAAAATGGTGCAAAAAATCTCCAACACATCGTGATTGTGCCGATTTATACTGAGCCACGAAATGTAATTGAAGATAATGTAATTTCGCTGGTACAAACGGAATATCGTTATCATGAAAATATTACGGTTTTGTTGGCGACTGAGGCGCGCGTTCCGACAGCGACTGAACATGCCAAATATATTGTGGAAAAATATAAAAATTCTGGAATTCGGATTATCAATATTGTGCATCCAGAAAACCTCGAAGGAGAGGGAAAAGTGAAGGGTTCCAACATTACTTACGCGATCAAGGAATATGAAAAAATGGCAAAACTTGACCCAAAAAATACTTTTGTTTCCACGATTGATACTGATACGAAAGTTGAGAAAAAATTTTTCTCAATTATTACGGCTACATTTTTGGCAACAGATTATCGAAGTCAGGCGATTTATCAATATACACCGTTGTATTCAAATAATTGGCATGAAGGAACATTTTTTGCTCGAATTATTGCGATTGGAACGACGCTTTGGCAATTTTTGGAAAGTCAAAATCCAGAATTTTATCGAAATTTTGCGGTGTATGGACAGACACTTGAGTGTCTTCATAAAGCGGATTATTGGTCACGGACTTCTATTGTGGAAGATGGTTTGCAATATTGGCGCGCGTATTTTGGTTGGAATGGGATGTTTCGAATTATTCCGACGCCCGCGATTTGTGAAATGGATTTAGTAGATGAAGTTTCTGTTACTCGTACTGTAAAGTCCCAATATAAACAGCTTCGCCGTTGGTCGTGGGGTTGTACGGATGTGGAATATGTGATTCCAGAAATGATTAAAAATAAAAAAATTCCGTTCCGTGAAAAATTTCGAAAAACGGGATACTTGATTTTGAATCATCTTTTTTGGGCGGGCGGTCCTTTAATGATGTTATTTATCGGATATGTTCCAGGCGTGATTTATTCGATTGATCAATCACTTGCGGCATTCACTGTTCCGATCGCGACCTCAATTATTTTTACCATTTTGGTTTCAACGGTTATTATTCCGAGCCTTTTGTCGATTCATATTATGCGTCGATATGTTGAATTTCGCTGGTATAATTATATTTTTAATTTTTTCCAGTGGCTCGCGCTCCCATTTTTGACACTGACAATGTTTTCAATTCCTGCACTTGAAAGCCAAATTCGCCTCTTTTTTAACAAGCGAATTGATGGATTTGATACTACACAAAAAATGGAACGAAAATCCAAAAAATCTTAAACTTTTTTATGCTCGAATCGTATTTTCAAGAAATCAAACGCCGAAAACGCCGGAAATTATTTTTCTGGATTTTGGTTTTTGTATTCGCGACGCTTCTCTATTTTTTCTTCAAGGGAAAATATATTTCGATCAATCTCAATTGGAATAATATTTTGTCGCAATCGGGAAATATTATTTCTGAAACGGAAAAATCTGTTTCTGGTACTACACAAACAGGTTCTTTTGCTAAAAATTTGATTACATTTAATTCTTTTTGAATTGTAAATGTAAAAGTTTTTCCGCGCGATTCACAGATTTATCTTAATCACGAGCCATATTCCAATGACAGCAAACCGCGAATTGATTATGGTGATTATTTGCTTGAAATTTTTCATGATGGCTATATTGCGGCGGAAATGAATTTTAGTATTACGGAAGAAAAAAATTTCTATATTGACGATATTTCGCTTCTTAAAACGCCAAAATATTCGCTTTTTCCAAAAATTCAGGATGGGCGAATTGTCTCGATTGGCGATAACTCGTGGATTGGATATTCATCGAGCGGAATGCTTTTGTATCAGAAAAATTTTGAAAAACCAACTCGCATTTCAAAAGTAAATTACGATCATATTGGTGGTGGAAAATTTTTGTCTGGTGGAACGCTTATTGAATACAGTCAAATTGACGAAAAATGGCTTCCAAATACAAATCTATCCGTCAAAAAATTTCTCAATAATTGCCCAAATCCGAATTATCAAAATGGCCTGATTCATTGTTTGGAAAACCAGAGTGCCATTACGGAAGCGGGAAATATTTTTACTGGTGTATTGATGCATGGGAAAAATTTTCTCAAAGGTGAAAAAAATATTATTGTTGGTGATTTAAAATCTGGAAACACGAAGAGTTTTGCTCTTACCGGCGCGAGCCTTGAAGGAACGAATTTTTTTGAAATATCGGGTGATTGGTACACGAATAGTGGCGCAACATTTGTTAGTATTGATTCTATGAATCCAAAAATTCTTGATTTTGATTTGGATTTTGAAAAAATTGATTTTGTGCAACAGATGGGGCGTGAACTCGCAATAATTGGTACAAAAAATGATGCCAAAAAACTTGTTTTGATTGATACACACGCACAAAAACACGGACAATATCTCAAAATTCCTGAAAATGTCGAGCTGGAAAATATTCGAATTTATGAAAAAGAGCGTAATTTTTTCCTCAAAACTCGCAACTCACTTTTGTTTTTTTATCGTGAAAGCGAAAAATTAGAATGGATTGTTGATGGAAAAATCTTGGCAATTGGCGATACTTTTGCTCTTTACGAAAAAGAAGATGGGATTTGGATTGCCGACTGGCGCGATCCACTCAAAAATCCGCAATAAAAAATAAGAGATTTCTCTCTTATTTTTTTGAAATTTCTCCCGAGGAGGTTTCTTTGTTATTTTCTTCATTTACTTCTTCATCAATATTTTCTTCGATTTCTTGAGAATTTTCAACAAATAATGCTTGAAGAAGTTCTTGTTGTTCGCTCTGGATGGCAATAAGTTCATTGAGAAGGTGATTTTGCTCGCGTCCAATCCGAATGAGTTCATTAACACCAAAAAGCCAACTCAAAAAACTTCGAATATATAAAAAAATCAAAAATAACAAAAAAAGTACCAAAAGCGCGATTCCGATGAGGATGAATGGGTACCACTTTGGATCGGAAATATACGGTGAAAAAGTGGCTTCGAGAAATGGTTGAATGTCCATATAAATAAAAGTAAAAAAGATTTTTTGTAGTGTAGCGATTTTTTATTTTTTTACAAATTTTTTGAAAAAAATTTGCTTTTTTTAAAGTTTCCTTAAACTGATTTTATATACTGTACTTACCATATTTTTTGATTTATGAGCACCAAAGTTTTTTGATTTTTGACAGCCTGCATTGCGCTCTGCGGGATTGGGATTTTTTGGTTTTTTTCCCCTATTTTTCACTCATCTTCAGCGCTAGAAACAGAAAAACGTGTGATGTATTGGTCAGAAAATGGAGATTTTATCTATTCTGGCGGTCTCAATTCAAGTCTCACTTATTCGTGAAGTTTTTTTACTGGTGCGACAGCGATTGAAGACGTAAAAACATTCAAATCAGAACCATATTTTTCACCGCGCTTTTATATCGAGTATCCAAATTTTAACGAAATTCCAAATATAGAAATTTTGTCAAGTATTCGTAGAAAAATTGTTGCACTTTCCACGATTCCAACAGAATCTTGAAGTCTTGCGGTCGCTGGGTATACGGCGGATTTTTCCCTTGCTGATGGGAATAATATTGGATCTGTGATTTATTCTATCAAATCACATTTGACGGATGGCGCGACCAAAGAAATCCATAAAGAAACATTTCTATTGCAGAATTCTGGGAAATTTCTCTCCGGCGCATCGCTTATAAATACTGAAAAAACAACGGATTTGACCGACAAAATTTTGCACGCTTTTCAGACGAAATATCCAAATCAAAAAACGCATGATTTGAATGCGTTGCAACAAAATTTGGTGTCATATTTGACTGAACCACAATTTGCTTTTTCTGGTAAAAATATTCAATTTTTCTTGCCGTCCGAGATTTTTGCTGAAAAAAATGGTGATTTACCAGTTGTGGTAGAAATTGAAATTCCGTACGAAAATTTGAAAGAAAATATTTTCTTGGAGCCAAAAGTTGAGAAAAAAATCCCAGAAAAAAAGACGCAAGCTGGCGTGTCAAGCGATGGGAAAAAATATGTCGCACTCACGTTTGATGATGGTCCGCACAAGGATTTTACCCTCAATTTGCTCGATACACTCAAAACAAAATGAGTGAAGGCTACATTTTTTATGCTTGGACAAAATGTGGAACGCTATCCGACGGTTGCGCAGCGCGCTCAGAGCGAGGGGCATGAAATTGCGAGTCATTCCTGGGATCATAAAGCCTACAATAAAATGTCCAAACAACAAATGCGCACGGATCAACAAAAAACTGATTTGGCCTTTGAAAATGCAATTCACCAAAAACCGAAATTATTTCGACCACCATATGGTGCGTACGACGAAAATGTAAAAAAAGCCGTCGATAAAACGATTCTGATGTGGTCAGTAGATTCACTGGATTGGAAAAATCGCAATGTTGAAAAAAATCTTCGTACAGCACTTTCTCAGGTTCATGATGGTGCGATTATTCTATTTCACGATATTCATAAAACTTCGGTTGACACGATTCCTGCTCTTATTGACCGCTTACGAGCGCAATGATATGAATTTTTGACCGTTTCAGAATTGTACGAAAAATATTATCCAAACGAAACATTTTTGCCGGGACAAGTATGTTTTTCTATGCGTCGTTGTCATTAAAATCAAATAAAATCCTTTTGAGGATTTTATTTTTCCGAAAAAAGTTAAAAATACTTATCAAAAATTTACCTTTTTTAAATATAATATTTAAGGTTACGAGAAATTCTCATTATTTTTTAAAAATTTTATTATGCATACTCTATTAATTGAAGATACCGTTGCGCTTGCGCAGACAGTTGTTCGTTATTTGGCGAATGAAGATATTGCTTGTACATTGCGTACTGATGGGGAATCTGGTTATATTGAAGCGATTCAAGGAAATTATGATGTAATCATTTTGGATATTTCTCTTCCAAAAATGAGCGGAATTGATGTGTGTCGAAAGCTTCGAGCAGAAGGTAATACGACTCCTATTATTATGCTTACTTCACGCGCTACACAAGAAGACATTGTGGCCGGACTTGATTATGGTGCGGATGATTACCTTACAAAACCTTGCGATTACCGTGAATTAGTAGCTCGCATTCGTGCACTTGGTCGTCGTGGTCAGTCCAACAAATCTACTGAAACCATTAAAATTGGAAAATTGGAAATCGACGCACAGCACCGAATGGTGTATTTTGCGGGGCAGGAAATTCATTTTTCTAAAAAAGAATTCGCACTTTTGCATTATTTTGCCACACATCGCGGATATCATATTCCAAAATCTGAACTTATGGAAAAGGTTTGGGGAATTTATGATAATTTTGAAGAAGGAAAAGTGGTGGAAGTGTACATCGGATACCTTCGTAAAAAAATTCCTGGAATTATTGAAACGCGAAAGGGTTACGGCTATACAATTAAAGAGCTTTTTTAGCCCATTATGAAGGATTATCTCAAATCGAGCGAAAGAAAATTGGTCGCGAGTTTTGTAATTGGTGCACTGATTTTCTTGATGGTTTTTGAAGGAGTTTTCCTCGTTACTCGTTATTTTATCGAAATACAAACGCACGAAGAAAATTTTATCAAAGAAACCGATTCGATTGTCAATCATACGACGCTTTTGTCAACGCAGTCAATTTCGTTTGTGATTGGAATTGAGGCGATTCAGACCAATTCTTCCGGACAAATTTTGAGTTCTCAGATTAAAAATTTGACGATTGAAAATATTTCAGATATTTTGGATGAAGATACGCTGGAAGATATTGACGAAAGCTCAAATCATATGGCGTATGCAGATGACTATATTGTTCGTCGCATTGCGCAAAATAATGTTACAACTTTTTTCTTTACGCGACCTCGAATTAATCTTCACACGATGCAGCGTGATGCGATTCGATTTTTATTGCTCGATATGTTGCTGATTTTGCCATTGTGGTTTTTGATGCGTTTTCATATTCGTCGGACGCTTTTGCCAGTTCGCGAAAATATTGATACAATGACACATTTTGTTCACGATGCTGGTCACGAACTCAAGACTCCGCTCGCAATTATTTCTGGAAATTTGCAGATTTTGCGCGATAGTCCGAAGATGGATTATGAACTGGTCGAAAGTAGTTTGGATACGATTGATGCGATGAATGAGTCTATTAGCGGATTGCTAGAGCTTGCAGACCTCAAAATTCCTGAAAAAAATAAGAAAACGAATATTTTGCCAATTGTCGAATCTGAAATTTTTCGCGCCAAAAATATCAAAAATGTCACTATTGAAAATAATTTGACGAAGGATTTTTATGTTTCTGCGAGTGAAAAACATCTTTCGATTTTGATTCGAAACTTGTTGGAAAATGCGATAAAATACAATAAAGAAAATGGGCGAGTAATGATTTCTTCAGAAAAAAATATTTTCACCATTCGTGATACGGGGATCGGAATGGCGAAAGATGATATTGATCGAATTTTTGATCGTTTTTATCGAATTAATCAAAATTCTTCAATCACTGGATCGGGTATTGGTATGACACTTGTTGACAAAATTCTCAAATTGTATGATTGGGATATTAAAATTCAGAGCCAAGTTGACGAATGAACAGAAATTAGAATTATTTTTCCAAAATAAAAACGAGCAATTATAGTTTAATATTTGTACAAAATTTAATAACTTATTTTTATGGTAACAATTTATACAAAAGATTACTGCCCATATTGTGTGCAGGCCAAAAACCTATTTACATCGCTTGGAGTTGAATTTACTGAAGTTGATGTAACGAATAATCCTGATATCCTTATGGAAATTGTAGAAAAAACGCGTATGCGCACCGTTCCACAGATTTTCATAGGTGATACTTTTTTGGGTGGATATACTGATGTAGCAGCCCTTCATGCCGAAGGAAAGCTCCTTCCAATGCTAGAAGCAAAATAAAACTCTCGTATGAGAGTTTTTTAAAATTCTAATTTCCAAGAGTATTTTTTTTCAGTATTTGGGGCAAGTTTATTGATTCCTCATTTATTTGTGAAATCTCATTTTTGTTCAAATTCATCAGCAAATCAATCCCATGGCTCAATGCAAATAAATGGTGCATTCGGTTGTTTCCAGATTCCAAGATGCGAAAAATTTTCCCATGACATGTGGAAAATTTTTTCATTTTTTTTATAAAAATCGAGAGAATTTTCTGAAAAATTTCTCAAAATCATCGCGTCATTTGTGAAATATTTTTCCTGCAAATGAATTGTGCTATCTTGGATATAATCAACAAGATTTTCTTGAAGCCCTGGAGAAATCATGCCACCAGAAAGGCGATCAACTTTTTGTTCTGTTGGAATTTTTTCAAAAACGAACGAATATTGTTCAATATCTGTTCAAATTTTAAAAGCTGGATGTGCTCCAAGGGAAAAATATAAAGTATTTGAATCAATATTTTTGATGACATATTGAGTCTCAAGTGTATTTTTAGAAATTATATATTTGATATAAAGCTCGAATTCAAACGGATATTTTTTCTGTGTTGCTTCTGACGATCAGAGGAAAAAAGTTGCAGAAGAATCGGTAGACTCTACAAGTAAAAAATTCATATCTCGCGCGAATCCGTGTTGTCATAACTGATATTTTTTTTCTTCAAAAATATATGAATTATCCTTGAGTGCTCCCACAATCGGAAAAAGAACAGGGGATTGTCGCTGCCAAAAATTTTCCTCTTTTTGGTAGATAATTTCTCTATTTTTGTACAATAATGAATTGATTTCTGCTCAAAAATGATTTATCTTGAGAGTGAGGTTGTCATTTTGAAGAATAGTTTCCATAATTTTTAAAAAATAAAATCTCAATTTGAGATTTTATCGAAGTTCAAAAGTAAAAGAAAGAGTCGTTGTGTATTCATCTTCTCCTTCAAACCATTGTGCGTCTGCCGTGGTAACTTCCTCTGAAGATTTTGCTATATTTGCAAGTGATCACATATATGGAGTATAATTTTGTGAATCTGTCGTTACAGAAATAATTTTTCCAAGTTTTGCGCCCAAGCTATTGGCTATATCTTCGGCTTGTTTTTTGGCCTTCTCAGCAGCATCCTTTCGTGCTTCAGCTATAAGGCCTTCTTGTGAATCAAGATTTTTATCTATAGACAAAACAAAAGTATCTTTTATTTTTCCGAGTGCTGTGATAATATTTTCAGTATTTCCAAAATTCTCTTTTGTAACACGAAGCGTTAAATATTGTATAACATTGTAAACGCGCTTTGACTTTCCTTCAGACTCGTTTTCTGTTTCATTATATCTGTCCCACTGATTTGTTCTCATTTCTTCAAGAACAATATCAGAATCATTCAGGCCAAGATTTTTTAGAGCACTCACAAGCTCATTTCGTTTGTTGATGAGTTTTTGTGTGGCAACATCAATACTTTCTTCGCTTTCAATGTCGATACTCATAGCAATTTTTGCACTATCTGGCTTTACTTTAACGACCCCTTGTGTAGTCAAAGAAATTGTTCGCGGAGTTTTATTATTTTGTCCAATGAGGTTTGTTCCAATAATAAAAACGAGCAAAACTACGGAAATTACTCCAAGAATTTTTTCAAACATATTTTGAAAGTTAAAAAATATTATTTTCATTATAAAGATTTTTTCTTTTTTGCAAATAATTTGCGAAAAATTTGAAAATTCGTATACTCGCCTCATTATTTTTTTAAAAAAATTTTTATGACGTACGAAGAAATTGAATATGATATGTATGGTGATCCGATTTATCTGGATGAAAATTCCTCATCAGAATCAGAAAAAGTCGTTGATGCGTTTGGAAATGAATTGGCGTCTGGCGATACGGTGCAACTCACGCGAGAATTACCAGTGAAAGGCACAAAAGTAACACTCAAAAAAGGTACAAAAGTAAAAAATATTCGCTTGACCGACAATATTGAAGAAATTTCTGCAAACATTCCAGAAGTTAAAGGCTTGGTTTTGCGAACAGAATTTGTGAAAAAAATTTAAAAAAATCCCATTTGGGATTTTTTATTTGATCCAACCATCAATGATATCCTGCAAAATTTTCGCGAGTTTTTCTGGATCATGTCGCACAAAATCTTCATCACTCACTACATTGCGTTCAATAATTTTGTATTTTTTGTCAGCAAAATCGAGAATATTTTTAATTTTCACTGGTTTTTTATTTTCTTCAATTTTGTATTTTGCCACAATTTCATCATCGATAATTCCATTATTGACAATCACATAATCCAGCTCCGCTGGTCCGATAAATTTTTCAATTGCTTCGATAAAATCTTTTACTTCCATGTTTGTTGTTTCTCCGCGCTTTGTCATCGCATTACACACATAAATCAATTTTGCTGACGTAGCATCAAGCGCTTCGCGCATCCCTTTGGAAAGAAGGTTTGGTATAACGCTCGTATACAAATCGCCAGGTCCAATAATAATATAGTCTGCATTCATAATTGCTTCGCGCGCTCGAGGATTGAGATTTCATTCCGCACCAATAAGCCACGCATCCTCGATATTTTGGTCGATATTATGTGTTCGTTCGCCAGGATTTTTATCAGAAACATCAATATTTTTTTCACCTTCAATCACGGTTCCATCCTCAAAGCGCACTGCCAAATGCACATCTTCCAGTGTTACAGGAATTACGCGCCCCGTCACATCAAACATTTTGCACATTTCATCGAGTCATTTTTCGTAATCACCCTCAATATCAACAAGCGCCGTGAGTAAAATATTTCCGATTTTATTCGACCCAATTACGCCTTCTTCTTTAAAGCTGTACTCAAAAAGTTTTCGCACCATTTCAGTATCTTTGGCAAGCGCTGCAATCGCGCGTCGCAAATCTCCTGGTGGCAAAATTCCGTATTTATCGCGAATAGAACCGGTTGTCCCGCCGTTATCCGCAACAGAAATAATGGCGGATAAATTGCAATCGTGATTTTTTTTGAGCCCATAGAGCACATTGAAAGTTCCAGCGCCGCCACCAATGGCGACAATATTTTTTTTCATAATTGCTTTTTAAAAAATTGTGCATATAATTATAGCGTTTTTATTTTTTAATCAAATTTTTTATGGAAATTTTCATTTTTCTCGTCATTTTGGCGCTGATTTTGGTGTTTGTATCCGTAAAACAGGTGCAGCAGTGACAGGTTGGTTTGATTGAAACTCTCGGAAAATATACAAAAACCGTGAATTCGGGGCTGACTTTTTTGATTCCAGGCATGCAGACGCTTCGTCGCGTTGATATTCGCGAACAGGTGGTCAATGTTCCAGAACAGCAAATTATTACTATGGATAATGTGTCGATGGCGGTTGATGGGATTATTTATGTGCAAATTACGGATCCATTTCAGGCGACATATGATGTTAATAATGTTTTTATGGCGGTTGTTTCTCTTGCACAAACAAGCCTTCGTAGTGTACTTGGAACAATGAGCCTCGATGAAACACTTTCCAATCGTGATACAATTAATGCACGACTTTTGACTTCATTGGACAAAGAAACGGGAAAATGGGGAGTGAAGGTACTTCGTGTAGAAATTAAACGCCTTGATCCGCCAGATGATATTCAGGATGCGATGAGTAAGCAGATGAAGGCTGAACGCGAAAAACGAGCCCAAATTCTTGAAGCAGAAGGCTATCGTCAGTCTCAAATTACTCGTTCTGAAGGTGATAAGCAGTCAGCTATTTTGCAGGCGGAAGGACAAAAACAGGCGGCCATTTTGCAGGCGGAAGGTGATGCTCGTGCAGAAATTGCTCTTGCTGAAGCCAAGGCTAAAGCTCTGGAACTTGAATCTACTGCGGCTGTTCAATTTTTCAACGGAGCAGCGGTAACGAAAGAACAATTGAAGGTTATTGAAGGCGCATTTGGTCAAAATACAAAATATATTTTAGACAGCGATATTTTGGCGGGAGTTTCTAAAATTTTTGGAAACGCAAAATAATTTTTTAAAAAATCTATTATGGTACTTTTTTGGATTGGATTCGGAATTGTTTTCCTTATTGTAGAGCTTATCACGGCAACATTTTATGGATTCTCTTTGGCGATTGCGGCCTTTGTGGTGGCGATTTATGTGGCTGTAACAGGAGCCTCAAATGTTGATATTGTGCAGGGTGCAATTTTTGCAATTACCGCCCTGGTAACATGTTATTTTTTTCCAAAATTTTTCGCATCTTCACCAGAATCTTCGGATGAAAAACCACAGGGGCTTGATATGTATATTGGTGAGCGTCGCCGTGTTCGTCAAGTGGATGAGGATTTTAAGGTAAAACTCGACGGAGTGGAATATTTGGTAGTGTGTGATGACGATTTGGAAGACAAAGATTTGGTCGAAATTGTAGATCGTCGTGGGTCGATTTTTATCGTTGAAATGGTACAAAATTAAAATTTTCCAATGAAAAAAGTTGATAACAGAAAAATTCAAGTTTTAAAGTATATTGTTGAGCGGTATCTTGAGACGGGCGATGTTTTGTGATCAAAATCGCTTCTCGATCAATATAATCTCGGAGTTTCGAGTGCGACCATTCGTAACGATATGGCAGCTCTGGAAAAAATGGGGCTTATTTTCCAGCCATACAATAGCGCTGGACGATTGCCAACGGATCGTGGAATTCGCGTTTTTGTGGATTATTTGATGGATGAATTGCCGACGGTTCTTTTGGATGATGAGCGAAATATTCCAAATTTTGTGCGAGATGGCCTTATTGATGATATTTTGTACAGCTTGATTGAGCGACTGACACATCGAACGCATGAGGTTACCTTTGCGTGCATTCCATCGGAAGGCGTACTTTCGTATTTGGGTATTACACATTTGCTCGAAAATATGAGCGAAGGACAGGGAAGTGATGTGTATCATATTGTGCGATTTTTGGAAAATAAAAAAATTTTTATTGATACGCTTGAACATTTGCAAATTTCGCCAAGAGTTTCTGTTTTTATTGGTGAAGAGCATATTGGTGGTGACCTTAAAAATTCAACGATTATTGCCAAAAAATTTATGCTCAATGGATATGAGTGATATCTTGGAATTATTGGTTCCATCAAAATGGATTATTCCTTTAATATTGCGGCACTTCGTCAAGTTCTTTAAAATTTGAAAAAAATTTGCTTTTTGCAAAAAATTTCATATAGTGTCAGAGGTTTTACTGGTGTATTTTCTGGTTACCTATTTATTTTCTTAAAATACTTTTTGTCCTATGGATCACAAAGCAAAAAAAGCTCTCATGGAAGAGTTTGCAACACATAAAGGAGATACTGGTTCTCCAGAAGTTCAGGTTGCTATTCTTACTTCTCGTATTGAAAATCTTCAATCACACTTTAGTGAACACAAACAAGATAATCACTCTCGTCGTGGCCTTGTAATGATGGTTGCAAAACGTCGCAAACTTCTTGATTATTTGAAGTCAAAAGATGAGGCACGCTATGTAGCACTTATTCAGAAACTTGGTCTTCGAAAATAATTGAAATTTCCCCGAAAGGGGATTTTTTCAAATTTTGAAATTTTTGACTATTTTCGAAAAAAATATACAATTGTCAAAATTTTGTATTTTTATTGCTCCGTATGAATATCCCATTTTTCCCTAATAAATACGTATCACATACACTCATTGCGATTTGTGTTATTGTTTCAGTAATTGGTTTCGTGCATCTACCGTTTCAATATTTGTATGCATTCCACTGGAATGCACTTTCGTATGGGGTCTTTGATTTTTTAATGCAATCAATATTATTCCAATTTTTGCACGGAAATTTTTTACATTTGCTGGCAAATTCGTATTTTTTGTATTCGGCAGGTCCAGCACTTGAGGCGAGAATGTCGCGCAACCAATTTTTGTATTTTTTTGCTTCAACTACGATTTTTTTGGTGATAGCGTTGCTTATTTTTTCTACTCCTGGAACGATTACGCTTGGAATTTCCGGATTTTGTAGCGCCTTGCTCGCGTATTTGTGTGTCGATCTGTATACAATTCGTCATCCACAAGCGCAGGAAATGATGATTTTGCTTGCCATCAATATTGCCATCGGAATTTTTGCGGGAATTTCTTTTGTTGGGCATTTTTTCGGTGCTGTGTGGGGTGTGGTTTGGTGGTTTTTGCTTTCCAAATCGGGTCGTTTTCAAAAATAAAAATCTCAGTTTTCTGAGATTTTTTAAATTTTATCATTCAGGAGATCTTCCTCAAATTGTCTGATTCCGCTCACGTCTTGCGAATAATGCGACACATCTGGAAAATCAAGATTTTTGATATGTTCAGCGATTTTTTGTACCAATTTTTCCAGTCGTTCAATTTCGCCTTGTTGCACAAATTTTGAAATCGTGTGATATTGATCTTCTTTTTTATTTTTTTCAACAAAAAATAATTGAAACTCACGTTCTTTCCAAGGTGCCCAACGAGGTGTTTCATTGAATAAAATTGCGTAAAAAATCAGTTGTAAATTATATTTCCATTTTTTGATGGCCTCATAACCACTTCCTCATTCGAGAGTTGTAAAACTACTGCCGGTTTTATAATCAGTTACAATCATTTTGCTTTGTGATGTGAGTTCAATGCGATCAATCGCTCCTGTGAGGCGAATATCTGATAAGTATGTTCCGCTACCTTCCTGATTAAATCGTTGCTCCAAATGAATTTCGCCATAATCATGTACGAGATGCGGATAGAGTGCTTCCAAGTTTTCCGTTCCTCGCGCGATGAGGTTTTTTTCAATATTTTCAGAAAAACCTTCTCGTTTGATATATTCCGTAAAAGAATTGAACAATATTTCTTTATTGAATGTCTTTTTAAATTTATAATCCTTGAAAAAGTCTTCCAATCCTTTGTGGATCGCACTTCCATATGTTGCACTTTCATTTTTTGCTTGCGGAAATTGCAAAAGATTTCTGGTGAGAAAATATCGTGGCCCACCATTTGTGACATCCAGAAAATTTTGCACCGAAGTGGCTGAAAGTTTGAGGTTTGATTGTATAATGCTTTTTAAAAAAATGGATTCATCGCCCGTAAATGGGAGCTCAATAATATTTTTTGTGACATTTTCTAATATTTTTGTACAATTTTCAATCGATATTTGTTCATTTTTTTCAAAATCAGGAATATTCCCCAAGACTGAAACGAGTGATTCTGATTTTTCAGAAAGGTTCATAGAGGTATATGTAACATACAAAACATCTTTTGCACGTGTAAAAATTGTGTAGATCAATCGTTCCAAATCTTCATTATTGTCCTTTTCTGGCGCAAGTGAGAGGTTTGAAGTAAACGGATTCCCTGAATTTCGTCCACGCGCATAATTTTTTTCGGTCAATCCAGCCGCAAAGACATATTTATATTCGAGTCATTTTGATTTATGAGCCGTGATACACTGAACTGCATCCTCCGATCCAATGAGTGCTGATGTTGAGAGATGAATTTCATATTCGTCAATCAAATTCATATATTCTACAAAGTCATCCAAGTGCAACCGTGGTTTTTGTTGTTTATATCCACGAAGCGACTCAATAATTTTTTGAATATTTGCGAGATGGTTCGCATAAATCAGAGGTTTTTGATGTAATTTTTCTTCTGAAAAATAATATTCGTAGAGTGGGGAAGTAAAGGCTTGTTCCTCTTCGTCAATAAATAAACTAAATTGCTCCCGACTTGCAGAATCCTCATTATAATCATCAGGAATAAAAATCTCATTTGCCCCGGTGATAATATCAATCAAATCTTCCAATCGAAGCGTATTTGCCAAAATTGATAATTCTATAAAAAAATGAGCAATTTTCGATAGATATTTGTTCGAATTATTTCGGAGAACTTCGATCCAAACTTTATTTTCTCATTTTTTTGCTTGAGCAATTTGTCGAGAAAGTTCCCAAATTTCAAGTCGATGAATTTTCCACATTGGATGTGATAAAATCTCAATCAAAATATCATCGCGGTCACTCTGCGTTCTCAGGGAATGGATATATAGCAACATATTTTTGACAAGAATCACCACTTCATTATCAAAAATATTTTCATCTTTGGAGAGTTCGATTGGAATATTTTCTTCAAGAAGCGCTTTTCCGATAGCCTCAAGGGTTGAATTTTTTTTCGTAATAATAGCAATGTCGGACAATGAAAAATCTGGGTTATTTTTTTCGTGCTCCACAATTTCTGTAATTTCTTTCGCCACCCAAGTAATCTCTTGTAATTCGGTTTCAAATTGAAATTTTTTGATAAGCCCACCATCGCCTCGATGTGCATGAAATTTTTTTTCAGCTTCCGGGAAAATGTTAGAAATCCTATCCTGATCAGAAAGAATACTTCGTGAAAAATCAATAATTTCAGCGCGTGATCGATAATTTTCTTCCAAAATAATAAGTTCTGTATTTGGGTAAAATTGCTTAAAAAGGCTCAAATTTCGAACGCTCGCACCTTGGAATTTAAAAATTGACTGATCATCATCGCCCACCGCAAAAATATTTGGATCATCAACACCGTTTGCAATCGTGGTAATGAGCGTCAATTGTGCATCATTCGTGTCCTGATATTCGTCCAGCAAAATCCATTGGTATTGCTCAGAAATATTCGCACGTACCGTTTCGTCAGTTTCTACAAGCCGAATAGCCCGAAGAATCATATCCGAAAAGTCAATCAAATTCTGTTCACTTAGTTTTCTCGTGTATTCTTGATAAATATTTAAAAGTTCAGACGATTTTTTATTTTTTTCAACATCCTTCAGGACAAAAGTGTCTTTTGTACCTTTTTCGAGCCAAGAATTTTTCCATTTTGTAAGGAACTTGGAATCGCCTGACTCAACAACTTCTTGTAATGACAAAAGAATCGTTTTTGCGAGAGAATCTTGAAATTTGTAGGTTGGTGGGTATTTTTCCAGAATTTCCACCAAATGAGTCGCCATTTCCTCGAAAAGTGACATTTTCATGGCGATTTCTTCTTTTTTTCTCCCTAGTGAACCAATTTTTTCAAAATAATTTTGTATAATTGGTCAAATATCATTTAATATTTGTTCATTTTGAGAAATAATTGCAGAAAAATCATCAGGAGTAATTCCTGCCGTCTTCAAATCATTGATGGCTCCGCGAAGGCTTGGGAGTGATGAAGTTTTTTTCCAAGAATTATTCCACTCAAGACCTGAGATAATTTCATGAAAAATTTTTGACGCCGAAATATCATCAATAGGACTGAGATCACCAGCATCCTGAAGCTTATACTGATAACGATTGAGAATTTCCATACCAAAAGTATGAAAGGTATGAATAGCAACTTTATAGGCTTCTTGTCCAATAATTTTTCGAAGACGCTCGCGCATATTTTTTGCTGCATTGTCGGTAAAAGTCAGACATAAAATATTTGAAGCATTCGCATCTGTTTGTCGTAAAATATTGGCAATTCGAACAGCAAGAAGTTCGGTTTTTCCACTTCCTGGTCAGGCAATAACTAAAACTGGTCAGAAGATTGTATCAACTGCCAGCTTCTGCTTGGAATTGAGATTATTGTAACGAGATTCAAAAGACATAATAATAAAAAATTTAGAGCATTGTACTGAATTTTTCGAGAACTGCAAAAAATTATTATTAATAAAAATGAACAATTATAAAACAATAATTGTTCAAAAATATATTTTATAAAAAGAGGGAATCAAGTTTTTGGTCGAGCTTTTTTTGATTTTTTTCATCCTCTTGAGATTCTAGTTGTTTCACGTGTTCACGAATTAAATCCCCCTTTTCATAGGATTCTCTCATTTTTTTGAGTTGTTCTTTTGTGAGAGGTTTTTTATAGTGCCCAGATCCACTTGGAAAATAGTCTCAGTATCACATTTTGAACATTTATTAATTGATAATTGTATGAAAATTATATTTTTTCAATAGTTGCACCAAGTTTTGCAATTTTTCCAACAATATCTTCGTACCCACGTTCAATATATTCAACATTTGTAATTTTTGTCGTTCATTGAGCAATAATTCCTGCTAGAATCATTGTTACACCGGCTCGCAAGTCCCAACTGGAAACCGTAGAGCCACGAAGTGCTGTTTTTCCAAAAATAAGCGCTTCATGAGGGTTAAGAATAGCAATATGGCCTTTCATTTTTTCAATTTCAATAAGCCAATTGAGTCGCCCCTCAAAGAGAACTTCATGAATGCGAGAAGTTCCTTCGGCTTGTGTTAGAAGCAAGGCAAAAGGAGATTGTAAATCAGTTGGAAATCCTGGAAAAATATTCGTTTGAATATTAATGTTTCTTAGGTTTTCAAGAGAATTATACACCACAATCTCATCTTTTTCATAATCAATATCCATTTTTACTCAAGCTTCTTGACATTTTTCAAGAAAGAGGGTAAGGTCCTGAATTCTTGCATTTCGTACAGTTATTGATGGATTTCCGCTCAAAGCACCAAGAATAATAAAAGTTCCAGATTCAATATAATCAGAAATAACGGTTGCTTCTGTATTTTCAGGAATTTCTGAAATTCCTTCAATAATAATTGTATGATCGTATGAAACTGCAATTTTTACGCCAATATTTTTCAATACATCAATGAGGTTCGTTACATGTGGTTCAATGGCAGCAAGATGAATCGTTGTTTTTCGTGGTTGGAATGCAGCCATCATGATCGCATTTTCCGTCGCAGTTACAGCAAATCCAGCCGAAAGTGTCACGTCATTGGTTCCTTCTTTTCCTGAAAAATGAATATTTTCATCGGAATTCTCTCCGTTATAACCAAAAATTTCAAAAGCACGCAGATGTTCTGTAATCGGTCTTTTTCCGATATTACAGCCTCCAGGATATGGGATTTCGAGTTCACCAAATCGCTTGAGAAGGGCTGGAAAAAGGAAAATTCCTACGCGAATTTTTTTAATCAAAGCACGGTTGAGGTTCGCAAGTGACATTTTTTCGGTATTCATTTTGAGTGTATTATTTTCAAAATGAATATCCACACCGAGTGACTCGATAATTTCCAAAAAAGTCAGTACGTCGCCAATTTTTGGGACATTGTGAAGTGTAAAATTTTTGAAAAAAAGTCCGCAAGCAATGAGGGGAAGCGCAGCGTTTTTTGAGCCAGAAATTTCAACAATTCCGCTCGTTGTTTGAGGTCAATGAATTTGAAGCATAGATTTTTTTAAGAAATAATTTCGAATCGGTAGCCAATGCCACGAATTGTCTCGATAGAGATATTTTCTGGCAATTTTTTGCGAATATTTTTGATGTGTGTATCGATTGTTCGGTCGTAAATGTAATTTTCGTATCCCATTACATCGTGCATAATTGCTTCGCGTTTGATAACATTTTGCGCATTCCGAACGCAATATTCCAGAATAGAAAATTCCGTTTTGGTAAAAATAATTTCTGCTTGATTGTACAATACTGTATGATTTTTGGGATCGATTTCAAGCGGTCCAAATGTCAATAATTTGGAATTATTTTTTGGTTTTTTTTGTATTTCAACACGCTTGAGAACGGCTGCAATTCGCGCCATCAATTCTCGCGCAGAAAAAGGTTTTGCAACATAATCGTCCACACCCAGTTCAAAAAGTGTGAGTTTATCAACTTCGCTGTCGCGTGCAGAAAGTACAATAATGGGCGTGTTTGATTTTTTTCGGATTTCTTCACAGATTTCAATACCATTTCGGTGTGGAAGGTTGATGTCCAAAATCACCAAATTTGGCTTAAAATCATCAAAAATTTCAATAGCATCAGCGCCATCTTGGCAGGTTGAAAGTTCGTAATTTTCTTTTTTTATGTAAGCGGAAAGCGGCAAAATAATGCCAGAATCATCCTCGATCAGAAGAATTTTTGTCATAAAAATTTTCACAGAATGTGCCAAGTGTACGCAAAAAATTTAAAAAATCAAATACTATCCCATTTTTTTTGATTATTGCAAGCAAAAAAATTCCCATTTTTTCAAAAAATGTGTATAATGTGCGCACTAATTTATTTTTATGCTCAATCAATTTACAGACGAATATAAGCAAATTATGCTCGATGCGGAAAATCGGGCGAAAAAATTTGGACACAAAAATATTTTGCCAGAAGATGTACTTTTGCAGATTTCTCGCCTTACCAAAGGGAATATTGCGGAGCTCTTGCAGACGCTCGGCGTGAATGAAAGCCTGATTTTGGATATTTTTTCTCGTCCGCCTTTTTTGACAAAAGAATTGGAAAATCGTGATGGTGATTATATTGGGATTTCTGAGCGACTTCGTGAGCTTATTGTGGCGTCATTACGAATGGCTGCGAGTTTCCATAAGCCAAAAGCGGGCGTGGAAGATTTTTTACTTGCTTTGATTCAGTCACCAGACGAAAAGTGGTTTGTGGAATTTCTGGATTTTGTTGGCGTAAATGTCAACATGTTTGAGCGTCAAGTGACGAATTTTAATCATTTGACTTCACCACAAGGAATGAAAAATTTTCCGATGAATAACCAAGATCCGATTTTTGGACCGATTGATGAAATCATGGATATGATTGAAGATCATTTTGGAAATCAGAATCCGAATATGAATCAGCCGATGGATACGCCATTTGCGCACAATACTCCACAGGAAAAGGGAGAGTCTCGCACGCCAGCATTGGATTTTTTTGGAACTGATTTGGTGGCGGAAGCGAAAGCGAGCAAGCTGGATCCAGTGATTGGTCGAAATACGGAAATCGATCGGTTGATTTCTATCTTGAACCGAAAAACAAAAAACAATCCGTGTCTTGTTGGTGAACCGGGAGTTGGGAAAACAGCGGTTGTAGAAGGGCTTGCACGTCGTATTGCTTCTGGCGATGTACCATTTGCTATGCAAAACAAACGCATTGTAATGCTTGATTTGCCATGAATGCTCGCGGGGACAAAATATCGCGGGGAATTTGAAAATCGCATCAAAATGATTATTGAGGAGGCTTCAACACTTGAAAATGAAGTGATTTTGTTTATTGATGAAATTCATACGATTATTGGTGCTGGTTCGTCTGAGGGAACGATGGATGCGGCCAATATTTTGAAGCCAGCGATGGCACGCGGCAAAATTTCATTGATTGGTGCTACTACACTTTCTGAATATCAAAAATATATTGAAAAAGATAGCGCCCTCGATCGTCGTTTCCAAAAAGTTGATGTCGGTGAGCCAACGCAATCAGTTGCTAAAGAAATTATTTTGGGACTTCGTCAGAGTTTTGAAGATTTTCACAATCTCATCATTGAAGATTCGGCAATTTCTGATGCAGTTGAGCTTTCTGCGCGATATATTACAGATCGATTTTTGCCAGATAAGGCGATTGATCTTTTAGATGAGGCGTGTAGTGCCAAAAGTATGACATACAATTTTGTCTCTTCGGAAGCGCAAGAAATTAAAGAAAAAATTGAAAAATTAGAAAAAGAAAGCGTGGATATGCTTATGTCTCAACAGTATGCAAAGGGACTTGCCAAAAAACGCGAACAAGAGCAGCTTTTGAAAGAGCTTGAAAGTGTCAAGAAAAAACACAATATTCCACGCAAGGATCGCAAAAAAATTACCGGAACGGATGTTCAGAAAATTTTGCATCAAATTACAGGAATTCCTCTTAAGAATCTTCAAAAAGAAGATTTGACTCGTCTTAAAAATCTCGATAAATCTCTCAAAAAACATATTATTGGTCAGGATGAAGCGATTGATGCTATCGTGAGTTCGCTCAAGCGTTCCAGTGTCGGAATTTCTCGTGCGGAGCGACCGATTGGAAGTTTTCTCTTTTTGGGGCCGACTGGTGTGGGAAAAACAGAATTGGTAAAGGCTTTGGCTGAAGAATTTTATGCTGACCCGAAAGCACTTATTAAGATTGATATGTCCGAATTTAATGAGCGCCACAGCGGATCTAAATTGATTGGTGCGACGGCTGGTTATGTGGGATATGAAGAAGGCGGAATGCTGACAGAAAAAGTTCGTAGAAAGCCGTATTCTATCGTATTGTTTGATGAAATTGAAAAGGCAAATTTTGATATTTATAATCTCTTTTTACAAATTTTGGAAGATGGCGTAGTGACTGATGGAAAAGGCCGACAAATCAACTTTAAAAACACGATTATCATCATGACTTCAAATCTTGGTTCGGACGAATTTAACGAAAAAGCTGCACAAATTGGTTTTAATACTTCTGAAAAAGATGAAGAAAAAATTATTGCCGATTTTGATAATATTCGTGCTCGCGTCATGAAACAATTGCCAGAATTTTTTGCACCAGAATTTATCAATCGTATCGATAAAACTATTGTTTTCCGTCCGCTTGATAAGAAAATTTTGCAAAAAATTATCGTGTTGCAATTGGATGAATTGCTCGATCGCCTGAAACAAATTGGAATTTCCGCGACGTATGACAAAAAATTGATTTCTCTGATTTTGGAAGAAACATTTTCTCCAGAATACGGTGCGCGCCCAGTTCGTCGCTTTATTCAAGACAAAATTGAGGATAAAATTGCTGACGCGATGATTCTCAATTCCAAGAAAAAAAATGTGTCTATTTCCGCACTCAAAAATGAAATTACTTTTGACTGGCAATAATTTTCAAAAAGTCCCTCAAATAGGGATTTTTTGTTGTTAGGAATTTTTGTATTTTTGATTGCCAAAATTTGCTTTTTCCGAAAAATCGTGATAAAATACAGGTGTTCTTAATTTTTCATATGTCTACAAATATTGAAAATCTCTACATTTTTGATGGTTTTTCAAAAGAAATTGTTGCGTATTTTCTTTTGATGACACAGGCTCAATTCCGAAAAAAAGGTGAAATTATCCTCAAGCAGGGCGATGTTTCCAATGGTTGTGCTTATTATATTAATTCTGGAAAAGTTCGCGTACTCATCGATGGTGAGGAACGCGCGACAATCGGACAGGGTGGATTTTTTGGTGAAATGGCCCTTATTACAGATGATCTTCGTACGGCAACTATTGAGGTAGTTGAAGATGCAGAATTGCAAGTGTTTCTCAAAGAAGATTTTTTGATGCTGCTCATGAAATCAGAACACGGAGAACAGCTCAAGTCCGAAATCCGTCGTCGCATTACCGAAAATATGAAAAATAACCCAAATATTCATGCGCGCAAATAATAATCATCTTGCTGATGAGTGGGAAAATATTTTGGCAAGTGAGGGACTTGGATTATTGGATATTGATCAATATCAAGAAAAACAGTCATCAATCGTGGCCGATATTCTTGATATTTCCTCACCAGAAAAATTTAAAAAATACATTGAAGATATCGAAAATTCCCACAATATTCATATTCAATTTGAAGAAAAATCATTGCGAATCACAGATGAAAAACATCATGAAATCGGATTTATGCAACCAGGACATTATTCGTACCATGGGCTGGAAAAAGATTCTCATCTTGAAAGCGTTATTCACCCACAATTTCGCGGAAAGTGATATGGAAAAATACTGTATTCGCTTTTTGAAATGTATGGAAAAATTTACAAAAATCCTGATTTTTCGCTTCCAAAAAAGGAATATTCACACAAAAAAAGCGCTATTTCACTTATGGTCGAATATTTTGGATATACGCCGATTCGCAAATATGTTGATGGGGAATGGCAAGAAGTTCGATATTTTGATGAATATTTAGATGATGCCATTGATGATGAAATTCCGTATACATATGAATTGATAAAATAAAAACCCCACAAAAGTGGGATTTTTATTTATGGTTAAAAAGCGTTGACAGGGGCGTTTTCTTTTGTATAATCCTCGTAATTCTAAGTTTTTTATGAATTTTAAAATATATACCCGTGCAATTATTCTTAACAAGAATAATGATATTTTATTGATTAAAAAACGAAAAACCCAGAGGATTTGAGGAGGGGAGTGGCTTTTGCCTGGGGGGACTCTCGAATTTTGAGAGGATTTGGAGAATGCGCTTGATCGAGAAATTTTGGAAGAAACCAATTTAGAAATTTCGAATATTTCATTTTTCGCGCATCAAAAAATTATTTTGGATGATGTGCACTGGTTAGGTATATATTTTGTTTGTGATGTGAAAAATTGGGAAAAAATGAAAAATCGCGAACCACAAAAACACGAAAAATTACAATTATTTTCTTGGGAAAATTTACCAAAAATGCATGATGAAAAAATTCTTGAAAAATTTTTTACAAAATAAAAACCTCACTTTCGTGAGGATTTTTTAATACATTCCCATTCCACCCATTCCTGGATTTGGCATCGACATTTCGGCTTTCTCTTTTTCAATATCGACGATAAGCGCCTCGGTCGTGAGAAACATTCATGCGATAGAAATCGCATTCTGAAGCGCTGAACGCTCAACTTTTTTCGGATCAATAATTCCAGCACGAACCAAATCTTTGTATTCATCAGACCCAGCATCATATCCAAAATTTTGTTCTGGATTTTGTATAATCGTATTCACAACGACAGCACCTTCCTTCCCAGCATTATCAGCAATTTGACGAATTGGGTAGGCAAGTGCGCGCGCTACGATTTCGGCACCAATTTTTTCTTCGGCATTGAGATTAGCATTTTTCAAAATTTGGCTTGCACGAAGCAGTGCCACGCCACCGCCTGCGACAATTCCTTCATCAACCGCAGCTTTTGTGGCATTGAGCGCATCTTCAATTCGCAATTTTTTCTCTTTCATTTCAATTTCTGAGGCAGCACCAACCTTGATCACAGCAATTCCACCAGCAAGTTTTGCCACGCGTTCAGCCATTTTTTCTTTATCATAATCAGAATTGCTCTGCTCAATCTGTGAGCGAATTTCGCGAACTCGAGCGTCAATGAGAGATTTGTCGCCAGCACCACCAATAATTGTCGTGTGATCTTTGGTTGCTAGAACCGCTTTGGCACGACCCAAATGAGCAATATCAGCGTGTTCTAATTTGTAACCTAATTCTTCGGTAATTACCGTTGCGCCTGTCAAAATCGCCAAATCTTTTAAAATATCTTTTTTGCGATCACCAAATCCTGGTGCCTTAATTCCAAGAACTGAAAGTGAACCCTTGAGACGATTGAGAATAAGACCAGTAAGTGCATCACCATCAATATCTTCGGCAATAATCACAAGTTCGCGTTTTCCGTTTTCAGCTAAACTTTCCAAAACTCCGATAATATCTTTGAGGGAAGAAATTTTTTTGTCCGTGATAAGAATAAAGGCGTCATCTACACGAGATTCCATTTTTTCCGCATCAGTTACCATATATGGTGAAATGTAGCCATTATCGAATTTCATTCCCTCAGTTACTTCGATTTCAAGTCCAAAAGTTCGTCCTTCTTCCACAGTGATGACACCATCCTTTCCAACTTGCTCCATAGCTGAAGCAATAATTTTTCCAACCGTCGCATCCTGTGCCGAAATCGTTGCTACTTGTTCGATTTCTTCTTGGCTATTGAGTGGCGTTGCCAGTCGCGCGAGTTCATCCACCACGAGAGCCCCCGCTTTTTTCATTCCATTTTTGAGTTCGATGGCATTGATTCCAGAACGAATTTCGCGAAGTCATTCTTTTGCCATTGCATAGGTCAAAAGGGTAGCAGTGGTCGTTCCATCGCCCGCAGAATCATTGGTTTTGGAGGCAGCTTCCTTGATAAGCTCCGCGCCCATATTTTCAATTTTATCTTCTAATTCAATTTCTTTGGCAATGGTTACGCCATCATTGGTTACTTGTGGCGCGCCAAAAGATTTTGAAAAAATTACATTTCGCCCTTTTGGTCCCATGGTTGAAACCACGGTTTTAGCGACTTTTTCCATTCCAGCGAACATTTTGAGGCGAGCTTCGTCGCCGAAGAGAATATTTTTTGACATATTTGAAATTTAAAAATTATTGAGAAATTTTAGCGAGAATATACTCATAAGCCACGATTTTGTAGGTCATATCGTCAACTTTGACATCATCGCCAGAATATTGACCACTAATTACGCGATCGCCTTTTTGAAGTTCGATCGCCACAAAATTTCCATTTTTATCGATTTTTCCTGGACCAACCGCCACGACTTCATAGAGTGAAGGCCGTTCCTTATTGACGCTATCTGGCAAAATAATTCCAGAAGCTGTAATTTTGTCTGCTTCAATTGGTTTGAGCAAAACGCGATCAGAAAGTGGTACGATTTTTTCAATCATTTCAGTTGTAAGGCTCATAATTTGTGATAAAAAATAAACAAAAACATTATATTCAAAAAAATAAAAAGTCAAAAAATTAGCACTTGACTTTTTAAGTGCTAATTTATAAATATTTTTTCGGAGAAAATTATACCACTTTTTCTACCAAATCCGTATTGTGTGGAACCTCACATTCGAGCATTTTGAGGTATGATTCAATGAGTTGTTGGTTGAGTTCTTTTTGATGAGAACGCTCGGCGCGTGCCGTTTTTGTATTGAATCGAAAAGTTGTGTACAGGCGATACGCAAATTGCCAAAAAGCACAATCGGTTACGACTACATTTCCGATTTCGCGGATTTCGTGATACAAAAGTTCAGAATTTTTGAATGCTCATTTGGTTCCAATATTGTCCAAATCTGAATCTTGAATGATTTCTTCGAGAATATTTTTTGGCTTACTAAAAAGTACTGTTGCCATAATAATTCGCTCGATTTTTTGAATACGATTTTCGGGATGATTGTTTTCTTGAAGCCATTTTCGTGCAATTTGCGAACCAGCATATTCATTTTTGGCATATTGCTTGATAAAACCCGTATCGTGAAAAAGCGCCGCAATTTGCAAATCTTCGGTATCCTCCTGTCCAATATCTTCACTCATCGCAAGGTATGTCGCACGATCAAAAACGCTCAAGGTGTGATGAATATTATGAAAATGATGATTTTTACATTTTTCGGAAATCAGAGGCGTCACGTATTCGAGCGCCTTTTTTACGAGAGAAGTTGACATAAGAATAAAACAAATTTTCCCAATTGTAACATATTTTCTTTTTTCTTGCAAATATTTGAAAAATTTTTATAATCGGAGCGTTTTTATATTATTTTTTATGAATGTTGTTTGGCGTTTTGTTTTTGCTGTAGCGATTATTGTGCTTTCAGCATTATATATTTTTCCGTGGAAAAATGTCGGAATTACGATTGATAATGAATTTTTGAATAAGCAGTATACGCTTGGATTAGACTTGCAGGGTGGGGTAGAGCTGGATTATCAAGTGGATTTGTCAGCACTAAAAACTGACGAAAATAATGATTCTGCGAACCATCCAAATTCTGCACCAGCCAATAATGAATCCGTTGTTGTGGAAGGTCTTAAAAAAATTATTGATACACGCGTAAGTTCGCTTGGACTTTCTGAACCAAATATTCAAACACTCAAATATGGAACTGATACGCATATTGTCGTACAAATTCCTACAGAATCGTATAGCGATTTGTCGCCTGAAGAACGAGAAAAGCGTCAGCAGCAAGACATCAAAAATGCGAAAGAAGTGATTGGAAAAGTGGTGGATCTTGAATTCCGTGAAATTCGTACGAGTACGAGCGATGAAGAATATGCGGCTCGTGAAAAATTAGCGAGCGAAGCAAGTGAAGATCTCAAAACGCTCGATTTCAATATTATTTCTCAAAAATATCATAAACCGAATGATAATATTGTTGCAAAAACGGGAACAGGAGAAATTCCGCCAGAAGCGAAAATTTCGGCATTAGAAAAATTTTCTGCTGACACTTTTCCCCATATTTTTGATGCTGAGGAAGTTGTAGAAAAAATTGCGATTGGAACAGGCGCAGAGGTACAGACAAGTACAGGATATGTGGCGCTTCGTTTGGATGAAAAAATTTCTGAAAATAATTATAAATATTCCTATGTTCGAGTAAATCGTGAACCA
This sequence comes from Candidatus Altimarinota bacterium, assembly GCA_013332525.2. GTDB lineage: Bacteria > Patescibacteriota > Gracilibacteria > BD1-5 > UBA2023 > GN02-873. The sequence goes on from JABCOP020000020.1 coordinate 56,032, forward strand.
GGAATTTGGGCGCCAGCTAAAACGGCCGATGGAAAAATTTTGAATGATAATTATTTGACGAGTGCGTCGGCATTTTTGGATTCTGCGAGTTTTCAGCCAAAAGTTTCATTGACTTTCAACGATGAAGGTGCGAAAATTTTTGCTGAAATTACAAAACGCCTCATTGGTCAGTCTCTCGCAATTTTTGTGGGAGATGAAATGGTCATGAATGCTCGTGTAAATGATATGATTTCCAATGGTCGCGCCGAAATTTCTGGTGGATATGCAACACTTGCTGAGGCGAAGGCCGTAGCTGATGATATTACTACAGGAATTGTGCCTGCGCCGATTTATTTGACAAGTGAACGAACGATTGATGCAAAAATTGGTGATGCCGCGCTTGAGCAAATTATGCTTGCAGGTGTGGTGGGACTTTCTGTGATTGTGCTTTTCTTGACGATTATTTATCGAGTTGGTGGACTTCTTGCTGGCATCGCGCTCGTTTCTTACGCTATTATTTTGATTGCAATTGTGAAAATGACGGGTGTGACATTGACGCTTGCCTCTATTGCCGGAGTGATTCTCTCGATCGGGCTTGCGATTGATGCAAATATTTTGATTTTCGAGCGCGTGCATGAGGCGCTTCATGAGAAAATGCCAACGAATAAAGCGATTTCTATTGGTTTCAAACATTCGTGGGCGGCAATTTGGGACTCTCATATTACCTCGTTTTTGTCGGCATTTATCCTTTTTGCTGTCGGGGTTTCGTTGATTAAAGGATTTGGGTTTATGCTTGGAGTCGGGATTTTGCTCTCACTTTTCACAGCGATGTGGATTTCTCGCGCACTTATCGCCTTTACTGCGAAATTTGTTAAAAATCCAAACATTCTCGTTGGATATAAAAAATAACCCTTTTGGGTTATTTTTTTGGTGGTTTAAAATATTTGATCAATTCATGAACTTCACCCTTTGTGGTTTGTTGAATTGTGTAAATTTCACTTTTTTCCGTCGTTGCTTTATAATTTTTTTGAAAAAGCACAATCATTCGTGAATTGGAATAACTTCGATTGTTTGAGTGTTTCGTTTTTTGAGTATAAATCTCGACCAATTCTCATTTTTTCGTCATATCTTCCAAAATATACTCCAAGACGCGCTCTTGAGAAAATGGAATCGTTATTTTTCCGTATTTTTTCTCATTTTCCCCAAAAATTCGATTGATAATAGAAATAATTTCTCTGTGCATAATGTAACTTTGTAGTCGAATTTTTGTGCTAATTTTCCGCTTCATTCGATAAATATCATGATGTGCAAAACCAATTTCGTTCGTATTATCGCTCAAAACAATTTGTACTTCGAGTGCGTGATTGGCGTGATTTTTCCCATCACGAACAAGGCGCAACTCTTTTCGTGGAGCACTTGTGGCTTTTCCGCTGGTTTCAAATTTTATTTCTTTAAAAGCTGTTCGGATTTCTTCTTGTTCATTTCCTTGTAAAAATTGATCAATATATAGATTTACTTCTTCCGGCGAAATCATATTTCCCATCACTCGAATCTGAAAATTTCCACCCAATTTTTCAAAAATTTTACTTCCCATGCTCATTGCGTGTTTTGTGTCCGTAACTTCGACGCGCATTCGATGCAAATCATTCACTGCGTCCAGTAGGTGATATTTTGCTTGTCCATCAATTTTTTCAGCGAGACTTTCCACACTTTTTACACCAAACGAAATCTGAAAGGGAATTTGTTGCCCATCCAAGATCGTTTCGCCGAGCATATACGGAGAATCTTTCGAAAAAGCTTCGCCATTTTTGGCTTCAAAAATTTCTCTATCATTAAAAAAATTTTCAATCTCCTCGATAAAATCATTATTTTTGAGATCAATTTCTCCTGTCTCGTGATTGACCTGAAAACCAGGATATCGAATGATTTTAAAAAAAGTAGTCAATTCTTTGAGGTATGTACAAAGACTGATGCGTACCGAAATAGTGGTTTTTGCCTTTTTGTAGAGTACTTTATAAGTATTTAAAAAACTCGAAAGACTCGAAAATTCAAAATTTCTGAGCATTGGCGTGATGTGATAATTTTCTGCCTCCAAATATTCGAGTGTTTTTTTCGATGCCAAAATGAGATCACGCTCAATATTTTTCTTGTGCTCAATATATTCTTGATTTTGGTTAGCATTTTTCTGAATTTTTTTGTTGGCCTGCTCCGACTGCATATTGTCAACAAAGGCAATAATATCACTTGGCTCATTAAAATTTGGAATGGTATACAAATCGTGTAAAGTCCCTTCAATGTGCTTATTGGGCGCGAAAGAACTCCATGATGCACCAAGAGTTTCCTGAAAACGCTCATCGTCTGCATTATCAAAAAAATGCGTTCCAATGTGTTGCCCGAGTGATGCGCTTGGGTTTGCCGCAAAAAACTTTTGCACTTCACAGATTTTGTATATACTATTCATATTCTAAAAAAAATTATGTATCTGATTTATGGAAAGGGTCGCGTAGGAAATGCGGTTGCAGAGCTCTGTCGCATACAAAATTTGGATTTTCAAATTATGGATGATTCGGACAATATTTCTAATTTTTCCCAATTTGAAGCTATTATTCCATCGCCTGGAATTTCTGGAACGCATCAGATTTATTCGACTGGAAAGGTAATTTCCGAACTTGATTTTGCGTATCAGTTTTTGCCAGAAGATTTTGAAATTGTGACAATTACTGGAACTGATGGCAAATCTACGACGACTTGGATGGCTTTTAGTATACTACAAAAGTACTTTTTTGGCAAGAAAAAAATATATCTTTCAGGGAATTTTGAAATTCCATTTTCTGAAACCATTGCAGAAATTCTCAAAAACGATGAAAAAGAGGGGATTATCGTTCTTGAGGCGTCATCATTTATGCTACATTGGATTGGAAAAAATTCAAAAAAGTCTTTTACTAGCGATTTTTCTATTTTCACCAATCTCAAAACAGATCATCTCAATTGGCATCGTGATTTGCAAGAATATAGTGACGCAAAAATGAATTTGATAAAAAATACCTCAAAACGAGCAATTATCAATCAAGAAGTGTACGATTTTATAAAAAATAAAAATTTGGATTTTCAAAATTTTTCGAATACAGAAAATTTTTTTGAATCACAAAAAACGGAAAGTTGGACGGATGGCGAGAAAATTTTTGTGAAGAATTTTTGAGAAATGAAACTTTCAGAAACACATTTTTCAGGCGTACATAATGCCATGAATGTGCTTTCAGTTTTGCTTGTATTACGTGAAATGGGGCTTGATTTTAAAAAAATTGCTCCAATTCTTAAAGAAATTTCAGGACTTCCGCATCGTCTGGAATTGATAGATGAAATTGATGGTATCAAAATTGTCGAAGATTCGAAATCAACCTCCGCACAGAGCCTTGCCGCGGCGCTTCACTCGTACGGCGATTCGAAAAATATTTTGCTCATCGCTGGTGGTTCTGATAAGGGTGATGATTTTTCTGAACTTGGTTCGCTTTTTGCTCGACGCGTCAAGAAAATTGCATGTATTGGCGCAACGAAAAAACTTTTTTCTGGTTTGGCGAAACAAAATAATATTGAATTTTTGGAAACAGATTCGCTTGAGAAAGCAACGAATTGGCTTTTTGGTTTTGGAGAAAATGGCGATATTTTGATGCTTTCGCCAGGATGCGCTTCATTTGGTTTATTCAAGGATTATTTGGATCGTGCGAATCAATTTCGTGCGGCAATTGGAAATTTAAAAAACGGACAATAGTCCGTTTTTTTATTCTTTGATTTTAAAAAGTGCAAACCAAGTTTGATTTGGGAAAAGTTGTGCAAAAGCCTGATTAAATTCTTCCTGACTTTTGGCGTTGAGCGCTGGCAAAAAATATGAATACGACTTGCTTCCGTTTTTTTTGATGTGCGCATACACTGCCTCGATACACGCAGATCGTTTTTCTGTCGGGGAAATCGCTTGCAAATTTCCGCTTTCACCTGTATAACTCGTATAATTCGTTCCAGCAATTCTCAAAAAATCTTCATCATTTTCAATGTTGCCATTTTTAAATTCATCAATAGCAAATCGCAAACAAAGATTGTCCGTACTCATGAGCTCCAATTGTGGATTTTTTATTGTTTTTAAAAAATTTTCGTGGCGATCAGTCAGTGATTTTCTGCCTTCCTTTCGAGCCACTTCATTGGAAATTTTTTTGTCAATCGTCGCCGCGTTGAGATCGAGGAGTAAATATTTAAATCCCATTTTTTTCAAACGATCGATCGTAATGTTTGGATTTTTATCGTAAAAATATTTTTGAAATGAAATCAATAGACTATCGTCATAAAAACGCACGCGATTATTGTTGATAAAATAGGTAAAAAATGTCCCAATGCGATAAATTGGCGCGTCATTTTCCTGATTTTTTTCAGGCGAAAGAATTTTTGCGTACATAGCATCCATGAGAGGATTCATCGCGGAAATCCCTTGCCGAAGCTGCGCGATAATAGAACGAATTTTTTGGAGATTTGTATCCAATTGCGTCTGGATCTTCTGTATTTCGCTCCTTTTTTGTTCCACTGACAATTGTGAATTTTCTCGAATTTTTGTAATTGACTCATCCGCATAATTTTTGAGCGCGGGAATTTGATGTTCGTAAAATTGCAATTCCGCATTCATCCGAACAAATCCTTCATGGAGGCTTTGTGGTGTTTTTGGTGTACTATCAGGCCACCAATTTTTCAAAAAATTCACATTTGAAAGTGACGAAAATTTTTCAGAAATTCCTTGTGCCAAATTTTCAGAATTTTTGAGATTGAGCTCGAGAAGTGGCTCAAAATAATCATTTTTGTAAAAGAAAATGGCTGAATTTTGTGAAAGTTGGCCAAATTTGTATTCGTTATAACCAGCAGTTGTCAGGTTTTTGTAAGAATGAAGAATGGCGCTTCCAAAAATATACAGCCCAATAAGCACGAAAAAGCTGAGAGAATATAATTTTTTTATTCCAGATGAATCATTTTCCGAATCATTGATATTTTCGATACCAAAACCAACGAGAGCAAGCATCAAAAAATAAATCAAAATTCCGTACCAAACTACGCCAAATGCAGAAATCCAGAACAAAAATCCGTAGAATGCGAGGAAAAAAATGAGTCCGAGAATATTTTTTTGCTTTGTGGTTTTTTGTGAAAGACAAAAATGCGCGAGCAAAAGCAGCAAAATAATTGGAATTAAAAGAATTCCATAGCCGATTGGAAGCGAAATAGATCAAAGAATTTTTGTAATTACCGAGAAAATTCCAATTTCCCCAAATACTCTCCCAAAGGTTAAAAGTCCACAAATCAGGAGGAAGATAATTCCACCAACCCATGCAATCGTATATTCTTTTTCAGGTTTTGTGGTTAAAAATAATAACGAAACTGGCACAAATGCCAAAAAAATGTAGGTAATATCTGTAAATTCGCCGGTTTGATTTTTTTGTAAAGTCAGATTTGCGGGCAATTTTAGATAATTATTAATACCTGTTTCTTGCCCAAAATATCGGGCGAAATCCTCATTGAGCGACGTTCCATCGTCTGTAATCATCGCATAACTCGTGTCTGCTTCGCGCTCCGCCAGTTCTTTGGTGGAATAAATTTTTCCAAAATCCGCGAAAAAAATTCCATGTGAACGATCTTCGCGACTTCCGTTGATGAGGCTATACAGCGAAATTTTCTGCCCAGAAAGCTGTATAAAATTTTTCGTAACCCACGGCGCTACAGGGATCGCGATTCCAATGAGAAAAATTCCAATAATTTTGGTATATTTGAAAATATTTTTTGTATGACTAAAAAATGCAAAAATATATCCAAAAATCCCAACTATAAGCCCTCAAATAAAAATTCCAATTGAGTCGCTTGGGATTTGTACAAACATTTGCGACCAGAGCACAAGTTTTGTAAAAATCGCTACGAAAATCCCAGCAAATCCTATAAATCCGCCAATTCCGAGAATTTGATACGATACAAATCCGAGGCTCGCGAGAATCAGCATGAGCGAGGTAATCTTGATACTGAACGCAAATCCTACGAAAATTCCAGCCAAAAAACCAAGAAAAAGTGTCTTTTTAAAATTTTCGTCTTCAAAAAATGATTTAATCGCGAGAATGAGTGTCATAAACGCCGTGACACTCACGAACATAAGCGCCGGATCCAACTTCATATCTTTGGCTTGCTGAAAAATCGTCATTGGCATCAAATAATACACGATACCCAAAATTATTGGCAAAATCAAAAAACGCGAATCAGTTTTTTTCTCGGGATTTTTTTTCTCAAAAAGGAGTGATAATGCCGAAATAATCGTAATAGTTGCGAGAATTCCGCCGATTTGATTCACAAAAAATGCTACCGCGGTTGTGTCGCCTATCAAAAATCCGGATGCAGTCACCAAGTGCCAAGTCGTCATTCCGGCCGCCGACAAAAGTTCGCCACTTTTGGCTATAAGACGAGGAAAATTCATATAAACTCCAATATCGTCCCATCCGATTGGCATTGGTCGCAAAATATTGATAAACGCGACAGAAACTACGAATGCAAGCACTGAAAAAACCAGTTCTGCTGAAATAATTTTGAATGAAATTGGCGAGCTTAAAATCGTGATTTTTAAATTTTTAATATCAGAAAAAATAATTTTCCAGCCCCAAAAACTCACGATGGTGAGAATTCCCAATAGTCCCAAAAGCCCTTCAAATCGAATGACACCAAAAAGTCCCAGCGTAAACATTCCCATCACAAAAACGAACATTCCAATAGCGGTTTCTGCGGGGATAGTGAATTTTTTGGAAATATTTTTCCAAGTCGTGCTTTGTGAAAAAATCGTTGCACCAACAGCTCGCCACAAAAATACGAGAAAAAACGGATACGCAAGCATTTGTAGAATTTTTCCAAACAAAATAAATGCATTTGCGCCTGAAAAAGTTTCGCTCACAAATATCGAATACATCACGCACACAAGAAAAAGTTGTGCAAAAAATCCTCATAAAATCGTCCAAAAACTCCAAGTGGTATTATTTGCACTTTTTTGGTATGCAAATTTTTTGTAGAGCGCAAAAAGAATTCCAAATACTACCAAAAATCCCACCAATAATCCTAAATTATTTACTTGAAGAAGGCGGATATGGCTGAGATTTTGTGAATAATACAAGAAAATTACAAAAATTGACCAAAGGAAGAAAATAATTCCAGAAAAAATAAATTGCATACTATGAACGGTGAGTTTTTAAAAGAGGAATCGCGTTTTTGAAGGTAGAAAAATTGATTAACACGAAGAAAATCGCGTAAATTCCAATCATCAAAAGGAGTTCGCTGACAGAAGAAAATTTTCCGCTTTCGGTGATGATTTCTCCGAGAAAATACGCTTCCACGACCGCGATAATATTGAGAAAAATAGGAAAAATCGGTGGCATTGAAATATATTTTCGTGATGAATATAATGTCATCAGGTAGAGTGGAATCCATGAGATTCCAACCGCGAGTGCCGATCATTCGACACTAAATTTTGGAATCAGATAAATATTGAGTGCGATATTGATCGGCAAGACAATTCCAAAGCTAATCGTACGACTCCAGGCATGACCTGTTCCTGCTAGTAATTGAAAATTGAGTTGGTTGAGAATATTAAAAATCAAAAATGGCACTGAATATTGCAAAATAATTCCTGATTCGATGTATGATGCACCAAATAATATTTGTGCCCAATTTGTGCCTGTTTGGAAAAGAAAAAATGAAACCCAAATCGCAATGATTACAAAGTAGAGCATCAAATTTTTGTATAAAAACAAAATTTTTTCCGTATTTCCGCGTGCGTGTAGTTCGGTAAAAACAGGGAAGAGAAATGCCATAATTGGCGCAATGACGATGAATGGTAGTGTCATGATTGACAAATAATTGCTATACAATCATTGTGCTTCGTTGCCAAGAATCCCCGTCACAAGCTGTGCATCAATTTGCGATAAAATAAGGCTAATATTGGCTGTCAAAAATGTTGGAATCGCGTATTTGATAAAATCCTTTCGCAAAATAGTATCTTTTTCTGTGGGAATATTCTTGAGATATTCGACATAATATTTTTCGTAGGCAAAAAATCCTGCAAATAAAATGGCTATCAGCACACCCAAAATCCAAATCCACGCGTATAAAATGAGGTTTCCAATATCAAGGAAAAAAATCCCTGCCATCAATGCAAGTGTTGAGGCGAGCCGTACAAATTCGGTAGACTTTTGGAGTTTAGTATTTTGCGTGGCCGAAAAAAGCGCCGTACAAATATGTAAAATATTGGAACCTAGAAAAAACATCGACATAATACGAAGCATTTCCGCAGCTTGAGCATCCTTAAAATGAATGAGTGCAATAGCATCACTAAACAAAAAAATTATTCCAATAATCGCCAAACTCGAAAAAATCTGCAACTTAAAAACCAGTCACAGAAGATATTTTACTTTTCAATATTCTTTTCGAATGATGTATTTTGGCAAAAAATAATTGAGACTTTCAGTTCCACCCAAATCATTGAGCGCTGATAAAAGCGTTATCAGACTCACGATTCCATAAAAAATTCCAAATTCTGCGACGCTCACATCGCGCGACAAAATCATTTTTGCGATGTAGGCGAGCGGCGCAGAAAGAAATGTAAACAGATAGAGCCAAAAGCCTTTTCCAATAAATTTTTTGGCGAGATTTTCCTCGGTTATCATATTTTACAGACAATAAGTACCGTTTTTTTCATCAGAAAAAATTTTCCCGTCCTTGAAGGCGATAACGCGTTTTTTGAGAGTATTCACCAAATGTTCGTCATGCGTCGCTACAATCACTGTTTTTCCTTGTTCATTCAATTTTTCAAGTAAATGAATTACTTCAAGCGCATTGTGTTTATCAAGATTTCCTGTTGGCTCATCTCCAATAATAATCTGCGGATGATGAATGAGGGCGCGCGCGATACAAGTTCGCTGAATTTCTCCACCAGAAAGTGTTTCTACGAATTTTTCTTTTTTTGCTAAAAGACCAACTTGCGCGAGAATTTCAGGAATTCGTTTGTGAATTTCCTTTTGAGAATAGCCACAAACTTCCATCGCAAACGCTACATTTTCACGCACCGTTTTTCGTGGCAAAAGTTTAAAATCCTGAAAAATAATTCCAAGATTTCGACGATATTGCAATAATCTTTTCGGAGAAAGCGCACTGATGTCATTGCCCGCGTCATCCAAAATTTTTCCAGATTTAATTTTTTTGGCACCCAAAAGCGTGCGGATAAAACTGGTTTTTCCGCTTCCAGAAGATCCAATCAGGAAAACAAATTCTCCTGGTTGGATCTCGAGACTGATATCGTGTAAAATTGTTCTTTCGCCGTATGCGACAGAAACATTTGAATATTTCATAATTATCGTGCTAGAATAGTAAGCGTTATAGATTTTGAAGCGGTTTTCCCATTGCCATCAGTGACCGTGACATTCACTTGGTGATTGCCTGGTGTCAAGTCTGCTGTGAGCATAGGAATCACGAATGTGTCTCCTGAGGTTGCTGACTGAATATTTTTTCCATCAAGTGTGATATTAACGGTACGCTTGGTGGTACCTACTGTGATACCAAATCGCAAATTGAACATATCTCCTGCGTAGATACTAATGCTTCCACGCGATGGGTTAGTGATAGAAATGCTCGGCTCAATATTTGCGTTATCTTCATTGATACTTGGAAGAGTGGGGGTTGTTTCTGAAGTTCCTTCACCACTTCCATTCGTTGAGTACGAATATCGGTATCCATACGTGTCAATGAGGTCAACTACAATCGCATTTGATGCACTCAAAGATGTCGTATTGATACGATCAGTGCCATTTCGAGCAGCATCTTCATAGGAAGTTTCTTTCAAAACTTTTCCATCAACACTGACGCGGAATTTTGCAATTGGGCGATCACCCGACCAACTCACTTCCAAAATATTTTGTCCTGCGCCAACAATTTTTGTTGAAATATTGACTGTTCCTTTTGAATTTGGACGATCACATGGCGTTGTGGAAGTTTTTCTATCATTATCAGCCATTGCACTAATATTAGCAGCCGCAAAAAATCCTTTGAGCCATTCAGGATCATATCGATCCACAATAGGCTTTGAACTTGGTGTGTATCCAATCACAATAGAATCTTCCGGAGTATTGGCGGTTACAGGTCCCCCACAAAGCCCATCAAGTTTTACTTCCTTGTTTCCTGTATCTTTTTCATCAAGCTTGACTGCGGTCATATTGCTGACACCACTATCACTCAAGAGTCCACTGAGTTTTGCTGTTTTTATCTTGAAAAGTCCGGTTGGTTCTTTAAAAGGTGTATTTGGTAAATCTTTCAGCGCGTATGTCATGAATTTTTTCCAAGCAGGCGCGGCACAGTTGATACCATCACACGTACCTTTAAGTGGCGAGCCATCCACATTTCCAGCCCATACTACGGTCGTAATATTAGGACTATAACCAACTGTCCAAGTATCGCGCGGCAAAATTTTTCCAGTTTTTTTGTTTTCCATATTGGAAGTTCCAGTTTTTGCGGCAGCAGTTTTTCCGCTAACCGTCAGATTATTTCGCCAAGTTGGAGATTCTGGGCGATAATTATTTTCTGAAAGAATTTTACTAATAATGTAAGACGCAGCAGGTGAGAAGACTTCCTGTCCTTGTTTGTTTACGCGTTCTTCGATAACGCCACCCTGAGAATCTTCAATTCGCTTGATTGCGTGAGCCTCATTTTTGATACCATTGTTCGCAAAAACCGAATATGCCTGCATCATTTCAATAGCTTTCACTTCACCAGAACCGAGTGAAAGTGGCGCACCATAACCAAAATCAGCATTCAGAGTCGTAATTCCAATATTTTTTGTAAATGGAATAATTTCTTTTTCATTCCCAGCCAAGAAGTACATTTTTACGGCTGGGATATTTCGAGAATAGGCGAGTGCCTGTCCGACACTCATAATCCCTTTAAAGCCTCGATCATAGTTGTTGGGTTCGTAGCTTCCAAATTTTGTTTTCACATCAGCTACGGGACTTTCTGGCCCAATCGGATGTTTAGAAATCGCAAGTCCATAGACAAGTGGCTTAAATGATGAACCTGGCTGACGAAGGGCTGTCGTCATGTTGTTTTTATTATCATTGTAATCAGGACCACCGACCATTGCAATGATTTCACCAGTAGTATTATCCATAGCAACCAATGATGCACTCGTTGCACCCTGATTTTTATTGTCTTTTACTTGCTGTACAATAATTTTTTCTGCTTCTTTTTGAAGGTTTGGGCGTAGAGTTGTATAGACCTTGAGGCCTTTTTTAATGTTAATATCATTTCCATATTTGGCTTCAAGTTGCTCCTGAACATACATAATAAAATATGGATATTGCAAATTATTTTCTGGAATATTGAATTGAAATTCAAGTCCATCATAAATAATTTTTGCAAAAACATCAGGCGTAATTTTTTTGTATCGAAGCATCTGCGTTGCTACATAATCTTTACGACCGACACTATATTCTATGGTATATTCCTCTGGCGCATGATCATCAATAGCGAGCTGTCCTTTCACCGTGATATTTCCGAGTAAATTGAGAACATCTTCATAGGTTACTTCTTTACAACCGCGAGAATTCGGTGTGTAAGCACTATTTGCTACATATTCCTTTTTCATCCCACAGACTTCCACAGAATTGTTTCCTTTTTGTGTGAAAGTGAGATTCTGAATATAATTTTTAAATTCAGTATAGAGTGTGCCATATTTTGTATTGGCAATCTCCAAATCGTTGAGTAAAACCCGATCAGTTGGTGTATCTGAAGGATATGCCTCGATTTTTCCCATCAATCGTTCACGCTTCGAATATGGTGAAAATGCTGTTGGACTTTTTGGGAGAGAAGCGAGAATTGTCGCCCCAAGAGGCCCTACATCCTTGGCGCTTTTTCCAAAAAATGTCAACGAAGCCTGTTCTACGCCGTTCGCTCCGTGCCCAAATTCAATCAAATTGAGGTACATTTCAAGAATTTTTTCTTTACTGTATGTTTGATTGAGTTGATATGCAAGATAGGCTTCCTGAATTTTTCGCTTAATAGAGCGCTCATTCGTCAAAAGCGTATTTTTAATAAGCTGCTGAGAAAGCGTTGAGGTTCCCTGAACCTGGCTGCGTTTCCCTGTGATATAATAAAACCCAGCGCGCGCCAATCCCAAGAAGTCAATTCCAGGATTTTCAAAAAATCCCTGATCTTCCGCCGAAACAAGTGCATCAATAATTGATTGCGAAATTTTATCGTATTCCACATAAATTCGTTTTCCATTTTCTCCATATCGAAAATATTCATTCCCTTCCGCGTCATAAAATACGGTGCTTTCAGCAAAATTTCCTTTTTCGATATCACGAATATTTGGCAAATCATTGAGAAATAATCCCCAAATCATCAAAGCCCCAACAACTATACAAATCAAAAAACCGCCAATGAGCCGACGCCAAAAAGATCCGGTTTCCCAGAATTTTTTGGTGGTAGTTGATTTGCTCCACGAATTTGATTTTGTTCCGCGATGGCGCTCGAAAGATGAGACTGATCGTCTTTTTCGTGTTGAAATTTGTGAAGATTCTGAATGATTTTCAGAGAAATCGTCGTGATTTCAGAAAGTTGTTTTTTTCATTGAGTAAAAATTATCTCAAAAAATTTTTAGAAGATTTTATTTTTTGTTTGATTCGGAAAAATCATTATTTTCTGCCGTGGAATCGGAAATTCCTTTAAACTGAAAATAGTTTTTTGCGTCATTTCCGAGAATAATTTCAATGTATTGTCCAGTTCCAGTAGCAAATTTTGCTCCTGTTCCTGTTGATTGTGAAATGGATGGCTCGATTTTTTTGAGTGCCTCTATGAGAATATGATTGTCGTTAAATCCAGTTTCCGTCTCATTATCAAAATATTTGTGAATATTGGTTGTCTCAATAGTCGCGCCAGTTTGTACAATGGCGTTTTGATGATCAATCGGAAAGCCGAGTTGTTCGAGATTTTTTCGAATATTTTTGGCTTGAGAAAGATTTTTAGAATTTGTTACAATTCGAATTGAATTTTCAGCATTTTGCAAATGTGGAAATTCAAAAACAAGGCTCGCAAATTGCCGCATATTTTCATAACGAGAAACACGCGATCGTGTTGCATTTTCTGGGAGAAGTACCCAAGCTCCGCCAAAATCGTCACGAACAGGCGTATAAAGATATGATCCAGGCATACAAATTCCGTTACATTCGTTATTGTAGGCATACATGAGAATATTTGTATTACTCATATCCTTGAATGCAAGGCCAATATCAACCAAATCACCAACCGTCAAATCCGTGCTGAGGTTATTACGAACAGATTCAATCAGTTCACTAATTTTTGCTGGATTTGTTAAAATCCCGAGAGAAAGTGCTTTATCTTTGATGGCTTTGAGAAGCAATTGTTGGCGTGATGATCGGTCAAAATCGCTTGTTGAATGGCGAGAACGTGCAAATTTTAATGCCGTATTTCCGTCGAGTGTTTGAAGTCCCGCATTCAGAGAAAAAATTTCGTATCCCCAATTATTGTTCGGATATTCGCGATCATAAATTTTTTTCGGAACATTAACTTCTACGCCACCAAGCGCATCAACAATGCTTTTAAATCCGCTGAAATCAATGATCAGATAGTGATGAATGGGTTGATTGGTAATTTCGGAAACTTTTTTGGCAAGAAGATTTACGCCTTCATTTTGCTTTTGCCCCATTGGATACAGAGCATTAATTTTTCCAGCAGAATTCGAAGAGTATGCCACATAAAGGTCTCGCGGGATCGAAAGAAGTGTTACAGTTTTTGTATCATAATTCAAGTTCGCGAGCATAAGTGAATCAGTCAATTCACCGCCCGGATGGCCGCGCCCGCCAATTCCCGCAATCAAAATATTCTGACTTCCACGCTTTTCTGGAGTTTTTGTATCGGGCTTATTATTATCTTCAATCAGCGAAATAATCGGATTAAAAAGGTCATTATTTTTTCCGAGTGGCGTGTTTCCAATCGCTTTAATCGCAAAAACAGCCCCAAATACAAGCACAGAAATAATTAAAAAAATTCCCGAAATCTTACGAGCACGACGCTTATTTTTGTCAGTACTTGTGAGAATAATTTCAGATTTTTCTTCATGATTTTCAGGTGTATGTTTTGCTGAAAATCATGTTTTTTGTAAAGAAATCTTCGAAATTTGCATCGGATTTTGATGCGGATTTTTTGAAATTTTTTTGGTTTTAAATCAAGACATAATTCTAAAATTATGTGCAGATTATAAAAATTTTTTCCACTTTGGCAACTTAAAAATTTTTTCTCGAAAATTTTTATTTTTCTTATATATTTTTATTCATTAAATAATAAAAATGTCTACTTCAATTTCTGTTCAAATTTCATTTTTTCGTACAATTATCCAATTTAAAATTTTCAAAATAACGATTTTAAGCCAAGAAAAAATTTGTTTTATTTCTCACATTTTTCTCTTTGATTTTTGTTCATTTTTTTGCTTGACTTATGGAAAAAAACGATTACATTACCCTTGTGATTCGTCACATTTTACGCTTTCTTATTATCTTTTTTTGTGATTCATATTCCAGTTCTTTTTCATGAAGTTCTCGATGCATATTTGAAGGTTTCGCCAAGAAAATATGTTATTGATGCGACGCAGTGACTCGGTGGTCACACGAAAATGCTTCTTGAAAATCTCGATCAGGATGGGATTTGTATAGGAATTGATAGGGATGCGTCAAATATTATTCTTGCCAATCAATTTTTAGAAAATTTTGATTCGCATATTTCGGAAAATTCGAGTTTTTCAGAAATTGATCAGATTCTCAGAAAACACCAATTTCCACATATTGATTTTATTTTGTATGATTTGGGAGTGTCCAGCGCTCACTATGACGATGCTGAACGAGGATTCTCCGTACGATTTGATGGACCGCTGGATATGCGCTTCAATCGGACAATCGGAAAGACTGCGGAAGATCTTGTCATGACACTTTCGGAAGATGAACTCAAGAAGATTTTCTGGGATTATGCTGATGAAAAAAAGGCAAATTTTATCGCTCGCGCTATCGTGGAAGCGCGGAAAACTGAAAAAATTGATACGACTGAAAAATTGGTGAACTTGATTCAAAAAGCAAGTTTTGATAAAAAATCACCATTACGAGTTTTTCAAGCCTTGCGAATCGCTGTGAATGATGAATTTGAACATATTCTGACTTCACTTGAGCAGGCCACAGAGAATCTCAGGATTGGCGGACAAATTGCTGTGATCACATTTCATTCGATCGAAGATCGTTTGGTGAAAAATTTTTTCTCACCACTTCTACAAGGACAAATTGATGAAATCACTGGACAAACAATTGTCCCACCAAAATTTAAAAAAGTAAACAAAAAACCAATTGCTCCAAGCGAGGAGGAAATTCAAAATAATCCTCGCGCAAGAAGTGCAAAACTTCGAATTTATGAGCGAATTTCCTAATTTTCTCCAATGAATGCTAATGTTTTAGTAGCAAAAAAAGGACATATTCCATTTTTCTCAGAAAGAAAAGTGGCTCGCGAAAATTTTAGATTTTCATATACGCAGACCTTTATTTTGGCAATTTTAGCGATTGGAGGATTGCTTATCTATTATGCCTTTTTGCAGAACCAGAATGCGACGCGTGGCTATAATGTTCGAACGTTGCAAGTAGAAATGCGTGCACTCCAGCTCAAGGAAAATTTGCTTGATATTCGTATTGCTGAGGGGCGCTCTATTGATACCGTGATGAATGCTGATATTATCAATCGTATGGAAAATGTTTCTAATTCATCATTTTTGGTACTCAAAGATACACAATTTACTATGAATCACTAATGCCAGAAGCACTCAAAAGACTCATTGACATGATACATTACTTGCCAGGAATTGGCGAAAAAACGGCGGCTAAACTCGCCTTTTTTTTGCTTAAAGCCAATAGTTCGTATGTAAAAAATTTTGCTGAAGCGCTTGGAAAATTGCATTCGAGCGTTCAGGAGTGTAGTGAATGTCACGGTCTTACTGATATGGGTTCGAATATTTGTAAAATTTGTTCCGATCATTCTCGTGATAAAAATATTCTTTGTGTGGTGGAGGATTATTTAGATATGCTTTCTATTGAGCGAACCGGAGTATATCGTGGGATGTATTTTGTACTGGGTGGAGCTATTTCACCGATTGCTGGAATTACCCCCGACAAACTGAATTTTGATTCGCTATTTTCTCGAATCGCTGAAGAAAATAATATTTCTGAAGTGATTTTGGCGATGAATCCAAATATTGAAGGGGAAGCTACAAAATTGTATATCAAAGAACGCATGCCGCGAGAAGTAACGATTACGCAGCTTTCTAAGGGGCTTCCACATGCTGGCTCGATTGAATATGCGGATGAGATCACTCTTCTTTCTGCCTTCAAATGACGATGATAAAAACCTCAAATCGAGGTTTATTTTTTCTAAACTTTTAAAACCCAATAAAAAAACAGCCTTTCGGCTGATTTTTTAAAGAGAATTTACATCAAGCTGGATGCTTGGTCCCATCGCATTACAAATGAAAAGAGTTGTAATGAAATTTGAACTTCCTTTCACACCAGAAGGACGAGATTCTTTCATTGTTTTTACGAAAAATGCGATATTTTCAGCAAGTTTTTCATTTCCGAAAGAAAGTTTTCCAACGATAGAGTGAACATTTCCTTGTTTGTCATTTTTAAATTCAAAACGACCTTTTGCGATTTCAGAAGCAATCGCGATCAAGTCTTCACCAACAGTACCAGCTTTTGGATTTGGCATGATACCTTTTGGTCCAAGGATTTTCGCAATTTTACCCATTTTACGCATCATTCCAGGAGTCGCGATAGCGATATCGAAGTCAATATGTCCCTGAGCAACAGAATCAATCAAATCCTCAGCACCAGCAACAGTTACACCAGCTGCTTTCAATTCTGCTTCGTTTCCAAGATCAGTGAAGGCACCGATTTTCTTTGTTTTACCAGTTCCGTGAGGAAGTGAGATTGTAGAACGAACGATCTGATCAGCCTGACGAGGGTCGATATTCAAATTAAAGTGAATTTCGATGGTTGGGTCAAATTTTACAGTATTTGTTCTTTCAAGAAGATCAACTGCTTCAGAAAGAGTATAAAGACGACCTTTTTCAATAAGACTTGCTGCCTGATTGAATTTTTTTCCGTGAACTTTTGCCATAGAAAATAAAAAATAAAGAATAAAGTGGTCCAAGCGTTCCTAAGAACTCCCAATTTTATGGACGCCAATATTATATGATTTTTTTAGAAAAAGCAAATTTATTTTGCATGATTTTCAAAAAATTTTGTACCTGTATCGTGATCGACGCGAATGCGATTCATATCGTAAAAACTCGGATGATTCCAGTCAAAATTTTTCCCAAAATTTGTCGACCAAGCGAGAGAATATCCACATTCTTTTAAGAATTTTTCACTATTTTTTCCAATTTTCCCCATCGGATAAATAAACAAATTAACCGGTTTTTGTACGATTTTTTCCAAATCTTTTTTTGATTGACAAATTTCGGATTTTTCAATTTTTTCAGAGACTCGATTCAGTGGTTGGTGCGTCATTGTGTGGCTTGCAATCGTGAAAAGAGGATTATCAGAAAGTTTTTTAATTTGCTCGGAATTTACAAACGCCTTATGGTTGGTTTTTGAGGAAATAATCCCGAAAATAAAAGGAATCTGATATTTTTCTGCGATGGGAGCCAAATCAGTGAAAGTATCGATCCATCCATCATCTGCGGTAAAAAGCCAAATTTTTTCACCTGGAAAACAATTATTTTTCATTGATTTTTCAAAATCTTCTCCACTCATAAGGCTGATTTTTTTCTGTTTTGTCAATTCGGAGACAATTTTCATATGAGAATCAAAATTTCTCGGTGTGACAGAAAGCGAGTGTGTCACAGGCGCGTCATGAGGATCGTCTTCGCGAACATAATGATACATAAATACCTTAATTGTGGGATTTTTGAAGCATTTTTGAGAAGGTTCTGTTTTGGTAATTGGTTGTTGTGTTGTGATTTGTGGGTTGTACCTTGTGTGTGAATAAAAATTCTGCGAACAGCTGGTTGATGAAAGGCACAATAAAAAATTCAGAATTCAAAACATTATATTATTTTATTTATATATTTGTACAATTATTGAACTATAATTGTACGTTTATTTGATAATTTCACCAGGAAGGGTAGTGGAATTTGTTTCTAATACACGTCCTGGGTAGACGAGAGTGTTGATACCTGTGTGAGTCCCATCGCCAATGATGGCTCCCAACTTTCTTCTTCCAGTATCCACGAGTTTTCCTTTATTCATAGCGCGAATATTTTTTTCATCGTGACGAAGATTGGCAACCTTTGTTCCTCCACCAAAGTTTACAAAATTTCCAATAACGCTATCACCAATATAAGATAGATGTGGAATATTTGTATTTTCACCCACATAACTCGCTTTTAATTCAACAAAAGCACCGATTTTGGAGTTTTTTCCGATTGTGGAATTGCCACGAATATATGCATTTGGTCCAATAATCGCATTTTCTCCAATATATACATTGCCTTCGATATATGTTCCAGACTTAATAATTGCTCATTTTTCAAGAAAAATATTTCCATGAAGCGTCACATTTGATTCAATAACTGCTCATTTATCAGTATTTTCTGAAAAATTTCCGACAATTACATTAGTTCCTTTGAGCATATCCCACGGATATCCGATCGTCGTCCAGCGCCCTGTAGTCTCCACTGCACGATATTTTCATTGTTGAATGTAGAGATCGATCAAATCCGTAATTTCCAATTCTCCACGAGGGGAGAGCGGAATTTTTTTCAAATCATCAAAAATTGTATCATCAAATTTATGAATCCCAATACTCACCAGGTTTCCATAAATATTTTCTCTTGGTTTCTCAATAATTTTAATCACTTTTCCTGTATCATCAACCTGAAAAACGCCAAAATCCTGAGGGTTTTCTACCGATTTACAAAGTGATGCGAAGTCTTGGTGAAGTGAGAGTTTCTGGATATCAGCCGCATCATAGAGGTCATCACCCGAGAGAACGATAAAATCTCCAGAAATTTTCCCATCAAGTGATAAAATTGCCGCACCAGTTCCAGCTTGTTCGATTTGGTCGATATAATGAATTTTTTTACCCAAAAAATTATCGCCAAAATGTGCACTGAATTGCTCTTTTTTATATTTTACAATGATAAAAATTTCATCAAAAAGATGCATAATTGGTTCAATATTGTGTTCAATAAGCGTTTTTCCGCAGATTTTTAGAAGTGGCTTTGGTGTCGTATCTGTAAGAGGCCGCATTCTAGAGCCTTCACCCGCCGCCATGATAACAAGATTCATAATTGCAAAAAATAAATAAAACACCCTCAGAATACACTTTTCTGAGGGTTTGTAAAGAGATTTTTTTAAATTGTATAAAATGGAAGCGTGAGAAAGCTTTTTCCGCCAAACTCACTTGTGAAAATTTTTCCTTCATTGAGGAACATTCCGTATTCCACGCGCGTACCATAAGAATCGTAAAAACTCTTCATCGTTTGCGAAATATTTCGTGGACTTGAAAATCCAACTTCAATCGGCGTGAGTTTGTTATTTTCACGATTTTTGAGAACAAAAGCAATTTCTGTTCCAGATTTCTTTTTCCAAAAAAAGATATCGTGCGTGTCTTTTAGTTTTCGTGAAAGTTCGAGGAAAATAAAATTTTCCATCATCGAGGTTTTGGAGTTTCCAAGACCATAAGTTTGGCCCATTGCGCCGCGATAGTATGATAAATCGCTAAAATATATTTTGGAATGTCGTGAAAGCTCTTTTTCAGGATCCTCACCAAATGGTTCAATCATACGAATAATGTCGTATTTGAGCAATAATTCTGTATATTTTCGAATTTTTCTGCGAGAAAGATTCATACTTTTGGCAATGTAATCTTCCTTAAAAAGCGTGCTCACATTCATGGCGATACTTCCGATAAAATTCTGAAAATCGCCGCGTTCTTTTTCAAATAATTCCTCGCTCATCATCTGAATTTTTTCTGCAAAACCAGGAATAACATTTTCCGAGTTTTCAATATTTTCCAAAAAACTTCCGCTTTCTAGGTATTGATGCGCCAATCATTCGATAATTTCAAGATTCGAATTGCCCTTTAGAATCTCACTAATCGTGATTTTTTCATCAAAATGTTCAGCATATTCGCGAAAAGAAATTTCTGGAATTTCAAAAGTGGCAATATCGGATTCTCCATGAAAATCGCGTGTCGTGAAAATAATTTTTCCAACAATGGCGTATTTATCGAGCAAATTGATAATTTCATAAAAATCAAAAATTTCTGTATGAAAAATAATATAATCAAATGTTTGATTTTCATTTTTTTTGAGTGTTGCGAGAATTTTCTTCTTTTCGAATGATGTAATAATGAGATTATTTTTTTGCAACAAAAAATCAATTTTCTCAATTTCGTACAAAAATCAATTATTATTTGTTCAAAAATTTCATTTTAGAGCAATATTTGCATCAGGATTTTCTTCCAAAAAGGTTGCAAAATTACTCACAAGTTCTTGCTGAGAAGGGAACATAGTAAAATTTTATTTCCCTTATTATAGCAGAAAAATCAAAAATGTACAAATATCAAAGGATTTTTGTTATATTTTTTCTGATACCAAATCGAGATATCACTATTTTCCCCTATTTTATAAGGAAAATCAGGTTTTTTTGAAAAGGGTCAAGACTTAAGTCTGTATTTCGCGCGACGGAGTTTTTTGAACACAAAAAATATTCAATTAGCATATTTTTTCTTGTAACTTCTCAATAATGTTTCAAAAATGATCTAAAATACGATTTTTATCTTGATTCGAAAGAATTTTTCAAAAGAATACAAGGCTCGCAACATCCGCATCAATGAAATTATTTTTTCCAATTTTCTCGGATTGAACAAAAAAGGAAATTTCTTTTTTGGAAATATTTTTCACCCAGTCCAGCATATTTTTCTCAATAATAACCCAGAGAATGTTTGAATTATAGTCACTCACAACATCGCGAGGCGTATATTTGGTTTGTTCTTTTGCAACGATAATATTGAGAAATTTTTCAAGCATTTCTACAATAAAAAAATTTTCGGGCGTTGGTTTGGTTGTCAGAGTGATAAAATTATAGTATGAAATTTTGTCTGAATGCACCGAAAAGTCAGGAAAAATACTGAGTTCTTTTTCGAAAATCGGAGATTTTTCGTCAAGAATCAGGATATTTCCCTTTGTATAGTATTTTTGATGATATTTTTCACATTCCTCAAAAGAAATTTTCTTGACATTCCCATAAGAATATTTGGTATCAAAATATTTTTGCCCAAAAAATTCGATGGCTTTTTTGTAAAATCATTTGTCTGATAATTCTTCCTTGATGCGAAGTTTTTCTTTTGCAAAAACATTTTTATCGAGCGGTGAGAGAAGATGATTGATGAATTTTTCCTGAAATTTTTTCTGGTCGGTTGGAAGGTGATATTCGGTATATGTTGTATAAGTATATCCATGAATATCATTCCAAAGAAAGGCATTTTCGTTTGAATGAAAAACTGATAATTTTTCATGCTCAATAATATGAGCAGAATATTCTGAATTTTTGATATCAGGAGGAGTGGGGATAATAATTATTGTCATAAAATATTCTATGAAAATATATAAAAAAGAACAATTATCATTTGATAACTGCTCATTTTTATTAAAATTGTTTCAAGAATCGGATATCTGCATGCATGAAATATCGCATATCTGGAATTCCATATTTAATCATAACAAGGCGATTGAGTCCGAATCCAAAGGCAAAACCAGAATATTTTTTTGGATCAATGCCGCCCTCCTCAAGAACATGCGGATGAATAAGTCCAGCTCCCATAAATTCAATCCAGCCAGAGCCCTTACAAACGCGACAATTTTTGTCGTGACCACCACAGAATGGGCAAGAAAAATCAACTTCCATTCCAGGTTCGACAAAAGGAAAGTATCCAGGACGCATACGGATTTTTACTTCTTTTCCAAACAAATCAGAAAGCATAGTTGTAATGGTATATTTGAGATTTCCAAGACTAATATTTTCATCTACTACAACACCTTCTACTTGATAAAATGTATTGTCATGTGTCGCATCCACATCTTCATTTCGAAAAACTCGACCTGGAATAATTGCACGAATAGGAGTTTTTTTATTTCGAAAAATAAGATTTTGCATACAGGAAGTCTGTGTTGCAAGTACATTTCCATCACCTTCCAACCAAAAAGTATCCTGCATATCGCGTGCTGGATGTGTTTTTGGGACATTTACTGCATCAAAATTGAGATATTCTGTCGTGAGATCGCTTGATTGATAAATATCAAATCCCATTCGCAAAAAACTATCCTCAACTTCTTTTTGGATGATAGTAATAGGGTGGAGACTTCCATTAAAAACGGGTGCGGGTGCAGTCACATCTTCATATTCTTGCTCGATTTTTTCAGCAATTTTGATTTGTTTGATTTGTTCTTTTTTTTCATCAAAAGCGAGATTGAGACGATCACGAAGCGTGTTAGCGAGGGTTCCAATTTCAGAACGTTCCTCACCAGAAAGATTTTTTAGACCCTTCAAAATGTGTGTGAGTGAACCATTTTTTCCGAGAATCGTATTTTTGTAATCAATGAGTTCGTTTTCAGAAGTCACATTTTCAAGCCCTTCAAGGGCACTTTTTTCAAGATTTTGTAATTCTGTTTTCATAAATTAAATTTTGAGAGGCATAATAAGATGGCGGTATTCTTGCGTGGAAGAATTTTCGGTAGCAACGCCACGAATCACGATAGGAGAGAGAGGGTTTTTATATTCAAAACTGACATAATCGTCGCGAATAACATTGAGCACCGCGAGCAAATAAGTGCTGTTAATCCCGACAGTATCATCTTTTCATTCCACTGTTCCAGAAATCATGCGATTACTTGTTCCCATATCAGTATCACCCGTGAAAATTTCAATTTTCCCTTCAACAAGAGAACGAATGCGGATATTGTGATTATTTTTTTGTGCGACCAAATCTACTTGCTTGAGAGCGTTGATAAATTCTGTACGCAAAACCGTGCTTTTTGTTTGAAATTCTTTTGGAAAAAAAGCGCTATATTCAGGAAATTTTCCAGAAAGCAGACGAGAAGTCATTTTTACCGCCCCGATATGAATCAAAATTTGCGATTCTTGCGTAAAAATTTCAACTTCTTTGATATTTTCTGCGTTCATCAAATGCGACAATTCGAGTGCTGTGCGCTTTGGAATAATAATTGGTGCATGCGAAATGGGATTTTTCGGCACCAAAGAATAATCCGACAATCGGAAACTATCAGTCGATGCAAAAATCAATTTTTCCCCCGTCGCATTCATATAAATTCCGGCAAGCATTGGACGAACATTTCCTTCAGCAGCAGAAAAAATAGTTTTATCAATCGCACCACGAAAATCTTCTACATTCAAAATAATTGGATTTTCTTCGGAAATCATTGGAATGCTTGGGAATTTTTCTGGATTCATTCCATGAAGCTTCGTTCGGCCACCATTCGTAATAATCGAAGCCGCACCACCTCCTTCATAGTCGAGCGTAATTTCAGGATCTTGTACGAGTGACACATAGGAAAGCAAAAATTTTGCCGAAAGTGTAAATCTTCCGGGAGTTTCTACTTCCACGCCTTCCTTGACGCTATACTCAATGGACATTTCGAGATTATTTCCTGTGAATGTGACTTCATCATATCCTGCGTCAATCATGATATTTTCAAGAATTGGTGAGAGATTGGAAGTGCTGGCAGCTCGACTGGCTGCATCAATGGCTTTTCGGAAAATATCCGTTTTGATTCGAAATCGCATAAAAATCAAGAGAAATAAAATTCTTTCGCTACAGAGTAACGAAAAACAAAAAAAAATCAACTTTTCTCAAGAGTTTTTTTGCGTTTTTGAAAAAAATCAATATACTGCCGAAGATTTTTAATTTTTTTATACTTTGATATGACAGAACTTCATGAAAAAAGTGCTGGTGGTATCGTGTATAGAAAGCGAAATAATACTTTAGAAATTCTTCTTTTGGCTTGGAAAAATGCTCGCGGAGACACAGAATATGTGCTTCCAAAAGGGCATATTGAAAATGATGAAACCGCTGCGGAAACCGCTCTGCGTGAGATTTCAGAGGAAACAGGCTTGAATCCAGAATTTTTGGAGGTTATCAAATTTATGAATACGATCAATTATTCTTTCATAGCTGGTCACATGGAAGGATCGCCGATGATTCATAAAGAAGTTTCACTTTTTCTCGTTCGATATACTGGTAGCGATGAGCCTCGGCCTCGTCGTGAAGAGCGTTTTATTGGTTACAAATGGTTTGAACCAGAACGACTCAAAGATATTTTCATAAAACCTGATGTCTTCGGTTTTATCGAAAAAAATAAACATTTTATGTAATATTATGGAATTCCTTTACAAAAATAATACAATTACTATTTCGTCTGAGAAGAAAAATATTGTCCTTAGCGACAATCATGTTGATCTTGATGGACTTCAGATTGAATGTGCGGGCGAATACGAAAAATCTGGATTTTTGATGTATGTTCGCGAGGATCAAAAAATTCATTATTATATGTTTCGTGTGGAAGGTTTCTGGATTGGCTATATTCCAGAAATTCCTACCGAAATTGATGCGAAAATTTTTGATTTTTTCGGACAGCTCGATGTTTTGGTGGCACCTTTTTCAAAAACAGAGCAAAAATTCTTGGAACAAATTGAGCCAAAAATGCTCGTAACATTTGCGTCAACTGGCTCAGATTTGGTAGTAGTTTTGGGTGCAGAAGTAGCTTCAGGCTCGACTTATAAACTCAAGTCACAAGACATTTCGCAAGACAAAACTTCGCTCGTTATCTTGCAATAATCATCAAGATATTTTTTGCAAATTTCTCTTCGCATTTATAAAGTATCACTTGATAAAATTTTATAAAAATTGTGAGGAAAAATTTTCCCTGAAAAAAAGTTGAGAAAAATTTGATTTTTTTTTGGATTTTTATATACTTCCGTCGAAAAAGTATTTATTTTATGGCGACAGCACCTACTCATTCTCTCGAAACCGCAACTCAAGCGGCACATTCTGGTCCTCATATTCCTGGGATTTCTGGGGATCAACTCTGGGAAATTGCAGGAATTCCTATTACCAATACCGTTCTTTCGACTTGGGTTTTTATGGTAGTGCTTTTTTGTTTGGTAGCAATTTTCTATACTGCTATTAAAACAAAAGCTTTTCCTCGTCTCAAAAGCATGGGACTTGATCTTGTGAATCGACTTGATACCTTTACGACTGAGACAGTTGGCGATAAAAAATATGCGCGACTCTATTTTCCAATGCTCTGAGGATTTTTTGCTTTTATTTTGCTCGCGAATTTTTTTGGATTGATTCTTGATTGGGTTGGGCTTGTAAGTCCTGCATTGCATCACTATTTGCGACCATTCAACTCTGATATGGGGACAACTCTTGCGCTCGCACTCGTAGTGATTATTGTATGTCATATTGCAGGTATGATGCGAAAAGGCCTTATTGGTCACTGGAAACACTTTTTGTTTAATTTCTCTGGTCATACAATTATTGAAAAAGTAATCAATGTTCCAGTAGGATGGATTCATTTTTTAGGAGAATTTTCTCGGGTTTTGTCACTTTCAGTTCGACTTTTTGCTAATATTTTTGCGGGTGTCGCGTTGATTATGGTAATGCAATACTTGGGGAATATGATTGGAATGGGTGGACTTGGGGGGATCGTTGTTTTGCCAATCTGGTTCTTTGAATTGCTCGTAGCGTGTATTCAGGCTTTTATCTTCTCGTTGCTTTCTTGTATTTATATTAAAGAATCTGTGACACTCATCGAAGGTCACTAATTCTCTAATTTTTGAAAATTTGGCGTGAAAATATTTTGAAAAAAATATTTTCCTCCTGACTTTCAGGGATTTCATTTATTTTTTTTCTTTTTTATTATGGTTGCTCTTGCAAAAGGTCTTGCTCTTCTTGCTCTTATTGGTCCAGCTCTTGCGATTGGTCTTATCGGTAAAAGTGCTATGGAAGCGATTGGTCGTAATCCATCTGCTGCGAAAGAAGTATTTACTCCTATGCTTATGGCTCTTGCGTTTGCGGAACTTCTTGGTCTTCTCGCGTTCCTTTCTCTTTTCCTTCTTACAGCGTAATTCGGCGTAATTTTCGTTTTTCAGCTTATTTAATTGACTTTCTTTTTCTATGGCAGACTTGATTCATGTACCAACGCTTGTGATTCAGGCGATTAATCTTGGTATTATCGTATTTGTACTATGGAAATTCTTTTTCAAGCCCTATTTGGCGTTTCTTGATGTGGAAGCGCAAAAACGCGTAAAACTTGAAGAAGATATTTCATCGAGTGCTCACATTGTTGATACGGCTCGCACAGAAGCTGAAAAAATTCGCGATGATGCTCGTATTGATGCAAAAACGATGGCCAATGAAATCGTAGAAAATGCTCGTAAAGAAGCTGAAACTATTCGAACTGAGGCTGCTACTGAGGCAGAACTTGCTCGAAAAAAAGGATTTGCTGATGTGGAACATGAGCGAAAGGTTCTTGCTGATACTATGAAGCAAAAAGTTCTTGATGTTGCTCTCAAAATGAACGAAAAACTTTTTGGAAAAAATGAAGCAAACGAACAATTTCTCAAAAATTCTCATAAAGATATCAATTTTTAATTATGGTTACTCAAAATCTCAACCAGTACTCTCGAGAAGATTTGGAGAATATTTTGATTGTTTTGAAGGATTATAGAAATTCCCTCAAACAAATCGGAAAACGCTCAGAGCTTTCTCATCCAAAACACAAGCAAGCAAAATTTTTTCGAGTAGAACACACAGCGGCGATTTCTCAGGAATTTTTGGAAAAATTTTTTGGTGAAGCGGTGAAAAAATTTTTCCCAGACGCGCCAGAAAATACTGAACGCAGATTTGTTCAGAATGAAAAAATCATCGGAGGAATTCGCGTATTTTATGGAGATGATATGGTGGATTTGTCATTTCAGGATTTTGCTCACACTCTTTAATCCATCTTTATTTCAATATTTAATGCTTTTTTATGTCTCATAATTCTGTAGCACTTGCGGAAGAACTCATCCGTGATATAGAAGCCCGACTTGATAGCGCAGAAATTGCCCCAGAACGCAAAAATTCTGGAGTGGTTTCGTATCTTGGTGATGGAATTGCTAAAGTAGTTGGTCTCTCAGACATTGCATACAACGAAGTGGTAGAATTTGAATCTGGTGCTCGTGGTGTGGCAATGAATCTTGAAGAACACTTTGTTGGTGTGGTGGTACTTTCTGGTTTTTCCACAATTCATGAAGGAATGGTGGCAACAGCGTCTGGAAAAATTCTTGAAATTCCTGTAGGAAAAAATCTTCTTGGACGTGTAGTTGATCCACTTGGAAATCCGATTGATGGACTTGGAGAAATTCAGGCTACTGAATATTACCCATCAGAGCGTGTGGCTACAGGTGTTATGAGTCGTAAATCCGTTCATGAACCATTGGCTACTGGTCTTAAAGCGATTGATGCTCTTGTACCAATTGGTCGTGGACAACGTGAATTGATCATTGGTGACCGTCAGACTGGTAAAACACAGGTGGCAATTGATACTATCTTGAACCAAAAGGGAACTGGCGTAAAGTGTATTTATGTGGCTATTGGCCAGAAGGATTCTAAAGTGGTTGCTATCACTGAGGAGCTTCGTAAGGCTGGTGCTATGGATTATACAATTGTAGTATCTGCTGGTGCTTCTTCTCCTGCTGCGATGCAGTGGCTTGCTCCATATGCTGGTGCTGCTATGGGTGAATATTTCATGTTCAATGGTGAACATGCGCTTATTGTATACGATGATTTGACTAAGCATGCAAATGCATATCGTGAAATGTCTCTCCTTCTTCGTCGTCCACCTGGGCGTGAAGCCTATCCTGGTGATGTATTCTACCTTCATTCTCGTCTTTTGGAACGAGCTGCGAAATTGAATGATGACTTGGGAGCTGGTTCTTTGACAGCACTTCCAATTATTGAAACTCAGGCTGGTGATATCTCTGCCTATGTTCCTACGAATGTGATTTCGATTACTGATGGACAGATTTTCCTAGAATCTGGACTCTTCAATGCTGGTATTAAACCTGCCATTAATGTCGGAAACTCAGTATCTCGTGTGGGTGGTTCTGCTCAGACAAAAGCAATGAAAAAGAATGCTGGTAGTCTCAAATTGACACTTGCTCAGTTCCGAGAACTTGAAGCGTTCTCTCAGTTTGCTTCTGATTTGGATGCTGATACAAAGAAACAATTGGAACGCGGAAAACGCATGGTAGAAATTCTCAAACAAGGAATCTATTCTCCAATCGCATTTGAAAAGCAAACATGTATTATTTTTGCTGGAAACAACGGATATCTTGATACAATTGCCGTTGATGATGTGTTGGATTATGAAAAAGAATTGTACTTGGCACTTGAACGTGAGGGAACAATTTTGAATGCAATTCGTGAAACAAAAGATTTCTCTGACGAAACAAAAGAATCACTTGTGAAATTCCTTGATGATTTTGCAAAAGTGTTTGGTTCTAAAAAATAATTTTTAATTCATTATGGCTGCTGGAAAAGAGATTAAATCCCGTATTAAAACGGTAAAAAATACTGGAAAAATTACCAAAGCAATGGAGCTTATTTCAACGGTCAAAATGAAAAAAGCTCAAGAAAATGTCCTCCAATTGCGATCATTTGCAATGGCGGCACTTTCGATTTTGAAAACTATTTCAAGTGATGAAAATATTTTCAAAAAATATACTATTGCACCAGATACTCAAAAAGAACTCATCGTTGTAATCGCTTCACAAAAAGGTTTGTGTGGTGGTTACAATGTGAACACTTTCAAAAAAGTGATGGAATATCTACGTCGCGAAGATGGTGGATATGCTCGTGATAATGATTTTGTTGTTATTGGAAAGCGTGCTCGTGATTTTATTCTTCGAATGAATCAGAATATGATTGCTGATTATTCTGATGAAATTAAGGATCCTGCAACAATTTCTGAAGCTCGATCAGTAGTGCGATTTTTACTAGATGCTTGGAATTCTGGAAAATATTCTAAAATTTCCATTATCTACAATCATTATGTGTCAGCAATTTCTCAGCTTCCAGTTGTAAAACCGATTTTTCCATTTCAGGAAAAAGAAATTACTGATTTCTTGAATCGTGTTTCTGGTGATGATTCTCAGCAAAATACACACGAGGACATCGATTTTATCATTGAACCAAATCCAGAAACTATTTTGGACTACGTGGTTCCAATGATTTTGGATGCGATGGTGTATGAAACCATTCTTGAAGCTCGTGCTTCAGAACATGCTGCCCGTATGGTTGCGATGAAAAACGCAAAAGACGCGGCGAGCAAAAAGGCTGGCGCTTTGACGCTTATTTACAACAAAGCGCGACAATCGGCCATTACAACAGAGATTACAGAAATTGTCTCTGGAGTGGAATCTATGAAAGAATAATTTTGGTAAAAGCTTTAAAAAGTCCCCCTGGTCAGGGGATTTTATTTTTTGTTATAAAATTGACATTTTTATATTTTTATGTAATACTATTAATAGTTTTTAGAAACATGTTATAATTGGTGATCACATGAGCCAAAAATCTACTTCTCCATTTCTTCAATCTGTTGCAGAATATGCAGCTTTTAATCGGGCAGAAAAAGAAATTGCGAGTTCATTGACACATCAAAGCATTGAGAGAGCACAAAATCTTATATATGAACTTCTCACGACGAATCCGGATTTTTATATTTGTAGCAAACAGGACGAAAATTTTTGTAGCAATTTCTATAAGCAACATAGCGAGCATATTCATTATTATAATACATTGCTTGGTGGCTTGGAAAGAAAATATAATACATCACAAAATGTGGCTTGGTTTCAAATAATGTGTGCCGATTTTCCTAAAAATACAGAATGATATGCATTCAAAATGTATAAAACACTTGATATTAAGTGGTTGAATGTTTTAAATTTTCATGCGATAGATTGGCTATACCGCAGATTGCAGGAAGTAGGGAATTCGTTTCAATCGCGCATTTCTTTTAAAATTCCGAGCAATTTCGTGGCGTTAGCAGCACACAATGATCGTTTGGTTATTCATTTTTCTGATTCGCGTTGTATTTCTGAAATACAAAAAATTCTCGATGAATGGGAAAAAAAGATGGGGGTGCCGATGCTTGAGAGACATTATTTGCGAACTGAGGTAGCAATGGATCAAAAAGGTACTTCTTTTTCAGACTTGATTGCCCGACATTATGCAATGGAATTAGCGACGGGTATGTATTCAGTTTGAGATATTCTTCGTGGAGCGATAGCCGCTTCCAGTAAACCAGGTTTTATAATGGAGACATCGTCGTAATATTTTGTTGATTAAACGATTTAAAACCCCTTTTCATGGGATTTTATTTTTGATTTTCATCAGGGTTGTGATATGTGATTTTTTGTGCTTTTGCAAAAGAATAGACCATTCTACGGAGTGAGCGCGCCAGATTCGTGATGCTTTCCATGTCGCTAATAGTGGTTGTCCCCACAACGGTTGATTTCATGAGAAGTTGCTTAAAATTTCCATAATCCATATCAAATTCATCAAGTTTTCGCTTGGAAAGATTTTTCGGTTTGCTTCCAATTGGTGTATCAATGTATTCAAGCAAAACATCAATTTTATGTAAAAATTCGTAGAGTTGCTTATCCATCGCATCTCCATATTTTTTAACTTCTTTGTGTTCAGAAACGAGTTTTTTCAAATAATCAGCATTTTTGGAATACTGATCACGAATACGCAAACATTCTGTGAGTTGCTCAGCAATAGATTCTGACATGCTTGATTTTGCCATTTTATTGATATAATCCGTAATACTCGTCCCAAGTTCATCGAGTTTATTGATTTTTGGGAGAACTGTTCATTCTTGATGAAGATACGATACAAAGCCACGAACCGAAGTAATGAGTAAATCTCGCAAACGATCCAATTCTTTAGAAAGCGCTTCAATGGCAAGTGGTGGCATCGAAAGCAGATTGTCGTCTAAATATTTTGGCTTTTCGATGAGAATATCGTCTTTTGTAAAACATTTTTCCAGAAATCGCGCAATATATTTTGCCAATGGAATCATAAGTAACACACCTAAAACATTAAAAAGTGTGTGAAAAAGTGCCAATTTGGTCGCATCGGACGAATCCATTTTGAAAAATTCGATGAAAATATCTAAAAATTGCACCAAAAATGGTAAAAGTGCGAATGAGACAACTCCAGCCGTTACATTGAATAAAATATGTGCTGAGGCTGCGCGCTTAGCGTTGGCAGTAGCTCCCATTGCTCCATAAATGGCTGTAATTGTACTTCCGATGTTTGCTCCGATAATTGCGGCTGCGGCTGAAATAATTGGCAAATCTGTCGTCGCTGAAAGGGAGAGAATGAGTGCGGTTGAAACCGTTGAAGATTGTGCCAAAAGCGTAATGACAAGTCCGACTCCCAAGAAAGCGAGTGTTGACCACATACCGAGATTCAAAAGTGGTGTAAAATCGAACAAGCTTGATGCTTGAGAAAAGGCTTCTTGAATGAATCCAAGTCCCAAAAATAAAATTCCAAAGCCAGAGAGAATTCCGCCACATGCGCCCAATTTTTTCTTGAAAAACATTTGCAAAAAAACTCCCACACCAATCATCGGCATTGCGAAAATTTCTACTTTGATTTTGAGACCGACGAGTGCCACGAACCATCCAGTCATACTTGTTCCTACATTCGCGCCAAATAGAAGCCAAAGTGAGTTCGCGAAAGTGAGAATTCCGGCATTGATAAACCCGATTGCCAGGAGGGTTGTGGCGGCTGATGACTGTAAAATCGTAGTTGCGATAAAGCCTGACAAAAAACCTTTGAGGCGCGTATTGGTTGTTTTTTCTAGAAATTTTACCAGCGTTGGGCCTGATGCGGCTTTGAGACCATCAGTCATAAGCATCATCCCAATCAGAAAAAGTCCTACTCCACCAAAAAACATCCCATACGGAAATTCTTGCATAAAAAATTTTTAAAAAATAATAATTCTATTGTAATGAAAAATTCTCATTTTTGCAAAAAATCATCAAAAATTGACTTCGCTTTTTTCTAAAAATCATTATAATTCACCAAAAATTAAAGTATGACTCAAAAATTATTATTATTTACAGATGGTGGCTCGCGCGGAAATCCTGGCCCAGCGGGCTGCGGGATTTTTATTGCTGATGAAAATATGAATCCTCTCAAAAAATGATATCGATTTTTGGGTGAAACCACCAATAATATTGCCGAATATACTGCCATCAAGATTGGCATTGAAAAATGTATTGAAATGGGGGCAACTGAGATAGAAGCGCGCGCCGATTCCAAGCTCGCGATCGAGCAACTTTCAGGAAATTTTAAGATTAAAAATGAAAATTTGCGAAAAATTTTCCTGGAAATTCAAGAAATTTTGGCTGATTGGGATGGGAAAATTTCATATATTCATATTCCGCGCGAACAAAACAAAGAAGCAGATCGACTTTCTAATGTTGCGATGGATAAATGAATGGAAAAAAAATAATTTTTCTTTTTGTTGTAAAATCTACATTATTTCATTGAAAATTATAGTGACTTTTTATAAATTTTATTTATTAGTAACTTATGATTGAAGTAACTTGTTTTGAATCTGTACATTCTTGACCAAATATTCTCATTCTTGGATCTATCCATGGCGACGAAAAATGTGGAAGTGTAGCAATTGATGAAGCGATACAAAATTTTCAAAGTGGAAAATGGGCGCTCAAAAAATGAAAAATTACCTTTATTCCGCGTGCCAATCGTGCGGCGTATGATCGCGATGTTCGGCAGGTTGAGTATAATCTGAATCGTATTTTTGATTCTCATCAAAATATTTCCAAAGAGCATCAGATCGCTAAACTTCTTGAAAAATACATAGAAAATGCGGATTATGTGATAGATTTGCATTCTGTGTATTCTGGGGATACGCCTTTTGTTTTTCTTGACTCTGATGGTGAAGTTATGAAAAATTTGTGCGCGTCGCTTTCGTTGCCATATATCATGATGGGTTGGAATGAAATTTATGGATGAAGCCAGGAAAAAGATACTATTTCTTTTGCTATTTCTCGTGGAAAAGATGGAATTACTATCGAATGTGGAAGTCACAAAAATTCTGAATCCAATGAGGTTTCCAAGCGTTCAGTTCGTGAAGTTTTGGAATTTTTTGAAATGATTGACGCAGAAAAAAGAGAGAAAATTTTACAAAAATTTGTTCAAGTGGAAAAACTTTTTCGGCGCGGAAAAAATGCAGAATTTACAAAGAATTTTAAAAATTTTGATACCATCACTCACGGTGAAAGTATTGGATTTTCCGATGATAAAGAAATTTTTGCGGAAAATGATGGATATATTATTTTACCAAAAGCGTATGGAAGCGTCGGTGATGAATGGTATTATACGGGTCGAGATCTCTAATTTTAATGAAAAATTTTATGACGAATTTTATATTAACACCAGGCTTAACGCTGGAAGAAGCGGAAATTATCGCTCAAGGAATCGCATCAGAATCTGATCATATGATTCCGAAAACGCCTGAAGAAATTTTTTCAGAATTTCATGCATGTGGTGGCCTCTCAGCCAAAGTTTCTGGTCAAGTTGCTGGAATTATTAAACTTTCGGTTTTGGATGAAGAAAAAGAACTTTTTGAACGAGGATCTCTTTTTGTGCTTCCAGAATATCGAAAACATGGCATTGGAACTACGCTTATTTATGAAATTAACAAAAAATTTCACCACTTGGCGCTACTCTCAGTAACAAATGTTCCTGCCGTAAAAAATATCAATAATAATGATGAGAATCAATTTCTCGTACCACGCAAAGAATTGGGAAGTTTGTTGCCGATCATTGAATGACCGCAAGCACTTCTGCCTGAAGATGAAGTTTTTTTGAATACAACGCTTTATGCTCGCTTAAAAGATGGGGAATTTTAGCATTTTTTAATCCCATTTCATTCGTGCTGTTAATTTTTTCTTACCTATTTAAAGCCCCAAATTTTTGGGGCTTTAATATTTTCTACATTGCTTTTTTGTAAAAAATTTATAAAATTCTGCTGATTTTTTTAATTTATCAATGACTGTATCAAAGCAAAAAATTACATATCTCAAATCCCTTGCTGATCGAAAAAATCGACACGAGCTCGGGCGTTTTTTGGTGGAAGGGAAAAAGGCAATTCTGGAAGTAATCAATTCAGATTTTCTCATTGTAGAGGCTTTTTTGGTACATGATTTTTTGAGCCCTTTGCAGAAAAATTTCCCATGCGAATTGATTTCTGAATCAGATTTGAAAAAAATCACTTCGCTTACTTCCAATCGCGATGGTGTTGTGGTCGTTGAAATGCCAGAAAATAATTTTTTTGAAAATCGTTCCAAATTTTCGCTCGTGCTGGATGGAATTAATGATCCGGGAAACCTCGGCACAATCATCAGAATTGCTGATTGGTATGGCATTTCTGAGATTATCGCATCGCGGGATACGGTCGATATTTATAATTCCAAAACGCTGATGGCGACGATGGGATCGTTTACACGTGTGCGCGTGATTTATGTAGACTTGGAACAATTTTTGACTGAACAAAAAGGGAAAAGGATTTATGGCGCACTTTTGGCTGGTAAAAATCTTCACACAACAAAACTTTCACCAGAAGGATTTTTGATTATTGGAAATGAGGCAAATGGGATTCGGCCAAATATTCAAAAATTTATTACCGAAAAAATTACCATTCCGCGATTTGGTGGAGCCGAAAGTCTCAATGCGGGTGTTGCTACGGGGATTATTGTAGACAGAATTATGGGGGAATAATACAAAATTAAACCATCCACCAAAAAATATTTTTTATCTAGTTTTAAAAATATTTGACAAGTAAGAATAAATCAATACCATAGAGACATACTAGGTAAAAATGAAATTTCAAAAAGTTTCAAGTTTAATTTTATAATTTTTCATAATTATATTTAAAAAATTGTTAACTTTTTTACTTGTAATACTATTCATTACATCTTCTAATGTAGTTTTTGCCAAAACAACAGAATATCAAGATTTAAAAAATCTTGCAATACAAATGATAATTCCATCCTATGGAAATCCTGGTGATGAAAATTTTAGAAAAGATATTGCTAAAATAGATAAGGATATTGAACAGAGATTTAATGCTTTAACAAAAGAAGAACAAGACATTGTAATGAATTTAGTTCGTAACAATTGAAAAGAATTTTCATTTATTTCATATTTTCCGTCAACAAATGGTGGTAGATGTGGTTATCAAACTTTTCCTAATGTAGCAACTATTAAGGATCCTGCGACAAAATGAAATGCTAATATAGCATATGGAGTACTTTCATCAAACATTTCAAATGATCCTAATGGTGAATTTCCTTGTGATACACAAATTTGGTACGAAACATCAAAGCCATATGTTTGGTGAATGACTTGGAGAGCTCGACGAGTTCTTGATTTATATCCTCGCATTAATAAAAGAACAGATTGTGGAAAAGATTCTTTGATTATAAGAGGAACCAAATCATCGCTATTTTATGGAACTGACTGGTTTGACATGCATAATGAATTTGTAATTTGGGACTAGTATGCTTGATTTTATTTTTATTGTCTTGATTTTTCCATTGACAGCTTTGCTGTATATCCTCTCTGGAATCGAACTTATGTTTTGATTATCAGAATGAAAACTTATTCCACATTTTACCTTTGAAAATCCGTATATTTTAATGGGTATTGGAATAATTCTGTGGTTGCTATTTTTTTATATAGTCTATCGATTTTTTAGAAAAATAGCAAAATTAATACTGGCAATGTTTCTTAAACAAAAAAATCCCTTATAGGGATTTTTTAAAATTTTTTTGCTTTTTCAGAGATTTTTTATATAATCTTCGTGTTTTAATAGTTTTTTCTCTTATGACTCAACATACAGGTGTTATCACAAAAATTATCGGTGTGGTAATTGATGTTACTTTCAATGATGGATATGTTCCAGAAATTTATGAAGCACTTGAAGTGCAGGGTGCGCCTTCAAAGCTCATTCTTGAAGTTCAGCAACAGCTTGGTGATGGCGCAGTTCGTACTATTGCTATGAATCCTGTGGAAGGTGTAAAGCGCGGACTTTCTGTAGTATCTACTGGTGCTCCAATTTCTGTACCAGTGGGTGAGGCTGTTCTTGGTCGTATGTTTAATGTTCTGGGTGATCCTATTGATGATGGGGAAGCTCCAAAATCTGAACGAAAAGATCCAATTCATCGAAAATCTCCTTCATTTGAAGAACTTTCTACTCAGACAGAAATTTTTGAAACTGGTATTAAGGTAGTTGACTTGATTGCACCAATGTTGAAAGGTGGTAAGGTAGGTCTTTTTGGTGGTGCCGGAGTGGGAAAAACAGTGATTATGCAAGAATTGATTCACAATATTGCCTCTGAGCATGGCGGATACTCTGTAGTAGCTGGTGTGGGTGAACGAACTCGTGAAGGAAATGACTTGTATCATGAAATGAAGGATTCTGGCGTGATTGATAAAACAGCAATGGTATTCGGTCAGATGAATGAAGCTCCAGGACCTCGTGCTCGTGTGGCCTTGACAGGCCTTACAATGGCGGAATATTTCCGTGATGTAGAAAAACGTGATGTACTTCTCTTTGTGGATAATATTTTCCGTTTCACTCAGGCAGGTTCTGAAATTTCAGCACTTCTTGGTCGTATTCCTTCTGCGGTAGGTTACCAGCCAACTCTTGCGACTGATATGGGTGCCCTTCAGGAACGTATTGCTTCTACAAAAAATGGTTCTATTACATCCGTTCAGGCGGTATATGTGCCAGCAGACGATCTTACAGACCCAGCTCCAGCAAACACATTTGCGCATCTTGACTCGACTGTGGTATTGAACCGTTCTATTGCGGAACTTGGTATCTATCCAGCGGTGGATCCGCTTGACTCCACTTCAACGGTTTTGACACCAAAAGTTGTAGGAGAAGAACACTACAATGTGGCTCGTGGTTGCCAGAAAATTCTTCAGCGCTACAAAGAATTGCAAGATATTATCGCGATTCTTGGTATGGATGAACTTTCTGAAGAAGACAAACAAGTGGTGGCTCGTGCTCGTAAAATCGAACGTTTCTTCTCTCAGCCATTCTTCGTAGCAGAACAGTTTACAGGAAATCCTGGTGTATATGCAAAGCTTTCTGATACAGTTCGCGGATTTAAAATGATTATGAATGGGGAAGTGGATCATATTCCTGAACGATTCTTCCTTTACAAGGCTGGAATTGATGATGTAATCGCGGCATACGAAGCTGAACAGAAATAATTTAATTTCCAAAATTTCAAAATCTCTTTTCAAATATGAAAATCACTCTGACTTCTGCATCTGGAAATGTTTTTTCTCATGATTCTTTTGAAAAAATCACTTTGATGACTGAGAATGGACAAATCACTGTTTTACCAAATCATGAACCACTTTTATCAGTGGTGCGTCCAGGAGTTTTGTCTCTTGTGTATCGTGAAAATGATACAGAAAAAACAGCACAATATGTTTCTGGTGGAGGAGTGCTTACTATCACGCCAGATGATGTCACTATCGTAATTGATGCACTTGATAATGCTGAACAACTTTCTGATGCGGATGAAATCGAAAAGAAAAAACAAGAGGCCGCTCGGCTTATTGAAGAATATAAATCTGAAAATCCAACTGAGCTCGATCCACAGCGCGCTATGGAACTAGAATATGAATTCCTTCGCTATGCAGCAATGCAAGAACTCGTGAAAAATTCTTCCGTACATAGCGGTCGAAAATAGTTTCCGTGTTAAAGCTTTAAAAAATTTAAAATCCCTTTGGTCAGGGGATTTTTTATTGAAAAATTTTTCTATAAAATTATTTTCTGAAATATTTTCAGATTTTTGAAAAATAAACTTGACTTTTAAAAATTTTCTATATAATGCTTCGGTTGCCCAAAAATATTGGGTTTTTTATTGTAAAATTTTAAAAAAGTTTTGACAAATTTAGGAATTTTCATACAATAAAATTGTTACTTGAAAAAATAATATCTTTGCAAAGATTAAGAAGGAAATTTCAAAATGGTACGAGTTTATTTCATTCATAATTTTAAATCTTATGCTCAAGAGATTAATCGCATTTTTTCTATTCTTTTCATTATATTTTCAGCCTCTAGTATAAGTGTATCAGCACAAGAACAATGAAAATATACAAAGGTTCAAGGTTGGTTTGAATAATTGATGCTAATATGAATAAAATTTTAAAAAATATACTTATTGCTTTAGGAGTGATAATTTTGTGATATATTACGTTATCTATTTTTTCTGCTTATAAATTTTCTCAAGCAAACATTCAGGAATGAGATCTGAGCTTTCAATATCTTCAATCGGACGATGTCAATAAAAATCCCTAAAAACAGAGATTTTTATTTTTGAAAAATATTTTTTTATGCATAAATTTTATAAATATTTGTTTATTATTTTTTCTTTTTGTTTTTTAATCTCTATTCTTTTGCTTGGTTGTTTATTCTATGTTTTTAAGAATTGAAATATTGAAATATTTAATCAAACTGATGAAAATTTTATGGGAAAAATTGAATTTTTTCAGCATAAAAATTTGTTACATTCTGAAAAGTTTGAAATTTCTCAAAATGAAAAGAAAAAAATTACCGTACCAAATGATTTTAATGATGGTGATATTAGAATTTTTATAGAAGATAATTCTTGAAAAGAAGAATTTGTAATTTCAAATGATTATCTTTATTCGTTTAATGTGAATGAGAAGGTTTTTATAAAAAAGGAAAATGGAGGCATAAAACTCGAAAAAAATCCCTAAAAATAGGGATTTTTATTTTCCAAAATTTTTTGCAAAAAATTTTTTCTTCAATATACTTTTCAAAATTTTTTTCTATGATTTATATTTTTGGAGGAGCATTTGATCCGCCTCATATTGGGCACGCGTCAATTATTCGTGCGATATTGCATTATAAAAAACCCGATAAAATCGTCATTATTCCGTCTTCTCAGCGTGATGATAAAACCTATCATGTGAGCGACGAACATCGCCTCAAAATGCTTGAATTATTTGTGGAAGAATTGCGTGATGAGCGTGTGATTTTGGATGATTTTTTTGTGAAAAATTGGCACGGTGAGATGATTACTCGTGATGTCGATCAATATGCACGCGAAAAATATGGGCCAGATTTGGTGCACATTTTTGGTGTAGATACGATAGAATCGATGCCAAATTGGGATGCGGAAAATTACGCCAGCCAAAAAATTGCTAAAATTTTTATTCCGCGCGAGGATTTTGAAAAAAATCTTGATGAAAATTTTTTGCAGAAAATTAAGAATTTTGAAATTTTTTCTGAATCGCATTTTCCGAAAATTTCTTCTACAGAAATTCGTGCCAAAATTCCAGAATACACGCATGTTTCGCGATTGTACGCGGATAATCTCAAAAAATTTTTGATTCCAGGCCTTTCTCATACGATTTCGCTTTATATTCTTGAAAATCGGTTGTATCGCGACCATTTGCCCAAGGAACGTGTTTTGGTGCATGTGTGTTGTGGACCTGATGTCGTGATGCCGATTTTGCAACTCAAAGACGAATACGAACTGATTTGTTTTTGGTATGATCCCAATATTCAGCCAAAATCTGAGTATGACAAGCGATTTAAGGCCTTCAAAAAAGTGTGTGAATTAGAAAAAATCCCATTCATCAAGGGTGCATACGATGTGAAAAATTTTTTTGACAGAATTCGCGGATTTGAATACACACCAGAGAAAACGGGCGAAAAATGCACGCGCTGCTATGATATGCGAATGTATGTGGCAGCCAAACTTGCCAAGCGCCTCGGAATCAAATATTTCACAACTTCGCTCAATACAAGCCCCAAAAAAGATTTGGATAAAATGTTTTTTATGGGACATAAGCATGCTGAGCAATTTGGAATCGAATTTTTGGATATTCCGTTCAGAAAACGCGGTGGATTCGCGCTTTCAGCCGAGTACACCAAAGAGCACGATATCTATCGCCAAAATTATTGTGGATGTATTTATTCGGTCCGTGAAGGTGGTGATTCTGAGCTCAAACAACGAATAGTTGGATAATTTTCAATTTTCTCAAATTTTTTCATGCCAAAAATTTCTGTTATCATGCCCAATTATAACGCCTGAAAATATATTTCTGAGGCGATACAAAGCGTACTCGATCAGACTTTTGGTGATTTTGAGTTTATCATTATTGATGATTGTAGTACAGATAATAGTTGGGAAATTATTCAGAATTTTGCAAAAAAAGATTCGCGGATTATTGCACTCAGAAATGAAAAAAATTTGACGGTTTGTCGGACGGCGAATCGCGCTCTGAACATGGTTCGTGGTGAATTTATCGCACGCCTTGATAGTGATGATGTTGCGCTCCCAGAGCGACTTTCTCGGCAACTTGATTTTCTTGAAAAAAATCCTGAATATATTTTGTGTGGCTCCAATTTTCAGTTTATTGATCAAAACGGAAAAATAGGGAAAATGCGAAAATTGCCAGAGACAAATGAGGAAATTCAGCATTCATTTTTGATAAAAAATCCGATTGCGCAGAGCACGGTGATGATTCGTGCGAGTATGCTCGGAACGCTCAGATATGACGAAAATTTTGAAGTGGCGGAAGATTTGGAATTTTGGATGCGCCTCGGGACTTTGTATAAAATGCATAATTTACAAAAAATTCTGGTGCAATATCGAATCCATGGGAAAAATTCAGTCCTCATCAAGCAAAAACAAATGATAAAAAATACACTTTTAGCCCGAAAAAAAGCTAAAAAACTTGGCTATAAGATGAATTTGAAGGCAAGATTTCATTATTTTGGAACCTGGTGCATGCAGTTTTTTCCATCAAAGTTTGTATGGTGGTTGTACAAAAAAATCCGAGAATAATCGAAAAATAGAAAATAAGAATTTTTTGAAAAAAATGTAAATTTTGCGTATCTTGACTTTTTTGAAAAAATCATATAATTAAGGCATGTTTTTTCTTTGGGCCTGCGCCATTGCTTCGATTTTTTTCTTTGTCTTGGCAAATACATTTACTTATGCAATCGCGCCTCTAAGTCAAATGACTTGGGTTTTTTTGGTGTTGGTCGCATGCTCTCCGATTTTGATTCCTTTGAATAATATTCTCAATTGAAAATCCCAAAATCCGATGAAAGATTCCGAAAAATCATTTTTTACGATTCGGAATTTTGTTGGATTTTTTTGTGCTTTTGTGATTTTTTTTGGAGTGCTCGCGGTATTTCGCGCTTCTTTTGAAATCGCGATTCTGTGGACACTTTGGTTCGTGGGGATATTTTTTGCGATTGATTCGAGAATTTTTTATGGCTCTGCCTTGGTAACGCTTCTAATGGTGATTTTTTCGATTTTGGCAGGACAAAATTCGGTCGCGGATAGTTTGAGTTTGTTGGTATATATTTTTCTGGTAATCGGTGTGAGTTCCGAATTTTTAGCGCCAATGATTCGCAAAATTCCTCTTTCAGAAAAACCGCTTATTCTCATTGATACTTCGCACGATTCTGATTTCGAAGATTCCTACAAAAAAGAATTGTCTTTGTACTCGTGGTGGGCGATTTTCCTGATTCAATGCACCTTTTTTGCGTTACAAATTTTACAAAACTGGATCAATATTCCCACGCGTCTCGAAGTATTTTTTCCAATTTTGTTCGTATTTTTTGGGATTTTATTTTTTGTAACAACACCAAAAATCTCTTTTTTTGAATTCTATGGAATAAAATCAAAAAAATATCCAAAAATGATGGAATTTTTGCTCATATTGCTCGCGATTTTTGCAATGTGATTGATTTATTTTTCAAGACACTTGGCGGTAATAGAATTTTGATTCATGGTCGGAAGTCTTCTTTTGGTGTATATTTTTTGGAAAATACTTGGTTATTTTGTTTCTTGCGTTCAAAAATATGAATAAAAAACTTATTTCATTCGTGGTACCCGCATATCGAGAGGAAAAAAATATTTCTCTTTTTTATGATGAATTTAAAAAAACTTTTGCCGATTTGGAAGGAAAATATGATTATGAATTGATTTTTGTAAATGATTGAAGCCCTGATGAAACTTGGGAAGAGATTTTGAGACTTTGTGAGATTGATACGAATGTGAAGGGCATTAATTTGAGTCGAAATTTTGGCCATCAAGCAGCACTCACGGCTGGTTATACGAATGCATCAGGCGATGCGATTATCTCGATGGATGCGGATTTGCAGGATCCTATTTCTCTCATTGAAAAAATGCTCGAAGAATGGGAAAAGGGTTTTGAAATTGTGTATGCACGCCGAACGAATCGCAATGATAATTGGCTCAAAAAATATACGGCTCTTTTGTATTATCGGTTGCTTGCAAATATTTCGGAAACGCAGATTCCACGAAATGTTGGAGATTTCCGACTGATTAGCCAAAAAGTGCTCAAAACTTTTTTACAACTTCCAGAAAAAGATCGTTATATTCGTGGGATTTTTGCTTGGCTTGGATACTCGTATTCTTTTGTTGATTTTGATCGGCCAGAGCGAATCCATGGGGAAACGGGTTATACTTGGAAAAAAATGTGGAAACTCGCGACTGATGGTATTCTCAATTTTTCGACTTTTCCTCTCAAAATAGGCTTGATTCTTGGTGTTATTATGATGCTTTTGTCGTTCTGATTTTTTGTATATGTGACGATTGATTTTTTCGTCCGAGATACATATTATCCACTCTACAAATGGCTTACCATAGGAATGTTTGGCTTTATGGGCTTGCAATTTATTTTTATGTGGATTTTAGGTGAATATATTGGCCGAATTTATAATGAAACGCGCAATCGCCCCATTTTTATTATTTCTGAAAAAATAAATATTAACAAAAAACCTCATGAAAACACTTCCAAAAGTGTCGGTTTTGATGCCGAATTATAACGCCTGAAAATATATTTCCGAGGCGATACAAAGCATATTGAATCAGACTTTTACAGATTTTGAATTTATCATTATAGATGATTGTAGTACGGATAATAGTTGGGAAATTATTCAAGAATTTGCAAAAAAAGATGAAAGAATAGTTGCAATGGGAAATGATGAAAATTTAAAAATTTGCAAAACTCTCAATAAAGGTCTTGAAATGGTAAAATGAGAATATATTGCTCGAATGGATAGTGATGATATAGCAATGGAGAATTGGCTTGAAAATGTATATCAAAAAATCAGCCAAAATGAAAAAATCGGCGTTTGTGGAAGTAATTTCTGGATAATAGATTCAGATGGGAAAGTTTTAAAAGAAAAAACATTCCCAGAAACAGAAAAAGAGGCGAAAAATGCCATTTGGCTTCGTAATCCTTTTGCTCATAATACCGTTATTTTTCGAAAAAGTTGTTATGAAGAATTTGGTTGATATGATGATAATTTTCTGTATGCAGAAGATTTGGAACTTTGGATTCGTTATGGCCAAAAATATGAATTTTACAATATTCAAAAAAATTTGGTGAAATACAGAATATTTGGAGAAAATTCTATTTTAAAAAAACAAAAACAAATGATAAAAAATACGCTTTTGGCACGAAAAAAAGCCAAAAAGCTTGGATATAAAATGAATTTTAAAGCCAGATTTTATTATTTTGGAACCTGGTGCATGCAGTTTTTTCCATCAAAATTTGTACTTTGGTTATTTAATAAATTACAAGGATAATGACAAATACTCTCATAATCCCATCGGCTTGAGAGCCTCAGAATGCACTTTTTCCGGGAGTGTATGATTTGATGATTCCAATCAATGGAAAACCGACTATCAATTATATTTTTGAAAATATTTCTTTGTGGAAAATTCAGAAAGTTGTGATTCTGC
The DNA here is from genome assembly GCA_013332525.2 of Candidatus Altimarinota bacterium. Taxonomy (GTDB): domain Bacteria; phylum Patescibacteriota; class Gracilibacteria; order BD1-5; family UBA2023; genus GN02-873. The sequence goes on from JABCOP020000020.1 coordinate 100,116, forward strand.
TGAACAAAAAAGATATTGCGACGAGGAATTATATTAATTTTCTCAAGATTGAAAATGTGGAGTCTCAATCTCTTGGAGAAACAATTTTTTGCGCGAAAAAATATATTTGAGAAAATGAAAATGTGATTATTCAGCTCTGAGACACAATTCTCAATGCGCAACTTGATTTTTCTCATGATTTTATTTCTGTTTCAAATAAAAAATTATTAAATCCAGAAGATTGGACTTTTGTGAATGGAAAATTTGAATTTTTTGATAAAATAGAAAATTTTGATGAAAAAGATTTTTATTTGGTCAATGGAATTTATTTTCTGAAAAATCCTGATAATTTTTTTGATGAACTTGAAAGAAATAAAAATTTTTATAATGCTTTGGAAAAATATTTTAAAAATAATTCTTGAATTTTATTAAATCATAATGATTGATACTATGATTTAGGGCATTTAGATGAATATTATAAATCAAAAATAGATTTTTTGAGAGTAAGAAGTTTTAATTCTCTAGAATATGATGATTTTAGATGAATCATAACAAAAAAGAGCTCCAATAAAGAAAAACTTTTATGGGAAATAAATTGGTTTAAAAATTTGCCAAGTGATTTGAAAAATTTTACTCCAAGGCTGGTTGATTATAATGAATGAGAAGATGTAACATACAGTTTGGAATTTTATTGATATAGTTCACTTGCTGATATTTTTCTTTATTCAAAATATTCAGATTCTTATTTGAAAAATATTTTATCAAAACTTATAAATTATATTTCGTATTTGAAATCAAATTATAATGATAAAAATTATTCAATAAAAAATTTTTATGATATTTATCTTGATAAAACTTTTGTAAGAATTTCTGATTTATTAAAAAATCCTATTTTGAAAAATATTTATGATTTGGATTTTTTGGAAATCAATGGGAAAAAATACAAAAATATCAAAGATATAATTTCAGAAAAATGACTACAAAAAATTGTAAATGAAAAGCTGTATAAAACAGAAGACTGTACTATTATTCATGGAGATTTATGTTTTTCAAATATATTATTTGATGTTTATAATGGTATTTTTAAACTCATTGACCCTAGAGGTAAGTTTTGAGAATTGTGAATTTGGTGAGATATAAAGTATGATATTGCCAAATTGCGACACAGTGTTCATTGAAAATATGAAAATATTATTTCAGATTTGTTTAATTTAAATTATTCTATAGACACAAAAAAATTTGAATTTGAATATTTTAATTGAGAAACAAAAAATATTATCAATTTTTTTGACGGTGAAGTACAAAAACTGTGATATGATATCAATACTATAAAATATATAGAAGCCTTGCTCTATTTAACGATGATTCCTCTTCATTCAGATTCGTTAAATAGACAAATAGTTATGTATTTAACTGCAACAATTTTATTTAATGAAACAATAGAGTTATGAAAATAGTACTTGATCTTGATGGAACAATTTGTTCTTTGCGAAAAGAGTGACAGGATTATGCTGATGTAGTGCCAAATTTTCAGGCTGTAGAAAAAATTCAAAAACTGAAGGAACAGGGGCATTATATTATTATTCAGACAGCGCGTCACATGGAGACATGTGCTGGAAATCTTGGGAAAGTAAATGCAAAAATTGCAAAAAAAACACTTGACTGGCTTGAGAAGCATCATATCCCATATGATGAAATTTTTTTTGGAAAACCAAATGGTGATGTATATTTGGACGATAATGCTATGCAATTTGTTGGCTGGAATGATATTCACGAAATCGAAAATTATGATGAGAAAAAAATAAATATTGTAATTCCAATGGCCTGAGCATGAAGCCGATTCGTGAAAGCAGGCTTTGAACTACCCAAGCCATTGATTGATGTAAAAGGAAAAACAATGGTAGAATGGGCAGTGTCATCATTTGATTTTCTCAAAGAATCATTTGAGATTCGCTATATTTTTGTGGCCTTGAATGAACATTTAGAAAAATATGACTTAGAACAATTTTTAAAAGAAAAATATCCAAATTGTGAGGTTATTGGGCTTGACTCCATCACTCGTTGACAAGCAGAGACTGTTTATAAAGCCAAAAAATTTATTGATAACTATAATAAACTGATCATCTATAATGCAGATACTTATTCTACTTATGATATTCAAGATTTTAGGATTAGCGCAAAGAATATTGATGGCATTATTCCATGTTTTGAGTCAAATGATGATCGTTATAGCTTTACTCGTACCGATG
>JABCOP020000021.1 GCA_013332525.2 Candidatus Altimarinota bacterium
TTTGTTGGTGGATTTGTTGGTGGATTTGTTGGTGGATTTGTTGGTGGATTTGTTGGTGGATTTGTTGGTGGATTTGTTGGTGCACTATTGACAGTCACTTCCACTTTTACATTTGCAATCTCACAATCAGTAGCGTGCTTTGGGCAAAGCTCATATTTAAACCGATAACTTCCTTGCGGATATTTTCCTGGATCAATCTGAAGATTTCCATTATTCATCAATGAAGCCTTTCCTTGAAAAATATTGGGAATTACTTTAAGAGTTGGAATAGAATTTTTCATTGTCGCCTTGATAAGTTGACCAGAAGATCGACGAACCTGATCGTTTGCGAGAATGTCAATTTCTGTACGATCAGAATCAACATTTTCGTCACGAGTAATGCTACCAAGATCATTTTGTGGTTGAGCCTCCCAAACCCTATAAACCTCAGTATAAATAGCTAGATAACTATCTTCACAATACTCTTTTCCATTTACCGTTGCACAAAATGTATAGTTCACCTGACCTGTAATAAGATCTTTTCCACCCCCAAAAATTTTTAATTTATTGTCTTCAACCGCAATTCTTCCCTTGAGATAATCTGGAATTTCACTAATAACAATGCGACGATTTTCTCCTAGTTGTACTGAATCAAACTCATCTACGATTCTATCATTTTCCATCAAATCATAAACAACTTCTGGATTTTCCTCATCGTCCATTCGCTCAATAGTAATATAATCAGCCTGAGCTTCTGCATGATATTTTGCTTCACCCGTTCGAATATTCACTTGCAATGTAATTACCATTGAATCACATGCATGCTTTCCCTTTGGTGAATCACCACATAACGTATATGGAATACGATATACTCCAGCTGGATATGCCGATGCGGCAAGTTTTAGAGTTTTACCATCAAGAGAAATTTTTCCTTTCAATTCTGATGGAATACTCGATTCATCCAGAGTAGTTGAAACATTTTCGATACCAATATCTTCATGTGCGCCATAATTCGGATTCACAAATGATACACCCTTTGCAATTTCAAAAGTCATTTCATCAAATGAAGACCCATCCGCTCGAGTAATAGAAATCTTGTCATTATGAACGCGCAAATATGATGTATCAGGTTCTACATATTCTGCGATTTCTACAATAATTTTCCCATCCGCACACGAAGATGTGATTTTTCCAGGAACCTCCTTGGCGCAAAGGGTGTAGGCAAACTCATACGTTCCATCGGGCGCAGCATTCTCAATCATTATAAAATCTCCACTATCAGTCAAATATGAGCCTTTTAATGGATGATTTCCAGTAATAGTACCAATAATATTTCTTGTTACTGTTTTGTCTTTTTCTTCAGCCTGAATGGATTTTGGTGTTGTGTCAACATCGTATTCAAGCGCTGGATCAGAATTTGGTACTACCTTGAGTTGAAAAGTAGAGTTTTCTGGTGTAACAACAAAATAATCATCCTGATCATCAGGATTCACAAAGCTAGCAAAATTTATTATATTTTGTTTGTATTCTGGTGTCTCATGACCAGCTGTGTGTGTTGTACTAATCCGATAATCATTTAAATATGCAGTCCATGGTTTTGCTTTTGTTAATGTGGTTTGGCCAGTTGAAACAGCACTGCTAGAAACAGTTGAGTCAGATCCAGACTCAGCTGGATTTTCTGCCGGTTCATCTGCAAATGCGTTCCACAAAAAAATTGCAGAACACGCAAAAAGTACCGACAAAATCTGCACTATTCGTTTCATTCCGGGAGAGATATTTGTTTTAAAAGAAGACATTTTATAAAAAGTTACAAAATACCTCTGCAAGATATCATATTTTTTTTAAATTTGCAAAAATCTGGATATCTAAAAAATTTTTACTCTTGACAATTTTATTCTTTATTGTGATTTTTCTAAAAATTTTTCAAGTGAATATTTTTTGAGAAATCAGAAACATTTTTTGACAAAAAATTTGCTTTTTCAAAAATTTTCTATACAATTCGGGTGCTTTCAAATTTTGGGGTATAGCCAAGCGGTAAGGCAGCGGACTTTGACTCCGTCATTCGTAGGTTCGAATCCTACTACCCCAGCCATTAGTAACAAAAAATCCTCTTTTCGAGGATTTTTATTTTGCATTCTTAATTGAGAAGCCCCGCATTATAATCACGAAATGCCCGCATAAGATCAGTTGGATTATCCATTACAAATGGCCCATAATTGAAAACTCCCTGCCCAAGTAGCGTCCCAGACATCACAAGAATTTTAGAATTTTCAGTCGCAGAAATCTCAATAGAATAACCTTTTTGAGAAAAATACACCAACTCTGAGTATGTGATATTCTTGTCATTTACCTTCGCAGAACCAGCAGGCACCAACATCATTGTGTTATCGCCATCACGAAGGTCAATCTTGATTTTTCCTGCTTTTTCAAAACGAATATCATAGAGTTCAATCGGAGAAAATGTTTTTGCAGGACCTTTTGTGCCACTGAATTCCCCAGCAATTACTCAGACTTTTCCGCTCTCAAAAGCCACTTCCGGAATATTTTCTTTTGTGATAGATTGATATCGTGGTTCAGTCATTTTGTTTGCGGCTGGCAAATCTACCCAAAGTTGAACCATATGCTGTATTCCGCCTTTTTTAGCGAAATTTTCACTCATATATTCATTGTGCAAAAGCCCTGATCCAGCGGTCATCCATTGTACATCGTCAGCAAAAATAATTCCATGATTACCGCGAGTATCGTTGTGTTCAATCTCGCCCGCATAGGAAATAGTTACCGTCTCAAAGCCTCGATGCGGATGATATCCAACGCCTGGGCGATGACCTTCACTCTGAATAGGAACTTCCCAAAGTGCGTTATAATCCATCATCAAAAAAGGGCTTGTCTCGGCCGTCATTTCACGACCATAGCCCGGCAACAGCTGTGTTACATTGAATCCGTCACCTACCATGTGATTGCCATGTGGTCGCTCATGGCGAATAATTGTCTTTGTAGTCATAATTATTTTTTAGAAATTAAATGGATTATCACATCAAAAACTGGTGGCAAAATTCTATCAAAACTCAAATCATCACGCATTATATCATTTTACTTTAAAAAATAAAATTAATTTTTAGAAAACATAATTTTTATCTTAAAATCAATATTTTTTGCACAAAAAAATCTCACTTTCGTGAGAATTGTTTTCGTCTGGTGGAGATGGCGGGCACTGCCCCCGCGTCTAATAGGGCAAACCGAGTGATTCTACTTATTATAGGAATTTTTGAAAAAATTTTCAGACAAGAAAAATCCCAAAAAACTGAAAA
>JABCOP020000022.1 GCA_013332525.2 Candidatus Altimarinota bacterium
TTTATCTTATAAATAATTCCTTGCTATGGTAAAAATGTCTTCTCGAGTTCTTGCACTCGGAACAGTTGCTACTGTTGCAGCACTTGCTACTGCTTCTGCTGTATTTAGTGCATGGTCTCCAAATCCTATCTCAGGTCAGAAATGTGCACCACTTAATTCTGATGCATATGGTTATGGCTACGGCTACAATGGTGCTGTAGGTTATGGTTATGAGTGTGTTTCTAATGGCCCAGGTAGCAGATCTTCATCATCTAATGGTAATTCAGGTCCAGGTGGTGTAGGCGGCGGTGGTTACACAATAACAAATCAAACAAATCAGAATGTTGTATTGAAACCAACAGTTACAGAAACTGTTTTCAAAAATTTTACAAAAAAGTGTGATACAGTTATAAAGGACCTTATGGATCCACGTCTTGCACTGTATTATAATGATCTCAAGGTAATCGATCGCTCAAACATCAACCGCCCATTGACTCGTGCTGAATTTTTGAAGCTCGTGATTAATTCTGCGAATATTGATGTTTCTAATGAGGCGAATGCGCCATTTGCTGATGTTCCTGCATCTCATTCTTTGAACAAATATATTGCATACGCAGCTCGTATTGGACAGATTTCCGCAACACAGGGAAATAATTTTTATCCAGATGCACCAATTTCTCGTGCAGAAGCTGCGAAAATTTTTGTAAATGCGGCAGGTCTTGGAGAATCAACAATGGCAACAACATTTGCTGATGTGTCATTTGATAAAACTCAGCTTGCTGGATACATCCAGTCTGCATACGATAATTGCCTTCTTCATGGACAAATGGAAAATGGTACACGCGTGTACAACCCATTCCGAAATATTTCACTTGGAGAAGCGGTGAAAGTAATCTTCAATGTGAACTATCAACGATAAAATCTTCCTCTTGGAGGATTTTATTTTTACTGATTTCTTAATGAGAACTTGTCTCATTTTTATTTGATTTTTTGTGATAAAAAAATATAATACTTTGGCTTTTTAAACAAAAATTATGTCAGATATTTATCAAAAATCTCTTGAACTTCACAAAAAATTCCAAGGAAAACTGCGTGTAGAATCAAATGCTAAAATCGAATCTCGCGAAGATTTGTCTTGGGCATATTCTCCTGGTGTGGCTGAACCTTGTCGCGAAATCGCAGCTGATGAATCCAAAATGTATGATTATACGCTCAAATCTCGTACGGTGGCAGTGATTTCTGATGGATCAGCGATTCTCGGGCTGGGGAACCTTGGTCACAAGGCATCTCTTCCTGTGATGGAAGGGAAGTGCGTGCTTTTTAAAGAATTTGCTGGTGTGGATGCGTTTCCTGTCATTGTCAAGACGCAGGATGTGGAAGAATTTATCCAAACTGTGAAAAATATTGCTGATACTTTTGGGGGAATTAATCTTGAAGATATTTCTTCGCCTCGATGTTTTGAAATTGAAGAACGCCTCAAAGCGGAACTTGATATCCCTGTGATGCACGATGACCAGCATGGGACGGCCATTGTGACGCTTGCGGGAATTATCAATGCTTGCAAAGTAACGAATCGTCAGATTTCTAGTCTAAAAGTTGTTATCAACGGAGTTGGTGCGGCTGGAACAGCGATTGCAAAATTACTTTTGAATTATGGTGTGAAAGATATTGTAATGGTGGATTCTAAGGGTGCGATTTATGAGGGGCGTGAAGGCCTTAATTCTGAAAAAGAAATGGTGGCAAAAATTACAAATTCTGCCAAAATTTCTGGAAAATTGGAAGATGTCATCGTTGGTCGTGATGTATTTATTGGGGTTTCTGTGGCTGGTGCATTGACCGCTGAAATGGTGAAAAAAATGGCGCCGAATCCAATTATTTTTGCAATGGCGAACCCAATTCCCGAGATTATGCCAGAAGTTGCCAAGGAGGCCGGTGCGCAAATTATTGGAACAGGGCGCTCAGATTACCCAAATCAGGTGAATAATGTGCTCGCATTTCCTGGGATTTTCAAGGGTGTTTTGAAATATGGAAAAAAACAAATCACAGAAGAGATGAAAATCAAAGCCGCTGAGGCGATTGCTGGATATATCAAAAATCCAAGTGTGGACGAAATTTTACCAAATCCGCTCGACAAAGGGGTTGCTGATGTTGTGGCTGAAGCGATGAAATAAAAATTTTTTCTTGATTTTTTTGAAATTTCTTGTATCATATGTCTCGTGATGGAGCGAAAGCTTTCGTTACAAAATAACAACTACCAAAGGAACAAAACCATGAAACAATTTTTTTATTTTTTCATTGTGGGAACGCCAATTATAGGGATTTTCCTGGGATTGACTATCTCTATCTTTCAACAAGTGAAGGAGAAAAAAATTACCCTTGAGTAGTACCTGAGTCGCCCGAAGTTTGGGCGACTTTTTATATGAAATTACAAAAAATTCCAAAAATTTGCAAAATATAAAAAAATCTGCTACAATTTTTTCAGATTTATTTTTTATATCAAAATTATGTGATTCGAAAATTTTGAACGCCGCCTTGCGAATGAGCTTGAAGAGCAGGGAACGGAGCGTTATAATCTCAATATGGAGGAGGCGGAGCGCGAAACGAATCCAACTGATCTGCCAAAGGAAAAATTGGAAGCGCAGGAAAAACAGCGCGAAAAACAAGAAAAACAACAAGAAAAACGCGCGGAAACAAAAGAATTTTTAAAAAATACGGAACATCCAGAGCGTCAGGCGGAAGTTCAGCGTGCCGAGCAACAATTGGATAGTGATATGTGGCCGCCGATTTCTTTTGATGATACGGATTCCTATGCACAAGCGCAAATTGGAAATACAGAGGGCGGAAAATCGCTCGGACAAACAGACAAATAAAAAATCCCTTCGGGGATTTTATTTTTCGTTCAAAAGATGAACGGTATCAAGAATTTTTTGAGTAATGTGATTGATGGTGATGCCTTCACCAAGTGCATGATACGAAAGTCCAATGCGATGATTGACAATATTTGGAACAAGTGCCTTGATATCCTCAGGAAGGACAAAATCGCGTCACTGCATCACTGCGCGAATTTTGGCACCACGAATGAGTGCAAGCCCAGCGCGTGTAGACGGTCCATAAGCCAAAATCGGCTCATGCGTTTCAAAAATGGTATCAGATTTCGTGAGCTCACGATAAGTATTCAAAATTCGCAAAACATATTGAAAAATTTTCTCATCAACACGAATACTTTTTTGCAAAAAATCCTGAATTTCGAGAACTTCCTCGCCAGAAAAAATATTTGCTACCAAAATTTGATCCTGAAAATTATTTTCCAGGATTTTTTTCTCGCTTTCAAAATCAGGAAAATCCAAAACAATTTTCATAAAAAATCGATCCAGTTGTGCTTCAGGAAGTGGATATGTGCCTTCGTTTTCTAGAGAATTTTGCGTCGCAAATACAAAAAATGGTCGCGGCAAAGTAATAGTTTCGTTTCCAATCGTTACCTGGCGTTCTTCCATAGCTTCCAGAAGGGCAGATTGAACTTTTGGTGGTGTTCGGTTGATTTCATCAGCGAGCAAAATGTTTGTAAAAATTGGTCCTTTTCGAATCTCAAATCCGCCATTATTGGGTCGAAAAATCTCGGCACCAATCAGATCTGACGGCAAAAGATCGCTTGTAAAAGAGATTCGCTTGCTTTCGAGCGAAAAAGATTTTGCCAATGCACGAATCGTGCGCGTTTTTCCAAGACCAGGCGTTCCTTCCAGAAGTGCGTGCCCACCAGCAAATACCGTGATAATCAACTTTTCGAGCAAATCATCTTGCCCAAGAATCGCGTTTTGGAGATTTTTTTTGAGGGAATTCATCGCCTCCGAGATGTGAGTGAGTGCTTCGTTCATTTTTTTAAAAAATTATACAGAAAAAAAATTTTTTGCAACCAAAATTGTCAAGTCTTTTTTTGTAGAGTTTTTTGACAAAAATTTGCAAAATGTGATAGAGTAAGAATATGCAAAAATTCTCAAATGCTACATTCTCGGTACAAAAATTTTTTCAAGCCCCTGGGAGCCGTCCTAAAGGGGATATTGATGCGAGTAATGAGTCGAATAAAAGAACGATTGAAAATGCTAAAAATTTGGAAGCAGAAAAAAATAGGTTAGCAAAAGAAATCCAAGAGAAAAATCAAAAAAATAAAATTACTGAAAAGAAAATTTTTGATTTTGATAAAGATTTGCAAGCAAAAAATTTTGATATTAGTGATAAAGAGGAGGAACTGCCGAGTATGCGACAACAGGAGGAGCGATTGAGTCAGGAGGTGAATGCAACCACTCAGAGCCTTTCTCAGAAAGTCTCGATTGTTCGAAGCGAAACAAAAGTAGTACGACAACTCAAAGAACAGTATCTTGCGGTCAAAAAAAATAATCCAGATGATGCAGTGGCAGCGCATGCAAAGTGGAAAAAAGCGAGCCAACTTTTGATGTCAAAAGTGGCTGATATGAATAGAGAAAGTACTCTGTTGGAGACAAAAAAGCGCGCATTGGCAGACGCGTCTAATGTGCGCCAAAAAACAGAACGAGAACTCGAGGAAGACTATCAAAAAAAGGAACATTTTGAAGAAATGCTTCGAACTTTGTGAATGCAATATGCGATGACAAAGCGCTCCATTATGGACTTGGAAGATCAGAAATGAAAAATTGTTATAGAAAAAGATACGACTCTTTCGAAACAAGAATCTGTTAATATTCAAAAAATTCAACAAAATCAGCAAGAGACAAAACAAAAAGTTGAAGCTCTACAATGAAAAAAAACAGAACAACAAAACGAAGACACACAACATGAGACTGAGGTTCAGGCTGCTCGTCTTTTGCAAGATGCATATAATAAAGATAGGAATGCAGAGGAAAAAATTGCGTCTCAACTTACTCCAGATGAACGAAAGGAATTGTACGATAAAAATACACCAACCGAACGACTAGAGGAGCTAGCAAAAATCGGTGCAATGAGAGCTGTAAAAAGAGAACAGGCACGAAATAAGGCACAAGAAACAAAAGTAGAGGTTGAAAATAAAGCTGCTGAAAATAAAGAATTGCGTGAGGCAAATGCTGCATTGAATGCTCGGAAGGCACCAGTATCTGAAGCAGAAACTCCAGATAATGATTCTATTGGGAATAAAACTCAAGACAGAGAAACCGCTAAAAATGAACCAGTATGGGCGAGGGCAGCAAATTTAGTAAAACCAAAAATCAGACCCATTACTGAAATGAAAAAGCCGGCTGAAACGATGGTATCTGAGAAATGAGAGAATACTTGAGAAGTGCATAAATCTGTATGAACTGAAAGAACTGAGCAAGAAAGACTAAAAGATGATTCTACTACAGAACAGGCTACAGAACCTCAGGAATACTCTCAGCAAAAAACTCAAAATAAGCCATCAGAGGCAAAAGTGAATTGAGGCTCAAAGACTTCTCAGACCGAAAATGTTTCGTGAAATTTAGAAACCGATATTCCTGTGAGTTCTGTAGAGCAAAATGGCGAGGATGAGGCAATGATTTGAGAAGTTCAAAAAATAACGCCATCAGGCAATAGTGCACAATCCTCAGTAGATTCTGAGAGTGTAAGAAAAATTTGGGACAATGTTCAGAAAAATAGAGAAAATAAAAATCCATCACCACGCAGTAATCCTAAAGAATCAACTCGATCAACTACTAAGAGGTCAGCATCATCAGTTACAGCAGCGAAGATTGAGAGTACTAAGGTAGTGACAGAACATACGAAAGCAACCATGGAGGATTTGTTTGATACCATGAAAAAAACGGGATTTTTCACCAAAGAGCGACTTGCATTACTTAATTCTCGAGATGCGAAAATTATTTCTGAACTAATGACTTTTGAAGATAAATTAAAAGAAGATAAAACTCAAAAACCTCATAATGCAGAACAAACTCAGCCAAATAAGGAGCAAGTTGAAAAAACTAATGAATCAACAGACGAACAAAATCCTGAACAGAATGGAAAAACTGACAAGGAACAAGCTGAGAATGAAACACAACAAGCTGACAAAAATTTCAGAGATGCAATGAATGAAGGCCGTAAAACTGCCGATATAATTGCCAAGGCACAAGATGCGATTTTCCGAACATATATTCGTGATTTGTATGAAGGCTCCATTGGCACTCGTGCGGGCAATGAAGTTCTCAAAAAGCTTATTCAGCAAAGTGATCCAAATCTTCCAGTTCCAAGCGAAGAATTTTACGCTGCGAAAAATTCTCATCAGGTCCTTGCTGCGATTGAAAAAATGAATAATATTGATCAGTGATCAATGCAGGAATTATTCATGCAGAATCTTCCTCCAAAATCTGGCTCATTTTCGGATCAGGCCCTCAGAAATAAAGCTTTTGCCCCAATCATTGTAGCACTCGGAAGTGCACAAGACAATATGAATGAAGTCACTTCTTCTACCGGAAGTGTAGCGCAATCTATCAGACAAGCGATGGATACAGCTCGTGATTGGGATCGAAAAAATAACTCTTTTGAAGAAGAAAAACAGAATAAGAATAATTCCGAAAAAGCTTTGAGTGGATTTGACCGCCTTCGTGAAGAGAACGGAAATAAAAGCTTTCAAGAAGTTTTTGGAATCCGGGCGTATCGTTTGGCGAATGGTGAAAAAGTCAATGTGGCTACTGTGCCGATTACTTCTGTGAAAGATGCATTCGAAGTATTGGAAAATGGTGGTGCGCTTACGATGGATAAAATCCGTCCGGATCAGCAGAACCAAGTAATTGTACAAAAAGATTTTAAATCATGATTTTTGATATTTAATATTTTTGGACAAAAATTTACGCAACGACTTGATGGCCGTCATGGTCCAGAATATTGGAAAGTGTTCAACAATATGGCAGCAAATCCTTTGTTTGCGCATATTCTGCGAGGTGGTCAGGAACAGTCTCTGAATTATTTTGAGAAAAAATTTTCTGACAAATATCCGACCGAAAAAATCGGAACGAAACCAGAAAAATTTTATCAAGTACTTTTGGAAGAATTGGCGAATGTGACCGGCAATGAAGATTTGCGTCCGCGCGATGAAAGTGATGTTCGTCGCATTATGACACGCATGGCGAACCCACTTTTTTACCGTCCAGTGGAAACAGCAATGCGTCAAAAAGGTATTCTTGATAATGCGGGGAAAATTACCGAATCTTCCATATTACGCACTCTTGGGCGTCAAGTATGAGAAAAAAATCAAAATCAAACTGAAAATACCAATCCAAAATCTCAAAATTCAGAAAATCCTGAAAAATCTCAAACGCAAAAAATGGAATAATTGGGAAAAATTTTTTTGAAAAATTCGCTTTTTCCGAAAAAATTCATATAATCCGTGAAATTTCACGGATTATATGAATTTTTTCGGAAAAAGCGAATTTTTCAAAAAAATTTTTCCCAATTATTCCATTTTTTGCGTTTGAGATTTTTCAGGATTTTCTGAATTTTGAGATTTTGGATTGGTATTTTCAGTTTGATTTTGATTTTTTTCTCATACTTGACGCCCAAGAGTGCGTAATATGGAAGATTCGGTAATTTTCCCCGCATTATCAAGAATACCTTTTTGACGCATTGCTGTTTCCACTGGACGGTAAAAAAGTGGGTTCGCCATGCGTGTCATAATGCGACGAACATCACTTTCATCGCGCGGACGCAAATCTTCATTGCCGGTCACATTCGCCAATTCTTCCAAAAGTACTTGATAAAATTTTTCTGGTTTCGTTCCGATTTTTTCGGTCGGATATTTGTCAGAAAATTTTTTCTCAAAATAATTCAGAGACTGTTCCTGACCACCTCGCAGAATATGCGCAAACAAAGGATTTGCTGCCATATTGTTGAACACTTTCCAATATTCTGGACCATGACGGCCATCAAGTCGTTGCGTAAATTTTTGTCCAAAAATATTAAATATCAAAAATCATGATTTAAAATCTTTTTGTACAATTACTTGGTTCTGCTGATCCGGACGGATTTTATCCATCGTAAGCGCACCACCATTTTCCAATACTTCGAATGCATCTTTCACAGAAGTAATCGGCACAGTAGCCACATTGACTTTTTCACCATTCGCCAAACGATACGCCCGGATTCCAAAAACTTCTTGAAAGCTTTTATTTCCGTTCTCTTCACGAAGGCGGTCAAATCCACTCAAAGCTTTTTCGGAATTATTCTTATTCTGTTTTTCTTCTTCAAAAGAGTTATTTTTTCGATCCCAATCACGAGCTGTATCCATCGCTTGTCTGATAGATTGCGCTACACTTCCGGTAGAAGAAGTGACTTCATTCATATTGTCTTGTGCACTTCCGAGTGCTACAATGATTGGGGCAAAAGCTTTATTTCTGAGGGCCTGATCCGAAAATGAGCCAGATTTTGGAGGAAGATTCTGCATGAATAATTCCTGCATTGATCACTGATCAATATTATTCATTTTTTCAATCGCAGCAAGGACCTGATGAGAATTTTTCGCAGCGTAAAATTCTTCGCTTGGAACTGGAAGATTTGGATCACTTTGCTGAATAAGCTTTTTGAGAACTTCATTGCCCGCACGAGTGCCAATGGAGCCTTCATACAAATCACGAATATATGTTCGGAAAATCGCATCTTGTGCCTTGGCAATTATATCGGCAGTTTTACGGCCTTCATTCATTGCATCTCTGAAATTTTTGTCAGCTTGTTGTGTTTCATTCTCAGCTTGTTCCTTGTCAGTTTTTCCATTCTGTTCAGGATTTTGTTCGTCTGTTGATTCATTAGTTTTTTCAACTTGCTCCTTATTTGGCTGAGTTTGTTCTGCATTATGAGGTTTTTGAGTTTTATCTTCTTTTAATTTATCTTCAAAAGTCATTAGTTCAGAAATAATTTTCGCATCTCGAGAATTAAGTAATGCAAGTCGCTCTTTGGTGAAAAATCCCGTTTTTTTCATGGTATCAAACAAATCCTCCATGGTTGCTTTCGTATGTTCTGTCACTACCTTAGTACTCTCAATCTTCGCTGCTGTAACTGATGATGCTGACCTCTTAGTAGTTGATCGAGTTGATTCTTTAGGATTACTGCGTGGTGATGGATTTTTATTTTCTCTATTTTTCTGAACATTGTCCCAAATTTTTCTTACACTCTCAGAATCTACTGAGGATTGTGCACTATTGCCTGATGGCGTTATTTTTTGAACTTCTCAAATCATTGCCTCATCCTCGCCATTTTGCTCTACAGAACTCACAGGAATATCGGTTTCTAAATTTCACGAAACATTTTCGGTCTGAGAAGTCTTTGAGCCTCAATTCACTTTTGCCTCTGATGGCTTATTTTGAGTTTTTTGCTGAGAGTATTCCTGAGGTTCTGTAGCCTGTTCTGTAGTAGAATCATCTTTTAGTCTTTCTTGCTCAGTTCTTTCAGTTCATACAGATTTATGCACTTCTCAAGTATTCTCTCATTTCTCAGATACCATCGTTTCAGCCGGCTTTTTCATTTCAGTAATGGGTCTGATTTTTGGTTTTACTAAATTTGCTGCCCTCGCCCATACTGGTTCATTTTTAGCGGTTTCTCTGTCTTGAGTTTTATTCCCAATAGAATCATTATCTGGAGTTTCTGCTTCAGATACTGGTGCCTTCCGAGCATTCAATGCAGCATTTGCCTCACGCAATTCTTTATTTTCAGCAGCTTTATTTTCAACCTCTACTTTTGTTTCTTGTGCCTTATTTCGTGCCTGTTCTCTTTTTACAGCTCTCATTGCACCGATTTTTGCTAGCTCCTCTAGTCGTTCGGTTGGTGTATTTTTATCGTACAATTCCTTTCGTTCATCTGGAGTAAGTTGAGACGCAATTTTTTCCTCTGCATTCCTATCTTTATTATATGCATCTTGCAAAAGACGAGCAGCCTGAACCTCAGTCTCATGTTGTGTGTCTTCGTTTTGTTGTTCTGTTTTTTTTCATTGTAGAGCTTCAACTTTTTGTTTTGTCTCTTGCTGATTTTGTTGAATTTTTTGAATATTAACAGATTCTTGTTTCGAAAGAGTCGTATCTTTTTCTATAACAATTTTTCATTTCTGATCTTCCAAGTCCATAATGGAGCGCTTTGTCATCGCATATTGCATTCACAAAGTTCGAAGCATTTCTTCAAAATGTTCCTTTTTTTGATAGTCTTCCTCGAGTTCTCGTTCTGTTTTTTGGCGCACATTAGACGCGTCTGCCAATGCGCGCTTTTTTGTCTCCAACAGAGTACTTTCTCTATTCATATCAGCCACTTTTGACATCAAAAGTTGGCTCGCTTTTTTCCACTTTGCATGCGCTGCCACTGCATCATCTGGATTATTTTTTTTGACCGCAAGATACTGTTCTTTGAGTTGTCGTACTACTTTTGTTTCGCTTCGAACAATCGAGACTTTCTGAGAAAGGCTCTGAGTGGTTGCATTCACCTCCTGACTCAATCGCTCCTCCTGTTGTCGCATACTCGGCAGTTCCTCCTCTTTATCACTAATATCAAAATTTTTTGCTTGCAAATCTTTATCAAAATCAAAAATTTTCTTTTCAGTAATTTTATTTTTTTGATTTTTCTCTTGGATTTCTTTTGCTAACCTATTTTTTTCTGCTTCCAAATTTTTAGCATTTTCAATCGTTCTTTTATTCGACTCATTACTCGCATCAATATCCCCTTTAGGACGGCTCCCAGGGGCTTGAAAAAATTTTTGTACCGAGAATGTAGCATTTGAGAATTTTTGCATATTCTTACTCTATCACATTTTGCAAATTTTTGTCAAAAAACTCTACAAAAAAAGACTTGACAATTTTGGTTGCAAAAAATTTTTTTTCTGTATAATTTTTTAAAAAAATGAACGAAGCACTCACTCACATCTCGGAGGCGATGAATTCCCTCAAAAAAAATCTCCAAAACGCGATTCTTGGGCAAGATGATTTGCTCGAAAAGTTGATTATCACGGTATTTGCTGGTGGGCACGCACTTCTGGAAGGAACGCCTGGTCTTGGAAAAACGCGCACGATTCGTGCATTGGCAAAATCTTTTTCGCTCGAAAGCAAGCGAATCTCTTTTACAAGCGATCTTTTGCCGTCAGATCTGATTGGTGCCGAGATTTTTCGACCCAATAATGGCGGATTTGAGATTCGAAAAGGACCAATTTTTACAAACATTTTGCTCGCTGATGAAATCAACCGAACACCACCAAAAGTTCAATCTGCCCTTCTGGAAGCTATGGAAGAACGCCAGGTAACGATTGGAAACGAAACTATTACTTTGCCGCGACCATTTTTTGTATTTGCGACGCAAAATTCTCTAGAAAACGAAGGCACATATCCACTTCCTGAAGCACAACTGGATCGATTTTTTATGAAAATTGTTTTGGATTTTCCTGATTTTGAAAGCGAGAAAAAAATCCTGGAAAATAATTTTCAGGATCAAATTTTGGTAGCAAATATTTTTTCTGGCGAGGAAGTTCTCGAAATTCAGGATTTTTTGCAAAAAAGTATTCGTGTTGATGAGAAAATTTTTCAATATGTTTTGCGAATTTTGAATACTTATCGTGAGCTCACGAAATCTGATACCATTTTTGAAACGCATGAGCCGATTTTGGCTTATGGACCGTCTACACGCGCTGGGCTTGCACTCATTCGTGGTGCCAAAATTCGCGCAGTGATGCAGTGACGCGATTTTGTCCTTCCTGAGGATATCAAGGCACTTGTTCCAAATATTGTCAATCATCGCATTGGACTTTCGTATCATGCACTTGGTGAAGGCATCACCATCAATCACATTACTCAAAAAATTCTTGATACCGTTCATCTTTTGAACGAAAAATAAAATCCCCGAAGGGATTTTTTATTTGTCTGTTTGTCCGAGCGATTTTCCGCCCTCTGTATTTCCAATTTGCGCTTGTGCATAGGAATCCGTATCATCAAAAGAAATCGGCGGCCACATATCACTATCCAATTGTTGCTCGGCACGCTGAACTTCCGCCTGACGCTCTGGATGTTCCGTATTTTTTAAAAATTCTTTTGTTTCCGCGCGTTTTTCTTGTTGTTTTTCTTGTTTTTCGCGCTGTTTTTCCTGCGCTTCCAATTTTTCCTTTGGCAGATCAGTTGGATTCGTTTCGCGCTCCGCCTCCTCCATATTGAGATTATAACGCTCCGTTCCCTGCTCTTCAAGCTCATTCGCAAGGCGGCGTTCAAAATTTTCGAATCACATAATTTTGATATAAAAAATAAATCTGAAAAAATTGTAGCAGATTTTTTTATATTTTGCAAATTTTTGGAATTTTTTGTAATTTCATATAAAAAGTCGCCCAAACTTCGGGCGACTCAGGTACTACTCAAGGGTAATTTTTTTCTCCTTCACTTGTTGAAAGATAGAGATAGTCAATCCCAGGAAAATCCCTATAATTGGCGTTCCCACAATGAAAAAATAAAAAAATTGTTTCATGGTTTTGTTCCTTTGGTAGTTGTTATTTTGTAACGAAAGCTTTCGCTCCATCACGAGACATATGATACAAGAAATTTCAAAAAAATCAAGAAAAAATTTTTATTTCATCGCTTCAGCCACAACATCAGCAACCCCTTTGTCGAGCGGATTTGGTAAAATTTCGTCCACACTTGGATTTTTGATATATCCAGCAATCGCCTCAGCGGCTTTGATTTTCATCTCTTCTGTGATTTGTTTTTTTCCATATTTCAAAACACCCTTGAAAATCCCAGGAAATGCGAGCACATTATTCACCTGATTTGGGTAATCTGAGCGCCCTGTTCCAATAATTTGCGCACCGGCCTCCTTGGCAACTTCTGGCATAATCTCGGGAATTGGGTTCGCCATTGCAAAAATAATTGGATTCGGCGCCATTTTTTTCACCATTTCAGCGGTCAATGCACCAGCCACAGAAACCCCAATAAATACATCACGACCAACGATGACATCTTCCAATTTTCCAGAAATTTTGGCAGAATTTGTAATTTTTGCCACCATTTCTTTTTCAGAATTAAGGCCTTCACGCCCCTCATAAATCGCACCCTTAGAATCCACCATTACAATATCTTTCACACCATAATTCAAAAGTAATTTTGCAATCGCTGTTCCAGCCGCACCAACTCCGTTGATAACAACTTTTAGACTAGAAATCTGACGATTCGTTACTTTGCAAGCATTGATAATTCCCGCAAGCGTCACAATGGCCGTCCCATGCTGGTCATCGTGCATCACAGGGATATCAAGTTCCGCTTTGAGGCGTTCTTCAATTTCAAAACATCGAGGCGAAGAAATATCTTCAAGATTAATTCCCCCAAAAGTATCAGCAATATTTTTCACAGTTTGGATAAATTCTTCCACATCCTGCGTCTTGACAATGACAGGAAACGCATCCACACCAGCAAATTCTTTAAAAAGCACGCACTTCCCTTCCATCACAGGAAGAGATGCCTTGTGACCAAGGTTCCCCAGCCCGAGAATCGCTGATCCATCAGAAATCACTGCCACCGTACGAGATTTGAGCGTATAATCATACATTTTGGATTCATCAGCTGCGATTTCGCGACAAGGTTCAGCCACACCAGGAGAATATGCCCAAGACAAATCTTCGCGAGATTCGATTTTAGCATTTGATTCTACACGCAGTTTTCCTTGGAATTTTTTGTGAAGTTCAAGAGATTTTTGATAAATATCTGACATAATTTTTGTTTAAAAAGCCAAAGTATTATATTTTTTTATCACAAAAAATCAAATAAAAATGAGACAAGTTCTCATTAAGAAATCAGTAAAAATAAAATCCTCCAAGAGGAAGATTTTATCGTTGATAGTTCACATTGAAGATTACTTTCACCGCTTCTCCAAGTGAAATATTTCGGAATGGGTTGTACACGCGTGTACCATTTTCCATTTGTCCATGAAGAAGGCAATTATCGTATGCAGACTGGATGTATCCAGCAAGCTGAGTTTTATCAAATGACACATCAGCAAATGTTGTTGCCATTGTTGATTCTCCAAGACCTGCCGCATTTACAAAAATTTTCGCAGCTTCTGCACGAGAAATTGGTGCATCTGGATAAAAATTATTTCCCTGTGTTGCGGAAATCTGTCCAATACGAGCTGCGTATGCAATATATTTGTTCAAAGAATGAGATGCAGGAACATCAGCAAATGGCGCATTCGCCTCATTAGAAACATCAATATTCGCAGAATTAATCACGAGCTTCAAAAATTCAGCACGAGTCAATGGGCGGTTGATGTTTGAGCGATCGATTACCTTGAGATCATTATAATACAGTGCAAGACGTGGATCCATAAGGTCCTTTATAACTGTATCACACTTTTTTGTAAAATTTTTGAAAACAGTTTCTGTAACTGTTGGTTTCAATACAACATTCTGATTTGTTTGATTTGTTATTGTGTAACCACCGCCGCCTACACCACCTGGACCTGAATTACCATTAGATGATGAAGATCTGCTACCTGGGCCATTAGAAACACACTCATAACCATAACCTACAGCACCATTGTAGCCGTAGCCATAACCATATGCATCAGAATTAAGTGGTGCACATTTCTGACCTGAGATAGGATTTGGAGACCATGCACTAAATACAGCAGAAGCAGTAGCAAGTGCTGCAACAGTAGCAACTGTTCCGAGTGCAAGAACTCGAGAAGACATTTTTACCATAGCAAGGAATTATTTATAAGATAAA
>JABCOP020000023.1 GCA_013332525.2 Candidatus Altimarinota bacterium
AAATAAATTGCATTAGAAATAACCCAACAAAACAGAAAAAGAAAATATAAAATGACTGTATTCACATGTAACCAACAATACCTGAATTAGTAATCAAATAAATCACTGTATTGCGCATTACAAAAATTGGCAAAAATACATATTCACAAACAACTGAAAGAATTATTAAAATAAAAATATATTTAAGCAGAAGCCTAATGGCATTTAAAATAGTTAATATCATATTTAATTTCTTTTACGAAGTAAAAAATAAAAAGTTGCAACCGAAAAAACAAAAGTAATTAAATAGTCTACTGCTCCATTTTTAGCATAATGAATTTCTTTAAGTCCTGAATACGTACAAATTTTAGAATTTTCTGAAGGTGGAAATGGATTTAATAATGAGAAAAAAGAAATAATAGCATCCAAAAATATTTTTTCTTTTCGTAAATTTTCCATCTCATATTCTTGTAATCAAACTTTATCTCTAAAAGAAAAAGTTCAATCAGGATTACAAATAACTCTGTTTGTGGCTCAAAATAATTTTTGATCATCAATTGTTAAAATTCACATCATCAAATCCCATAGCCTTGAAAAAACTTCTTTCACGGCATCAAAAATATTTTTTCCTGACTCAAATAATCATTTCATCCAATTAGAAAAATCGGTTAATCATCCTTTCATCCAATCAAAAAGACTTGTAATTGGCTTAAAAATTAAGCCAAAACCACCGCTGATACCTTCTCTAATTGTACACACCCAATCTCACTCCTTACAATCTGAAACTTTAGGGAAATTATCAGGATCAGTTGTAGTACCTTTTCGTTCTTTTGCTTCTACTGATTTAAATTTAAATACATCTTTGAGATTATAAAAAATATTCTTTTTATCATCTCACCATAAATAATCATTGAGTAACACTAATTGATTTTGCAGATTTTTATAGGCGTCTTCATTTGCCAAAGCCAAAGTTTTTACAACTTTATCAGGTCAAGACGAAACCAGCGGATAAGACAAAAATCGTCTTGCAATATCTTTTTCCAGTAATTCATTTTTAAAATATGAAAGCCCAGTTAATGGGGCATATAAACTCCATTTTTGTCGCTTTTGGTCTTCCGTATAAAAAGAGAAAACTAATTGATTTTCTTTAAGGTCTGATATTCTCGCACCATACCCAGCATTATTGAATGGATTTCAATTTCATGGTAACTTTTGAAGTAAAGATTTAAACCAAAAATCATCAAATCACTGGCTCTTGTCGAGTCGATAGCGATACATTTGAGCAACATCGTTTTCATCATTATACAAAACTATGTCAGAATATGTCCAATAAATTCCGCGTGTCGCAAAGCTTGCTGAATATGTAAAATAATTCGTCAAAGAAACTACACAAATAGTTGGATCTTCTGTACCACATTTTTGATTTTTTGAAATTTCCAAAATATTTCAAACTTGTCAGTTTTTAAGCTCATAATTTAGATAAACTGAATTTGTGTGTTCTCCGTTTATCTCATCGACTTTATCGGTTAGAAAAAAACGAATATTGTCAGAAAAATTTCACAATCCTTCTTGATTTCCAGCATGAGTAATATTTAGATATGCTGAATTTTTATAATCTCATTTCAAATCAATACGGAAAAAATGTACCATCTGAACGATCATAACAGTACATTCATCTTTGGAAATATCCAAATAAGCCGTACAAATTTTACCAACTGAATTTGAAAAATTTTGTGAACTATCGTTACCAGTGATACGCCAAAGAGAAAGTCCATCAATATTTTTACCTAAAAATTCCCCTTTTCCTTGTACTCAGGGAAGATTATAAGTATTCGTACCGAAAAATGAAACAGCAAAAGTTTTTGAGGGAAAAATTATTGAAAAAATAATCAATAAAAATACTAACGCTTTTTTCATAAAAATATTTTTTTAATAGAGTTAAAAAATCAATAAAAAATCATCATGGTAACAGAAACAAAGCCAAGCAAAAATACTAAATTCGTAATATTAAAATAACTTTTTCAATTCTCATCAGTATCAAAAATTGAAAGATAAAAACCATTATCTTTAATTGTAGAAATTGCACCAGTTTGAGAATTTGAATCATCAGGGTCAGTTGGATTTTGAGGATTTGGATTTTGTGGGCAATTCTCAACAATGAAATTGCCTGTTATTGCTTCATCGTTTTTGTCGCCGTTGGCTGTTGTGAGTGCGTTTTTTGGTATGGTGAGTTCGTAATTTGTACATTCTACATCAAGGCGTTTATCGTCAAATTGCTTTATCGTTATGATAATTTTTTTGTCTTGGTTGTAGAATGATACAGGAGTGAACTTATTCCAAGTTTGTATTTTCGAAATATCGAGGAAAGCATTTTCTATACTTGTATTGAGTGTCATTGTCCAAGTGGTTGCACCATGATTTACTTTAGAAGTTTCAAAAAATCCTGTAATATTCTGCGGTCTTGGTCGGCTATCTTGACAAGTACCGTCATCATCTGTTGCTTGGGGATCATAATTGGGGCTTGAAGGGTTGGTACAGCCAAAAATTTGGTTAGTTGGGGCTGGGAATTTGTATGTGAGAATTTTTTCAAATTCTTTTCAAGATTCTGGTTGTGTTGCCCAATAATTATCGTTTCCACAATTATTAATTGATGATTGAAAGAGTGTTACACTTTCTGGCATTGAATACATTCTTTCCATCCATTCTGATAAATCGAAAGTAACGAATACAAAACCATATTTGACTTGTTTGCCGACATACTTAATTGGCACTTCTGGGTATCCGTTTTCCAGTTCAGTCCAATACCAGCGTTCAAAACAATTTTCATTATTCGAAAAATCGTTAGCATTTAGGCGTCTTTCTGAATTTTCCGCGTAAAATGGAACTTCAAGAGTTTTTACATCTTTATTGTATTTTATCAAGCCAGGCTCAACCTTGAGTTCATATCTTTGGTAATCTTGAGCGAATGCAGAGAGTGGGAAGAGGAGGGAGAGGAGGAGAAAGATTAGTTTTTTCATATAAAACATTAAAACAAATGATAACAAGATAAGTTAAAAGCCCATTCAAAATAAACAAAGAGCTGGAGTGAAATTAAAATAATCACACATATTATTTTTCAAAATATTCAATTAATTTATTAAATAAAATATCCATCAATCAATAAATTACATAAACAAAAACAAAAATAGAAAACAAAGTAAATAGTCAGCCGAAATGTAGAAATATGTTTCAATCTTTTATTGAAAACAAAACAAATTTAAATGAATTTGACAAAAAAGTTCATTCCCAAATCATAATAAAAAATTAACGAAGATTTAAAGCTCTGAAAATAATTCAGGCAAGATACATCAACAAAAAGAAAATTATCAAATAGCCCAAATTTTGCATAAAAAATTGAGCAAAAATATTGATAACATTCACAATTGCTTCTGAAATAGTAAAATTATTGATAATCATACCTAAAAATAAAAAAATAAACACGGCTTATAACCGTGCTTAAATTAGCGGAGACGCAATGCACGCGTTACTGTACCCATTACCCAGCGTAGACCAGCACCGCCGAGAAGCAATGCCGCACAGGCTGTAATGGAACCAATAATGAACGTACCAGTTGTCCCCAGTGCAGTAACTGCACCTGAAATCACTGAACCGTCAATAGGATTCATAACTATATAGTTAAAAAATAAATGATGGTGGGACTTTCTCCCATATAAAGCCTTTCGGCTTATTGTGTAAAGTTTTTGTTATTTTTCTTTTTCATGTAGGTTACATGAATTTCTGCTCTTCTGCAATAGCAATAAGAGTTACATCATCTAAAACTTGTTTCAAAGTTTTTCCGTGATTTTTTGCGTATTTCTGAAAATACTGATATGCGGAGAGTGGTGAATATTCTGATTTTGGTTGTGATCTTTTTTGGATAACAATTTGCGAATCTCAAATTATTCGATGTTTTGTATAACCAAGCAAACAATCTAAATCATTTTGTGCAAAATCGCCTGAATACACCATTTCGACGCGCATAACTTTTTTGTATTTTTCGAAATAATCAGGATATAAAAAAGTTTTCTTTTTATTTTTCAAGTCTAAAATTTTATTATAAATACGAATACCGATACCTCGTGACAGACTTGGAATATACGCGAAAGACTGAAACGAATTTTTTTCAGGAAGCCAGTTATAGTGACGAATAGCATGTTTACTATTTTTATGTGGGACTATATACCGCTTCAACCAACTAATGGAAATATTTTCGTCAAAATCAAGCGCAATATCTACACGAGTACGCTTACAGATTTGCGGAAAATTATTATTTTGCGTAGTTGGTGCGGTTGAGCGTTCAACCCAATTTGCAAATCGTAACACTTCAGGAGAATCTTCAGCAATAATCTGACGAAACGGAAAATATGAACCATAAAATACAATTTTTCCCTGTGTTTTTAGTAATTTCACTTTATCTTCGTTATATATTTCCAAGGAAATAATTGCAACTGGTGGAAATCACGGAGATAGGAAAGTTACTGTATATGCTCGTCACATTTTTGTGCCTATACAATGAAGCGATAGGCTGTATTTTTCGTTATACTCAATATTTGAGTTATCATCATCAATTTCTCAACTAAATCCAAGAATATTGTACATATAGCGGAATGCTTGCTCAATATCATAACAAGTATATTGGAGATAATCGATATCAGCGTTTATAATTTTCTTGGAAAATTTTTTTTGAGTAAGTGAAGGAATTTGAAGCCATTCAATGGTTCTATCTTTTCACAATTTTTTGTCCTGATTTTTGATAAATTTTTTAGTTGTTTTTTCTGTCCAAAAATTGGTGTTAGTTTCGGACAGAAGTGAGGGGTTAATTTTTACCATCAATAAGGGAAAAAATGAAGTAAAATTTGGATTAGGTGGCACTGCACTAATTAGCAGTGCGACCTAATTGATTTTTTGAGGGATTTTTTGATTGATTTTTTTATTTAATCTCTGTGGTAATCACGAGTGACATACCTGTGAAATCTGCACCTTCTTGATTATCAATGAATTGTGAATTGACTACATCTTTCCATTGATCACCGATTTTTTGGCGCGTGATGTATTTGATTATTGATTTTCCTGGGGTTTTTGCTAAATGTGAAGTTTCAATAATTTTGTACTCTCTTACAAGTGGAGTAGCATATGATAGCGTTGGATATGCCTTCTTTTCTGACATATAAAATTAAAATAAGAGGATAAAAATATAATGCTTTTTGGCTACTTCCTGCGTTTGAAAACGCAAAAAAAAGACCTCGTAAATAATTACGAAGTCTGAGTTTTTATCTTATAAGTGGTGGGTGATGAGGGATTCGAACCCCCGACCCCCTGCTTGTAAGGCAGATGCTCTCGCCAACTGAGCTAATCACCCTTGAATCTGACAACACGCAAAATATATTTATTTTTTCTCAAAAGTCAAATCAAAATGCAAAATTGACTTTTTTTGTTTTTTTATTAGTATTTGGCAAAAATTGTATGAAAAAAACGCTTCTTATTTTTACAGATACAACTTCTGAGCAAGTCAATGGCGTCACTCGGTCAATTGAAAATCTTAAAAAACACCTTCCCAATCACATCAAGCTCGCGATTGTTTCAGCGGATGATTTTTTTAGTGTGCCGTTTTTTGGATACAAAGAAATTCGACTTTCACTCAGTTTTCCGCGACAAATTTTTAAGAAAATTCACGAAATTCGGCCAGATTTTATCCATATCGAGACGGAAGGGCCGATTGGCTTTTCGGCGGCACTCATTTGTAAAAAATATAAAATCCCTTATACAACATCGTTTCATACCAAATTTCCCGAATATTTGAGCATGCGAAATCGGCTTCTTAAAGAGGAATATGTGCACCAATATTTGCATTATATTCACGATGGTGCGGAAAAAATTTTTATTTCAAATCGTGGAATGATTCCATATATTGAAAATAATAATTACGGAAATTATGCCGTGATTCCGCTTGGAATCGACCATTCGATGTTTTTTCCTGGTGCGAAAAAATTTTTCTTGAACAAAACTCGTCCCGTAGCACTTTTTGTTGGGCGAATTGCGATTGAAAAAAATATTGAAAAATTCCTCGAAATCTCTGACAAATACGAAAAAATCGTCGTGGGCGATGGGCCAGAAAAAGAAAATCTCGCGAAAAAATTTCCAAATGTCACCTTTTTGGGGATTAAAAAATGAGAAGAATTAGCGGATATTTATCGTAGCGTGGATGTGTTCGTTTTCCCTTCCAAAACGGATACACTTGGTCTTGTGAATCTCGAGGCGATGGCGTGTGGAAAGCCCGTTGTAGCGTACGATATCGAAAATATGCGCGGGATCATTCATAATGGCACGAATGGCATCTTGGTGGACGAAAATGAGGATTTGGAATCAGGAATTCCACAGGCGCTCAAAATTTTACCAGAAAATTGTACGGCGGTCGCGAAAGAATTTTGTTGGGAAAATCATATAAAAAAATTTTTGGAAAATCAGGCTTCTATTTCTCATCATTTATGGACATAGCTCAATTTTTAAATCTCACACCAGAACTCATCGAAAAACTCCAAGCGGGCGGCTATCTCGTGATGTTTACAATGATGGTAATTGAATGACCATTCGTGACGATGGCGGCTGCTTTTCTTGCCTCAATCGGGATTTTCAATATTTTCATTGTAGCGATCTTGGGTTGGCTCGGTGATACGGTTGGTGATATTATTTTTTTCTTGGTGGGGCGATTTGGACTCTCGCTTTTTCAGAAAAATCGAAAAATTGATACCGAACAAAAAGCATATTTTATGGAAAAACTCAATATTTTGCTTGAGAAAAATTTTATTTTATCGCTCATTGCCATCAAATTTACACCGTACGCGCCAATGATTGCGCTTCCTTATCTCGGGACGCGACGCTCGATTTCTGCCACAAAATTTATCACATTCACAGCGATTCTCTCAATTCCTGTGCCACTCACGGTTGCGCTCGTGGGCTTTCATATCGAAAGTATTCGTCGGTTGATTGCCAATATTCCTGAAGATTATCAAATTTTTGCGATTATCATAGGAATTGTGCTCGTTCTGTTAATTGTAGCGATTCTTTTTTTCTTGTTTCGAAAATATTATAAAATTTTCCAAGAAAAAATCGAGCAATATGTTGAAAAACTCGAGAAATCACAAAAAAAATCTTCCTAATGGAGGATTTTTTTATACTTTTCTTCAAGGATTTTTGCCATATTTTCTGTGGAAAATCGCTCTTTGATAGCATGAGATCATTTTTTGAGTTCATCAAAATATTTGTCATTTTCGAGAATTTTTCACAATTCCTGAAGAAATTCTTCATCATTTTTGGCCATCGCTACAAAACCACGAAACGTGTCATCGTATTCAGGAATATCGCGCAGCAGAATCGGCAACTCAGCAGAGGCAGCTTCCAGAACGGCCATCGGATGATTTTCTTGCGTTGACGGCAGCACAAAAACATCAGCAATGACAAAATATTTTCGCACTTCCTCAAGCGGAATTACGCCCGTCACAATGAGATTTTTTGGAAGATTTTGCAAAATTTTCTCAAATTTTCCAGCATCAGCGCCCAGTGATTTGAACGGAATTCCGCCCACCCAAACGAACTGCACGTCATTCATTTTTTGAGCCATCACGAGGAAAGTATCAAATTTTTTGCGCGGCTGAATCTGTCCATTTCCCAGAACAATTTTTTGCTTTTCTGAAAATCCTAATTCTTTGCGAAGTGCTATTTTTTCATCATCTGTATGCTCGTATTTTCCCATATCAATCGCATTGTAGAGGACTTCTACATTTTGCAGCCCCATATCGTGCGTGAGACTTTTGGCGACACCACCAGAACATGCAAGCACCAAATCCGCCTTTCCATAGAATTTTTTGAGCCACCATTTTGCGATTGGAAGCCAATATTTTGTGCCCTTGAGCGAACCAATGAAGCTCTCGGGAATCACGTGTGCGGAAACTACTTTTTTGCCAGGCGCAAACAATAATTTCCAAAACGCGTACAATCCAACCGTGTGAATATGCACGATATCCGAGGGATTTTTCCCATTTTTTTGCACTTCAAAACCAGCACGCTCGAGACCTGCCAACATCTCACGATACGCCGTATGCACGCCGTGCCCCTGCACCGTAAATTCACTTTCCGAAATCAAATTGACCTTCATTTTAACGCTTTATTGATAAAGAAAAATTTTCGCGAATTGGCTTCTCGAAGTTCCACATCGCCTCAAAGTCCTCGTCCGTTTCATGATCAAATCAGAGAATGTGCAATACCGAATGGATAAACAAAATTTCAAATTCTTTAAGCGGCGAATGCTCAAATTTCGCGGCTTGCTCGAGAATTTTCGCTTCAGAAAAAATACATTCGCCAGCAATATCCGTCGCCGAATCCAAATCTGAAAAATCATCAAAATAATGAAATGACAAAACGTCCGTTGTTTTATCGATCCCTCGATAATCCCGATTGAGAAGCTGAATTTCTTCGTCTGGCAAAAATGCAATATTGAGAATTCCACGTTGTGTGATGGGAACTTTTTTGGCAATAAAATTTAAAATTTCCGAAATTTTTTCCTCAGAAATTAAAAAATTTTCAGGCAAATTTACAAAAGAAAATCAAAACATAATTATTCAATAATTCTCACCTCGTTGACAAGCTCAAATCCTGTCTGTTCAAAAACGGTTTTTTGCGTCAAACGAATCAACTCAATTAAATCCGAAGGCTTACAGGTTTCCCCATCAGAAAGCAAAAAATTGGCATGCAAATCGCTCCAACGAGCACCCCCATGACGTTTTCATTTGAAGCCAATCTGCTCAATCAATGAGCCAGCAGAAGCATCACGACTTGGATTTTTAAAAAAACTTCCGCAAGAATTTCCTTTTGGTTGCTTATTTTCGCGAAAATCGATATTATCCACATCAGAGGCGTATTTTTCGCGAATTTCCGACAAATCAAATTCCGCCGAAATCAAAAAATAATTCGGATTTTCCTTTAAAATCGAATGTCGATATCCGAAACGCATTTCAGGTTTTTGCAAAATTTTCACTTCACCCGTCGCGATATCAATAATTTTTGCTGAAGAAAAATTATTTTCTGTCTCAAGCCCAAAACATCCAGCGTTTCCTACAACTGCACCTGCAATTGTACCAGGAAGCCCAATAAATCGATGCCAAATTGGTTCACCAAAATTTTTTTCCAGAACTTCTGCAATATTAGAAATTTTTTCACCAGAAAAAATGGACAATTTTTTGGCTTGCTCATCAAAATTCCAACCTTTGAGAGAATTTTTAATCACAATTCCCGGGAAAAAATCTTTGGCAAACAAAATATTTGTCCCGCCAGACATCCAGAGAATTTCAAGATTTTTTTCGTGCGCAAATGCAAAAATTTCACCCAATTTTTCGGCATCTTTTTCGGTCAAAATTTCAAAAAAATACGCCGACAAAACGCGTGTTTTGTAGCCTGCATACTGCCCGACATTGTGATTGGTCTCAAGAAAATTCATGACAAAAAATTATTTTTTGTATTATAATGATTTTTGTATGAAAAGCGAATTTATTTGAAAATTTGACAGAATCGGGAAAATCTCTATAATCCGTTTGTCTTCAGCATAAAGTGTTCTGATCGCAAGATTTGGAATGTTTGTGCTGGTTTTTACAACTTGCAACCATGGAGATAAAAGAATGCAAGAACAAGACATTGTGTTGAGCGAATGTTTAGTAGCATATTACCGCCAAGACCGGGAAAATCCGCCTGTCAACTTCTTTCGAGGCAGTCTCAATAAATTTCTACAACTCTCAGAAATTCCTCCTTATGGAAAAGTTCTGAAGCGTTCGTGTACCAATAATCGCGAAGCGACGGTTGTAGTAGTAGGGAGACAAAGTGGTTATAATGTAACGCTTGTCGCCGAAGAAAGAGATGGCATCATTCGCTAATCAACTTCTGGCTGCCTATTCGTAGGCAGTCTTTTCTTTTGTAGAATCAAAAATCCTTACATATGTGAGGATTTATTTTTGGGGTTTTTCTGAAATAGGCTCAACTGGATCAAATCATCATTTTGACCACGGGTTGCATCGACAAATTCGCCAAATTCCCTTTCCGAAGCCAATAATCGCTCATTTTTTTTCGACCGCTTCGATCATATATTCGCTGCATGTCGGAAAATATTTACAAAATGGCACACGATTTTTTGCCCAAAATGAATGGTCAGGCGAAAGAATTTTCTGATAAGCCTTCACAGATGCGATCAAAAATTTTTGTGCTGGATTCATATTACCAATCTTTATGTTCTGAAAAATCATCCTCGCGAAGCAAATTTTTGAGATTTTGCAAGTCTCGCTGAAAATTTTTTGTGTTCGCGCGATATGGATTGAGGTATTCTTGGCGCTTTTCCTGATCTTCAGAAATTTGATTTTTTATCTCGTTATTTTCCATTTTTTGCTCATCAGAATCAGAAAAATCTTCTGATTTTTTTTCATCCAAATTTTGTTCCGAAAGCAAAGCAATTTTTTCACGAATTCTTGAATTTTCCTCTATTTGAAGGGATTTTTCGTATTCCGAAAGAATCGCACCAGAATCGGAATGAAGTGCAAATAAAATATCGCCTCGCAGCTCGAAAAGTCGCTCTGGAAACTGATTCATCGAGTCAGGAATAATTTTTTTTGCAGCCTCAAAATCCCCATTTTTCGCTATTTGAAGGGATTGATTGTAGCGAATTTCTGGAATCTCAGAGTCGAGAAAAAATGCAAAC
Organism: Candidatus Altimarinota bacterium; assembly: GCA_013332525.2. Classification (GTDB taxonomy): domain Bacteria; phylum Patescibacteriota; class Gracilibacteria; order BD1-5; family UBA2023; genus GN02-873. Next base: position 10,754 of record JABCOP020000023.1, read on the forward strand.
ATTATATTCTGATACAAATTTTTCCACGAAAAAACCAGAAAAAATCCGAGAAATATGAGGAAAAATAATCCAATTTTACGAAGCATTTTGAGTTTTTTGTAAAAAATAAGGATTGAGAAAAAAAGCAATTCCAAGGCAAAAAATTCATACAATCCATTGCCAAGAAATGGTCGTTTGGGAATGGGTCGCACTCGCGAGAATTTTTTGTAAAATCGGCTCAAAATCTGAATCTGAAGCGATAATGTGCGTCTCGGCAGAAAAAGTTTCACCAAGCGTCGAAAGAGATTGTTTATTGAGTGATGAAATCGCGTTTTCCCCATTAAATTGACGATACGAAGGACTTCCGTTCGCGGTATATCACTGCAACATGAGCCCACCCTGCTCCGTCCCAATCGCGACAAAAGTAATTTTTATACGATTCGAAAAAGAAAAATTTGTGGGCTTTTCGAAAAATTCCGCATCTGTCAAAACAATAATCTCGGTATTTGAGCGATTTTGATACATTTCAGCAATGCGTTTTGTCGCACCAAAAATATCACTTCCACCACCATATATAATCGGAGAAATCCCGGAAATGACATTTTTGAGAAAATTTTTATCATCCGAAAATGGCGATTCTATCGTAATTTCTCGAGAAAAAGAGGAAATTGCTAATTCACCAGAAAATTTTTCTATAAATTGTGTACTGAATTTTTTGGCAGCATCAAGACGCGATAAAATCGTGGAAGAATCACGCTGCGAAATATCTTGAACCACCATCGAAAGTGAATTATCGATGAGCAAAATCGCAGAACGCTCGGCATTCGAAAAAAGTGATTGCCACCAAGCAAAAAGTAGAAAAATCCCACCCAATAATGCAAAAATAAATCGAAAAAGTGAACGACGCGGCGAGAAGAAAAAAAGAGTTTTCATATTTTATGGCGTCAAAAATTCTCTCAGTCCTGGTTGGCGATATATCGAAATTTCCCCATTATAATCGTCACAATTGGGAATTTCTTGCTGATAAGAAATAGTTTTTTGTGATTTTCCGCCAGCACTGGTTTCTAGCATAAATGAAAAAATCGTTGCATTTTCATCTTCAGCAATTTCTGCACCAGAACCTGATAAAATCGATCATTTTGGTACATATAATCGCACAAAACTTTTATTTTGACCAGATCATTGAATAAATCGCATTTTATGTTTTTCCTCGTCATTCGTGAGACCAAAAGTGCTCATCAAATTTTCGAGACTTTCCGCATCCTCTTTGGAATACTGATGCTCATGCGTAAGCGTAGCTGTCGTCTCGTATGTACAGTTTTCAAGTTTTTTGGTTTTCATCTCAAGCGAGCGCGATATATAACGATCACTTTTATTTCCGCTTACAGACGTGAATACTGGATAAATCCAATTCGGAGCGTCACTTTTCCATGGAAGTGGTTTTTGAATGGATTCCAAGAATTTTTGCGTATCAGCATTTCGTGATGCAACGAGAATTTCGCCACGATTCCAATTATTTTCAATAATTTTGGCAACTTCCTCAATTTTTCGCGATTCTACAATTTTTTTACCAAATGCGGAAACGAATTTGAATAAAATATCTTTCGGCGTTTTTTCTTGCGCAAATTTATTTTCTACCAAAATCGACATCAAAACAGAGAAATTTTTATCAGAAAATGGAATTTCCACACCGTCAAGTTTGACTTCACCAATAACCGACAAAATTTCTTCAATCATTCCCTGATGAATCGCCACCGCAGTCGTCAGCGTCGATTCGCCCGATCGCTCTACGAAAGAATTGGCCTTTTCAAGCGTTTTCAAAAAATCTGGATAATAATTCACATCACGAAGGCCATAATTATTCGTCAAAAGCGCAATTCCTGGCGGTGGCGTTTCTTTGTGCGGATACAAATTCCAGTCATAATAGTACACATCATCGGTGCGATAATCCAAAATATTCCCTTTGTAAAGCGTAAAAGAAATAATCGATCCCGGAAAACCGCCATTCGCGCGGATTTCATCACGATTCTGATTAAAAATCATATATCGTTGCGGAACAGTATTTCCAAGCATGGTCAGAATTTCTGGTTGCGAATTTTTATACAAATCCAAAACTGGCTGCGCGCTCGCCAAAATATTTCCAACCTGACGCATTTTCTGAGCATACGATGAATCACCGTGCGCATTTTTGAAAATATTTCCTGCACTCTCAAATTCATCAATTGCCGCATTAATCGCGGAAGAATTTTTCACCAAAAAATCTGTTGGAAGCGGAATTCCAATGCTGTCCATCGGGAAAATATCTTTCGAATGACCTCGATATGCCGAATTTTCATCATTCACCTTTGTCGTCAATGAAAAATTTTTATCAGAATCAGGCAAATTCTCAGCAATACTATCGAGCGCAGTGGCAACAGCACGCCCGCCTTCAGTTGCTCGACCCACAGTATCCACGATTTCAAGCGGAATCCAAGAAAACGGCGCAAACAAAAATTGCGCGCGCTCAAAATCTGAACGAGATGAATGAATAAGATTTTTTACTTCAGAAATATTGTTTGCGGACGAAAGCGCCAAAAGTCGATTGTAGCCACTTTCTACAGAAAATTTGAGTGCAAAAATCATTGGCACCAACACGAGAAAAAGCGTCACAAAAGTTCGCAAAACAAGTGTTTTGTTGCGACGCCAAAAAAATTTGGACGCACGAGAAAATCGACGCCAACGAAGCGACGAGGAAAGGTTTCGACGGAATAAATCTGGATATTTTTTCTTTGATTTGATAGGATCAAGCGAACGAATATCAAGTGATCCAAATGGCTTCATAATGGGCGGAACGAGTTCAATTTGCTGTTTTCGGCGCATCAATTCTGGATATTTTCGTTGCCAAAAAGATGACGCCACCAAATCAGAATGCACCAAATCAAGCGTTGGAAAAGTTTCAAAATCATCCACTTCCACTTCTTGACGAAAAAATAACGAAATCTCAGGTAATTCTGGCAAAATTTCATCAACAATCGGTTTAAAAATCCCGTTATCAATGGCATGCAGCCGAGACATCTGAAAAAAACCCGAAATATCGAGCTCATAAGAAAAATCCGTTTGAATGTCGAGCGAAAGCGTTCTTTTCACGATGAAAAAATATTTTTAATAGTGTATTCAAAAACGCAAAAATCGCAAAAAATTTTCATAATAAAAACTTCCATAATGGAAGTTTAGGATTTTTTCGGGTTTTTTGGGCGAATCGTCGTCAAGTCAAGGATTTCAATAATTTTCCGTTTGTGCGCTTGTGTAAGGCGTTCAATTTTTTCAAAATCTTTTTTCTGCAAAATGTGAGAATATTTTTCGTTCAAAAATCGTAAAAAATTCTCATGATTCAATGTTTCGTTTTGAGTATTTTTCGCGATAAAAATCACGATATCTTCAAGAAAATACGGCAATTGCATCTCAGGATTTTCAGAAAAATCAAATTTTCCAGATTTAATATCATCAATCGAAATTTTCCCACTATACAGCGACTTGATATCGCCGCCATTTTTCAAAAAATCAATCACGCGCGAAAGTCCGTTCCCATACTGCAAATCTTTTCGCTGAACGCCTTTTCCAAATGGAAAATTGCGGCTCGCACGACGAAATAAGCCTTCCGATGAATCCGTTTTTCCACTCAAACGCTGCATCAAATCAAGATTTCGTTTCCATTTTTGCACAGAAAGCAATTCTTCCGAAAGCATTCGCGTTTCAGAAATTCCGCGACGATGCGTCTCGATTTCATCCAATTTTTTGCCCGCAAGAAGCCCTTCCGTCAGCATCGCAAGTCATTCTTCTTTTTCTACATTTTTGGCACCACGAACGCCATGAAGGAAAATTTCAGAATTTTTCTGATTGATATAATGTCCAAATTCATGACGAATCAATTCTAAAATTCTCGCGAGCGAAAGATTTTCATAATCCTGATTTTTTGGGATTCCCAAGCGATCCGCACCATCAAAAATCGACGAATATTTTTCGCTTACATCGATGCGTTGTGGCAAATCCAAAATTTCGAGAACAAGCTCAAAAATTTTCACATAATCCGCCTGAGAAATTTTGATTTTCGAAAGATTTTTCAAATCATTTCGTGTAGAATCCGCTTCAAAATCAGTCAAATCCGGAATTTGTAAATCTGGAAATTTTTGTAAAATTTTCTCGCGCATTTCATCATAATGTGCCTGCAATTCTGTTTTTTCTTCGTCAGAAAGATTTTTCTGGCCAGATGAAAACCGCTTACGAATCGAATAAAATACCTGCTCAACGAGTTTTGGTTGATCAGAAACTGCTTCGCCAAATTCTTGCGTTTGCAGTGCATTCATCGCATCAATTCGTGTTTTTTGTTCATCATGAGAAATTCTGGACTGATAGCCAGCTTTTTCAAGCTCAAACGGCAAGCCCATGAGCGCGATTGTGAAAATATTTTTATGACTTTCAAGCACGCCAAGAAGCAATTCTTGGGTTTTTGGATCCAAATCGGCATTCTGAATTTGATGCGAAAATTGTGCAATTTTTTCTAAATATTCGCCAATTTTTTGTTCTGAAATTTGAAGAATTTCATCAAAATTTTCTTGCGCACTGGAAAAATTTTTCCCAGAAAATTCTTGGAAAATTTCGTTATACGCCAAAATGTGCCCCTCAGAACTTCGCTTTGGAATGCCATTTTCATCTTTCAGTGTCTCGTATGTATAGGTAGTTTCGAGAATCGCTTCCGCAGCTGGCCACTTCGCGATTTGCGCGATTTCATCAAGAAACATTTGTTCTTGTGAAATTTCATGGGAATTATGAGAAATATTTGAGTGATTCATATGTTATTGTGAAATATTTTTTTGAATTTTTTGAAGAATTTTTACGATTTTTCGTTGTGTTTCAAAATTTACATTATGTACAAATCGACCATCTTTTTCGGTAAAATCTTGGAAAAATATTTTTTCGCCAATCAATTTTCGAAAAAGGATCTTCCCAACTCATTGCGGATACAGCGAATTCTGCTCAGATTCTGGAAATAATTTTCGCAATTCTGGCAAAAATTTCTGATCGTCAAACGACAATTTGGAAAAATAATAATCTTGCAAAAATTTTTTTCGCTCATCAGCAGAAAGTGAAGTCAATTTCTCGACAATGTCGCGATTTCCACGCGAATATGACACATCCTTTCTGTTAGTGCCTGGCATTTTGTGGCTCATGAATCGCTTGATTCGCATTGTCCAGTCATGTGCCATTTTATAATATTCGGGCGCATCAGTCAACTGAAAATAGATTTTCAGCATTTGTTCTGTTTCCGTCGAATCAAGATTTTCTGCAATAAAAGAAATCAGGTGGTGATGAGTGATTTTTGGTTCAACATTGTCGATATCATGAACCAACATATCTTCCGCAGTGGCTGCCATTCCTTCTTCGTGCGGCAAGTACGACATTCCAGCAATTTGGAGCGTCGCAAGTGTATTCACGCCACGAATCGCGTGCACGCCAATCTCGTGATCCATCAATTCGAACAAACGAAAAAGCGAAGTTGAAGTCAATTTATTTTTCGGCAAAATAATTTTTTTATCATCATAACTTACAGAAAACATTTTTCGATTCTCATTCACTTCTACGATCCAATCATGCATTTCGTACAAATCCAGCACCATTTCCAAAATTTCCACAATTTCTGATTCGTCAAGAAAAATCTGTTTCAAATCTTCTGATTTTTCCCTTCTCAAAGCCACTTATAGTGATTTTTCTTTTTTTAAATTCTCTCAAGAAAATCCTGATTTTTGTAAAAATTTCTCAAAAATAACACGCTCCTCGTGAGAGAACTTTTCTTTATTTTTTTGAAAAATTTCTTCCAATTGTTCACCTACCAAAGCCTTTTCTTCTGGAATCGAAGAAATTTCTGGACCATAATAAATATTTTGCAATCGATTCACTTCATTCAAATATTCTTGCCGATCTGCGTCGTTGAGTTCAATGCCACATTTCTCCGCTTCCAAGAAAATCGCATTCTGAAAACATTCCAAATGTACGAGCATCATCGTGGTAATATTATTCAAAAATTCTTTTTGCCAATCAGTAAAGTCTTCGTTCAAATCGACTCGTTTCATAAAATCTCGAATCCAGTCAGAATGCGCTGAAAATCGCGTAATTCCCGCGTCAATAGTCTCGGACGTTACAATTCCTTCTGGGAAAAATTCCGTCGGATAGTCCATTCCATCAGCATTTTTGACATATTCCAACATTCCTGGAACAATGCTATTATCCATTTTATAACGAAAAATTTCTGTCAATGCATTTTGAAAATATTCTCTATTCATAGGCAAAAATAAATATATGGAAAAACGTTATAATATAAATTCATTGAAAGTCAATTTGTAAATTTAGGAAGAGAAAAATTTTGTTTTTTTGGGAAAATTTTTATAATGCACATAATTTAAAAAATTGTATGTCAAACCAAATCACTTGCCCGAATTGTGGCCATCATTTTTCCCTTTCCGAAATTCAAAAACACGAATTGGAAGAAATGCGCGCGAAAATTCAAAAAGAAACGGAAGAAGAAACGAAAAAAAGGGCTTTTGCGTGGGCAAATGCAGAAATCGAAAAACAACGAAAAGAAGCGGAAAATGAAGCGAAAAAAATTCGCGAAGAAATGGAAGAAAAAAATAAAAAACAAATTTTGGAATTGGAAAATTTACGAAAACGCGATGAAGAATCTCGAAAAAAAGAAGAGCAATTTTTGCGCCAACAAACGGAATTTGAAAATTTACGAAAAAATCTCGAAATTGAAAAAGAAAAAGCCAAACTTGAGGAACGAAAACGCTTGGAAGACGAATTTTCTAAACAGGCGCAAGAAAAATTGGCGCTCGAAATGGAGAAAATGAACTTAGAAAACGAAAAAAGATTGCGCGCAAAAGATGAACAAATCGAGCAAATGAAGCGCTCTATTGAAGATGCAAAGCGAAAATCTGAACAAGGCTCAATGCAAATTCAGGGTGAATTACAGGAAAACGCACTCAAAGAATTACTTGCGATGAATTTTCCATTTGACACGATTAGTGATGTGGAAAAAGGAATTCGCGGAGCGGATCTCGTGCAAGATGTGCGCAATGAATTTGGTCAAAATGTTGGAAAAATTGCTTGGGAATCAAAAAATACAAAAAATTGGACGGAAGCGTGGGTAGAAAAACTTAAAGAAGATCGACTTCGCGCGGGCGCCGGAATCGCGGTTCTTGTGTCCAATGTGCTTCCTGAGGGCATAAAAAGTTTTGGATTGTATCGCGATATTTGGGTAACAAATTATGAATCACTTTTGCCGCTCGCAAGCATTTTGCGCGTTCAAATGATTGAAATGACAAAGGTTCAAAATTCTCTCAAAGGAAAAGATGAAAAAATGGAAGTGATTTACAATTATCTCATTTCTCCTGAATTTAAAGCCAAAATTGACAATATTATTGAAGCATTTTCGACGATGCAAGACGAGCTCGACAAAGAAAAACGCGCCATGGAACGCCTCTGGTCAGCGCGTGAAAAGCAGCTTCGTCGCGTTATCGACAACACAGCGCGACTTTATGGCGATATGCAAGGCCTCATCGGAAGCCAATTACCAAAAGTAGAATACCTCGAACTTGGTGACGGCGAAGAAATTTTTTAATATGCACTACACCTTGATTCGATCCAATCGCAAAACTCTCGCGATTCAGATCAATAAAAATGCCGAAATTATTGTGCGGGCACCTTTGCGTGCGCCGCTTTTTTTGGTTGAAAAATTTTTGGAAGAAAAATCTGAATGGATTTTGAAAAATCAACAAAAAATGCGTGAAAGAAATCTGAAAAATCCGAAAAAAAATCTGAGCGAAACAGAAATTCTGGAAATGAAAAATAATTTGAAAAAATATATTCTTCCAAAAGTTGCCGAATGGCACGCCAAAACAAATTTTCCTGCGTATGGAACGATTAAAATCACAAAATCTGAAACGCGTTGGGGCAGTTGTAGCGAGAAAAATAATCTCAATTTTAGTTATCGCTTGGCGGAATTTTTGTGAGGAAATGAAAAATTTATCGATGCGGTGATTGTTCATGAAATCTGTCATCTCAAAGAAAAAAATCACCAAAAACCATTTTGGAATTTGGTGAAAAATCTGATGCCAGAATATAGTGAAACCATAAGTCTAGCCACGAGCGCGGCGATCAGGTAGTGGCTTCCCATTGTACACATACGCGTAACCTGTAAAGCCCGTCAAAGTACGATATTTCGCTGGGTCGCGTTCGGAAGTTCTGGACGAGCCAGCTGCATTTCTCGAACGATAATATGAATAAAACATTCCATCGGAACCCTTGATTTCCACATGTCCATGGGCTTTACGCGCAGCAGAACCAAGTCGAGCCGTTTCCTTAAAGACGACAACACTTCCTTCTGGCGCATCGTCTGGATGATTTACCGGAACTTTATCAAAAAATGCTGAAGCATAATTTTCAATAATCTTATCCCAATTTTTCCCATCACGGCCAGATTGCGGCAAAACCGATCGAAGCCCAAATGCCTCAAGAAGTTTTCCACAGCTCGCGCCACAACTATTTTTTCTCCCAGGGAATGGACCACGACGAACGAGCCAATCTCCCAAAACTTTTCCAGGATTTGACATTTTTTCGCGAGATTCTTCTGGTTGAATAGCATCAATTTTAGCTTGTTCATCACGAGAATATGGCAAAAATCGAATTGAAAATTTCAGCGTTTTATCCGCACCCACAATCATCATAGTCTCCGATGCTGCATTCCAAACAAATCTATCACCCTTTTGTAAATCAATATTTTGAGCGATTTGCTCTGGTCCTTCGAGGAGCGCCGCAATACGACTTTTCACTTCGACAAAATTTTCCCGCGTTACTGTAATATTTTGAAAATCTTGACGCAGTTTTTGAATTTCGTGCGATGTTTTATTGCGAACATCAGCAGCACGCTCATTATAATGCTGAAATAATTTCGCACTTTCGGTCGCAAGCAATGGCTTCGACAAGTCTTGCATTTGCTGTTGTAGTTGTTCTCTCCAAGAAATTTTCGGCATCTCAATCGGCTTGAGCGGAATCTCAGACTGTCGATTATCAAGTTGATTTCCCATAAAAATAAAATTATATAATTCAAAAATAGCACATTTTTGCAAAAAAAGCAAATTTTGAAGCCGTTTTTCATTCGGAAAATTTTTACTTGACTTTCTAGAAAAATACTTATAATAATTTCATCAATGTTGTAGTTCATTGATATTTTCCTCATCAAATTTTGAGACACCCGGGTGGTGTCTCTTTTTTTGCGTTTCTTTTTGGCTTTTGGGAAAAAATTTCTATAATTCCCCTCGTTAATAACTCAAGAGGGAGATTTGTATCGATTAGAATCAAAAGGCATCTATTTCTCTTAATCAACATTATTTTTGAGGCATCACTTGATGCCTCCTTTTTTGTAGAATTTGCAACAAAAAATTCCCTTTTGGGAATTTTTAATTTTTGGAAACACTTTCTGTAATCGTTTTTACGATATTTTGTACTTTCGCATCAGAAGTATTTTCTGAGGAAACATAGACTGTTGCGCCATTTTCAAGTGTAATCGCTTGTGAAGACGCAGGTGGATTTGCAGGAGTTTTTTTGTAATAATATACTTTCACATCAGCAGATTCAAAACTTTCCGCGCCAGATCCTGAGGCGGAAATCGCGAGTGTGTGAGTTGCGCCGTCGCGTGGACCATATCCCTGATATGAAGTATTTTTTGGGAATGCAAAGCTATACCCTACGGCCTCATTGGAATACAAATGATATTTTTTTTCATCATAATTTCCGAGTTTTCCTGTTGAAGTTGCCTCTTCATTTTCGCTTGGAAGTATTGTAGTAGTTGATGAAGAAGAATTGGTGTTTTCAGAAGGAATTTGCGTTGTGCCTGTGCTCGTTGTTGTTTTTGGTTTACAAGCGCCAGAGTGCTGCACCGTTACCCGAGCATTTTGCGCTCGGCAAAGATTTTCATATGTTTGCCCATCAGAGCCACACACTGGACTATAAATATCTTCACACGCGTCATTTTTTTTCTCAGAAGAATCAGTTGTACCAGTTGCAGTCGTTCCCGTAGCAGTTTTTTTATCAGTTATAGTTCCTGTCGAAGAATTTTCTGAATTATTCTGCGTTGTACAAGATCCCTTTGTGTAAGTTGCACGAGCCAAATCCGCCAAACAAGAATTTTTATATTCAATACCATTTGAGCCACAAACTGGATCATATTCACCAGCACACGCCTGCAAATCTGAACCAGAAGTCGTTGTTTGTGTATTAGGATTTTCAGAATTTTTGTTGCCAATCACAAAATGCGCGACCAAAAAAATCGCCACACACGCCAAAACCACGTATGCAATCGCCAGTGCTGGATTTGAATTTTGATTATTTCGTTTGTTCATAAAATTTTTTAATGAGCGCAACTACTATAAGAAAAAAAATTAAAAAAGCAAATAAAAAGACTTTTGAAAAATTTTACATTTTCCGAGAAAAAAATATAATCGCCCCATAATTTTCACAATATGAATCAAAAAATTCGCATCATTCTCTGGGTAATTATTGGAATTTTTTTGGTGGCATCACTCGTCTATTCTGCATTTATTTTCGGTCGACAACAATGAATTGAAGCCGCGTACGAAGAGTTTTCGCAGGCAGGAATTTCACTTGATTATTTTCAAAAAAATTAACATCTCGAAAAAAAATTTTCCAAATAGAAAGACCGTTCTCGCGAACGGCCTTTTTTAACAACCCAAGAATACTACTTAGTGTCTAGGGGCCTAAATTCTGGTCTCTGACAGAATTTCAAGACGAGTTCATCTTGATACTCTACCTGAGGAGGTGCGGATTGAGGCGCTGAAGCCTCAGATGCGGCAGATTCAGTCGGAGCATCAGACGATACTGCTGTCCATCCTCCTGTTGCACAAACGTTGCGGCTTTCCAAACGAGCCAAATACTCATTCAGATCAGCCATCACGCCACTCGTGCATGAAACATATCCAGAATGAACGCCTTTGGTACAGCGTCCTGCATCTTCACCAGAAGCGAAACGAGCCCAGAGTTGTTGGTATTCCAACTCTGATTTCAGCTGTCCCAAGTTTTTCTCCAGCCCATCAACAAAGACCTGGAATTGAGCTTCTGTCAGAACGCGTTGTTTGGCGCGCTCATTTTTGACAGCTTCGTCAATAGCCTTTAAGTCCGTTTGAATAATTACCTTTTCCTCAGGAGGGCGCAGAGCATTTCTGAGGCGCTCTTCGGACTGTCCGCTCGAATAGCCACATTGATAGAGGCCAAGCATCGCCAGGCAGCCAATTACCACCCAAGGTGCAGCTTTTTTTGCAGGGTGCATTGGGGGTGGTGGCAGAAGAGGGTTAGGCTGAGGGCTTTCAGCTTTTTCCTCAGGCTCAGTTTTTTCCTCAGAGTTCGTAGTTTGAGAGTTGTCTTCCTGAGAAGACTCATCTTTTACTACTTGATCATCAGATTTTACTGCTTCTTCCTCAGGAGGCTGGGGCAAGGTTTCCACCTGCTCCATTTTTTCCTGTGGTTCATCGGCTTGAGTTTTGGGTTTTTCAGTCTTATCAGACATGATAACATCTCCATGTTGGTGAGACAAAAAAGTCTCGGGTTGATGAAAGGTATCAAAAAAATGGCGAAGCCATCTCTTGACGAACGAGATTATATAATAAAAATTGAAAATGTCAAAATATTTTCCCAAAATGTACAATCAGAATATGTTTTCATATTTCAAAAAATATTTCTCGCATAAAAAAATCCCGAAAATCGGGAAATTTTTAGAGGTCAGCTCCGGCTTTTTTGAGCATTTCAATCAATTCATCCTTGATAGCAAGGCGTTCTTTTTTCTTCTGATCAAGCGCCAAATCTTCCATCGCTTCACCAGGAACATCGTCAGAATCAGCACGACCAATTTCGTGAGAAATATCATAGTAAGACTGAAGAAGTTTTGCAAAGTGAGCATTTTTCGCTTCAAGTTCTTCAATAAGTGGCTGAACAGCTGGATGATCCGCAAGGAATCGTCGTACATCGAATTGCATATTTTTTCTGTTAAAAATTAAAACATCAACATTGTAGCAGATTTTTTTATTTTTTCAAGGAAGAAAATTTTTTCTAGTGGACTTTTTGGGTTTGTATTTCCCAATTGAGAATTTTTGAGAATTTGAAAATGCCCAAAATGCGATTATTGACTTTTTGAGCAAAAAATTTACAATGAAAAGGCTTATTTAATAACTTCTGCAAATATGTCGAAAAAAATTTGTGTATTCTGTGGCGCGCGCCTCGGAGATAGTGAAAATTATGAAAAAGTGGCAATCGAGCTTGGACGCGAGATTGTGCGGCGCGGGCATTCGCTCATTTATGGTGGCGGAAGTGTTGGGTTGATGGGCGCAGTCGCGCACGGCGTAGCGTCAACTGGTGGGCAAGTTTCTGCGGTTTTTCCAAGATTTTTGGAAGCGACGGAGCAATGTATTCAGGTTGATGGCGTGGATGTTTGCCTTGTGGATTCGATGGATGTACGAAAAGTAAAAATGTACAGCGATGCGGACGCAATTATCGTCTTGCCAGGCGGATTTGGAACGATGGATGAATTTTTTGAAGTATTGACCCTCAAGCAAGTTGGGCAATTTGACAAGCCAATTGGGCTGCTCAATGTAAATCATTTTTATGATCCGCTCGTAACTTTTATGCATCATATTATCGAAAAAGAATTTGCCAGCATTGAAAATCTTTCGTTTTTCTACGATCGTGACAATATCGGCGATCTTTTGGATGCTATGAATTTGTAAAAAATTTAGAAAATCCCACCATTTGGTGGGATTGATTATTCTTCAGAATGAATACAAGACATGTCTCCACTCATCTGAATTATCATTTATTCGGACGAATTGTTCGTACGACCCCATCGGGTCTTTTTTAATTGCAACAACACAATATTCTGTGTAACCCACCCGAGCCCCTATGAGGACATTTACTTTGCCAGGCGGGCTGATAATCTCGTGCCGAATACCATCCACACAAATAAATGGTCGCAAGCGAGTTTCTGTGTGCATAACTCTTTCCTTTCCCGAAAAAGTGCCAAAATTGGACACGAAAATATTATAAAATAATATAAATTTTTGTCAAATAAAAAAATCCCACCAAAAGGCAGGATTCATAAAAGAAGTTATGCAGTTTGGTGATTCACTACTGGTACATACACCACGTGGTGCGGTTGTTTTTCGCCGCGCAACTGTACATATGTGGTCCCGTTTACATCCCAAGCGCGCTCTACTACCGCGCCATGATTGGTAACATCACCCGCACGAATGCACTGAGGAGATTCCCTATTGAGAAACAAATGAACACTGCCATTAACTTCTACCCCTGGTATACGCTTTGTTTTTACCATGAGCTTTACCCCTTATGTAGTTCAGTGAGTCAGCACTGAATGATTTTTTGGAAAAGGCCTGACTGCCCTTGTCATACCAACATGACGGAAATATTATATGCTATATTTATAAAAAGTCAAGTATTTTTCCTTACTTTTCTCAAATAGATGTTTTGATGTATTTTTCTAGTAATTCTCTGTCGTCAAAAATGGCTTCATCAACTCGAAAATATGGCAAGAAAACTTTTTTTCATTTTCCTAAATAGAAAAATTGATTTTCCTGGGACTGATCCAAAAATTCATTTTTTCGGAAAAAAATTTCGCCATCGTGATAAATAGCAAAAATTTTTCCATATTCAAAAATACCCCATTCTCCAAACAATTTTTTCACAGAAAAACGCGCCTCATCTTGCAAAATATCGTAATAAAAATATTCGAGAAATACTGGAAATTTATTTTTTGCCATTTTCTTGAAATTATTTTTTCGGATAATGCGCCCAAAAATTAGCATAAAAATCTTTGAATTTTCCTTCCAAAATAGATTTTCGTGCATTTTTGGCAAGCAACAACAAATATTCAATATTGTGCAACGAAAGCAAAAGTCCACCCGTCGCCTCGCCAACATTGATGAGATGGCGCAAATATCCAAGCGAATATTTTTGCGAAACCTGCGTTTCAAAACCTGGAAGCATTGGGATTTTTTCAGTTGAAAATTTAAATTTTTCGTTTCCAATTTTGATATTTCCAAAACTTGTAAAAACTTCACCATGGCGACCAATACGCGTTGGAAGCACACAATCCATCATATCAATTCCACGCGCAATTCCCTCTACCAAATCCTCAGGTGTTCCCACACCCATAAGATAATGCGGTTTATTTTTGGGCAACAGTGGTTCCAAAACATCCAAAATCCGATACATATCAGCTTTTGATTCACCCACAGAAAGCCCACCAATCGCCACACCAGGCGTATCCAAATCAGAAATAAATTTTGCCGATTCAGTTCGCAAATCATCATAAATCACACCCTGCACAATTGCAAAAAGTGCTTGAGAATAAGTATTTTGTTCCTCTCGCAAAGCCTCATTATGAAGCCATTGATTCTTGGAGCGAATCGCCCAGCGATGCGTACGCTCCATGGCAGATTTCGCATACGAATGGGACGAACCGCCTGGCGCACATTCATCAAACGCCATGATAATATCTGCACCCAATTTGTGCTGCATATCCATCACATTTTCGGCTGAGAAAAAATGTTTCGATCCATCCAAATATGATCGAAAATTTACTCATTCTTCAGTAATTTTTGCCAGCTTTTCACCGCTTGCATTTTGCATTCCGAGTCCAAGCGAAAAAACCTGAAATCCTCCAGAATCAGTCAAAATCGGAATATCAACATCCATAAATTTGTGCAAACCACCAAAATGCTGAACCACATCACACCCAGGGCGCAAATAGCTATGATAATTATTCACGAGCATAATCTCAGAGCCAATGGATTTGATCTGATCAATCGTGGCTCACTTGACAGCACTTCGCGTCCCTACCGGCATAAAAATCGGCGTCTGAATCACGCCATGTGGCGTCACAATCGTTCCAGCGCGTGCTGCACCATCAGTGACATTCAACTCAAAAGAAAATTTTTCAAACATATTTTGATATAAAATAATACGTGAAATTTAACCGATTATATTAATTTTTTGCGGAAAAACGAATTTTTGAAAAAAATTTTTACCAATTATTACATTTTTTTGGTTTGACAT
>JABCOP020000024.1 GCA_013332525.2 Candidatus Altimarinota bacterium
CTATGATTAGCAAGTCAGGTTTTGTTAAGGTGTCCTTCTGTTCTCCAGAAGACACAAGCAGTATATCAGTTTTTCTAAAATGCCGCAACCTTTTAGTCTTGCTTTTTAGTCAAAAAATCGCGAAATATAGAGGATATTCTCAATTTTTGGCTTTGGTAAGGGAAAATATATTTTTATAAAAAACGGACAGTTATTAAACGATTTTTGTATAAAATTTTTGTATCTGTATATTTTCTGTACTCATATTTTTCCTTTAAAATCGTTATTTTTATAGTTTTTTGTACAAATATGAAAGCAAAAATCTTACTATCGGAGTAAGAGAAAAATAAAAACACAATATATTGTGTTTTAGAGATTATTGAGACCAAAAACCATACACATCCCAGCCGTCTCAGTTCGAAGAATTCTTCATCATAAATGAACAATTATTAAATTATTTTCGTTCATTTCTTGTATTTCCGAGCCTGACCATCCACCTTCTGGCCCGATAAAAATTCCAAATTTTTCTTCATTCACAAGTTCATTGAGTTGCGTTTTTTGTCATTCTGTATGGAGAAATATTCTTTTTTCGTCTGGATTCTTGTTTTTTAAAATGGATTCTAGATTTTCATCAGAAAAAATAATTTCCACAGGAAAAAGCCCACCACACTGCTCCAGTGCTTCACGAGAAATAGCCTTGATTCGTTCTTTTTTAGAATCAGAGAGAAATAATTTTTGCGAACGATCCGAGCGAAAAAAAATAATTTTTTTCACACCAAGTTCCGTATTTTTCTGAACAATCCACTCAAGTTTTTCCATTTTGTTCGGCAAAGATTGATAGAGTGTAATATTTTTGTGAGTCTCACGATCCATCGGTTCAATTTTTTTCTGTTGGACACATTCCACCGATTTTTTTGAAAAATTGGTCAATTCGTACAGATATTCAACTCCATCTCCACAAAAAATTATAATTTGATCACCTTTTTGCATTCTGAGGACACGCGTCACCTGATGAAATATTTCATCTTCAAAAATCTCGATTTCCCGCAATGGGCGTTCTATAAAAAATCGTTGCATATTATTTGTGTAATTCTTTTAAAATATCGTGTGGCAAAAAAATAATATCCAAAAGGATTTTCCAGAGCAAAATAACAAAAATCGCACCGCCCTGCACCACGAATCCATAGAAAAATCCACCAATATCCACCAAAATATTTTCACCAATTTTCTTTTTTTCTAGAAATTTCGCGATTTCTGTTTTTCCAAATGGCAAATCCTCATCATCAAAAAATGCCTTTTCTGGTTCTTTTTGGGGAGTATTTTTGTGTGGAGGATGTTCGATACGTTCTATTTTGTTCTTGAGTGTATCGAACATTTCTCTCGAGATAAGTCCTTTACGAAGCGCTTTGTCAATATCGGAGCGAAGCGTATTGAGCGAGCGATGTGTTTCTATGCGACTTTTGAGTTCAAAAATATCAAATTTTTTTTCTGCTCGCATGTGGGTTTTTTCCTTTTCAAATCGCTCGACCAAATTTTCAAGCACTTTACGTTCACGCTCCTTTTCCTCACGCAAGCGATTTCTTGCTTCGTTGTATGCTCATGGATTTTCATTCATATCACAATTATATCGAATTTTTACAAAAAACCAAAGCAATTTTGACCGCTTTTTGACTTGCGTTTTTGAGAATTAGTATTATTATAGAGGCCGTTAAAAAATTTTATGCTTACAATCAAGAATCTTTCGGTGTCTATTGAGGACACTTCTATTTTGTCGGCGCTTGATTTGAATTTTTCAAGTGCAACGATTACAGCAATTCTGGGACACAACGGATCAGGAAAATCATCGCTCGCACTCTCTCTCATGGGACATCCGCGATACGAAGTTTCAGGTGAAATTCTCTTGAATGATGAAAATATCGTGGAATTTTCTCCGTCAGAACGTCATCACAAAGGAATTTTTCTCTCATTTCAGAATATTCCTGAAATCCCTGGAATTCAAGTGATTGAATATTTGCGAACTATCTATAATTCTCATTTTTCCCGTGAAAATCCTGACAAAAAACCACCAAGTTTGTTTGTTTTCAAGCGAATAGTGGAAAAACTTTTGCCAGAATTACACATTGAAAAAGAATTACTTGAACGCGAACTTTTCGTAGGATTTTCTGGTGGTGAAAAGCGAAAAATCGAGCTTTTGCAGGTTTCTCTTTTGAATCCAAGTATTATTATTTTGGATGAGATTGACTCTGGGCTTGATATCGACGCTATCAGTGTTTTACAGGAACAAATTAACAAGTGGAAAGCGGAGAAAAAAACGATTATCATCATTTCTCACAACCTACATTTGCTCGAAAATCTCGATATTGATACAATTACCATTCTAAAAGAAGGGGAAATTCTCGAATCAGGAGACAAAAAATTGCTTGAAAAAATCAAACAAGACGGATTCACACAATAATTTTATGAATACAACAACATTTGGAGACATCTCACGGGAATCACTCGATGCGAGTGATTCGATCAATTATCAATCGATAGCTGTACAATGAATCCACGAAGAAGTCGTTCGACAAATCTCAGCTTCTTTCAACGAACCTCAGTGGATGCTCGATTTTCGTCTCAAATCCCTCGAAACATTTCAAAAAATGGAATTGCCAAAATGGGGGCCAGATTTGAGTGGACTCAATCTCGATGAAATCTATTATTTTGCAAAACCAGAAGGTGCTGGAAATAAAAAAGAATGGAAAGATGTACCGGAAAATATCAAGGCAACATTTGATAGACTAGGGATTCCCGAGGCAGAACGCGCTATGCTCGCAGGTGTGGGTGCACAATACGATAGTGAAGTAGTCTATCATAGTCTTCACGAAGAACTACAGGCGCAAGGTGTGATTTTTGAAGATATGTCTGTCGCTATCCACAAACATGAAGATCTTGTGAAAAAACACTTCATGAAAGTGGTACCAATGCACGACCATAAATTCGCAGCCCTTCATGGTGCTGTGTGGTCTGGTGGAACTTTTCTCTATATTCCAAAGGGTGTACATATTGATGCACCTTTACAGGCATATTTTCGTATGAATGTGCGGGCTGGTGGACAATTTGAACATACCATCATTATTCTGGAAGATGATTCTTCAGCGCACTACATCGAAGGTTGTTCTGCACCAAAATATGATACTCCAAGTCTCCACGCGGGTTGTGTAGAGATTTATGTCGGAAAAAATGCCAAAATGCGCTATTCGAGCGTAGAAAACTGGTCTCTTGATACCTACAATCTCAATACCAAGCGTGCCATCGTTGAAGAAAATGGCACTATCGAATGGGTAGGTGGAAATCTTGGTTCGGGTGTGACGATGCTCTATCCGTGTTCTATATTGAAGGGTGACAATTCTCAAGCCATGAATTTCGGAATTGCGTTCGCCAACGCGAACCAAAACGCTGATACGGGTGCGAAGGTTATCCATATCGGAAAAAATACTCGTTCTGAGATTATTTCCAAAAGTCTCACCAAGTGAGGTGGTATTTCAACCTATCGAGGCCTCTTGGACATCAAAAAATCTGCTGAAAATGCTGTTTCCAAGATTGATTGTGACGGCCTGATTCTCGATAGTATCTCTCGCTCTGATACTATCCCTGATATTCGTGTCAATAACGCTACCTCTATGGTGGCACACGAAGCCAGTGTCGGAAAAATCAATGAAGAAACGCTTTTCTATCTGATGTCACACGGTATTGAAGAAGATGACGCGCGTACGATGATTGTACGAGGATTTATTTCTCCCCTTATGAAAGAGCTTCCGCTCGAATACGCTGCTGAAATGAATGTACTCATCGCTATGGAAATGGAAGGAATGTAATATTTCACACAAAAAAATCTCCAAATTGGAGATTTTTTATTTTTATCTACAAACTCAAATCACCACGAAAAAATCCCCAGTTAAGGGGAATTTTTTCTATAATTTTTTGAGAGAAAAATTATTTTGCAATTACAGAGCGAGTTTCTATGTGAGAAACATTGTCAGCAGCATTACCGCTGATTTCTTTTCGATCTGTTTTGTTGTATTCGTAAGTAATTTCTTTTACAGTTACTACAACAGTATCATCTGGAGTTACACCAGTAAGAGTAACAAAGAATTTCTGTTCAGCACCTTCTGTAAGTTCGTTACCAATTCTAGAAGTATCGAATACGAAGTCAGCACCGTTTACTTTTCCTCCGGCAGCTGCTGGAACTTCATCACTATTGATTCCATCCTTCAAAGCTACGATAGCACCATTGAAGTTTGCATCTTTACCACGAGCTGTGATAGAGAGTTTCAATTCTTTTGTTTTGATGTTCTTATCAGCGTCTGCATTTTCTACAGTTACTTCAGCAATGTTTGTACCTTCAATACGTTTTACAGCAGTAATACGTGGAGAAAGAATACCAACAGTGTGAGCTTTAGAAGAAAGTTTTACATTTGAAAGAGTAGATACACGATTGCTTCGTACACCAGAGTCTACATTTTGTGCAAATACATCAGTGTTGTCTTTATCAAGTTCGTATTGAAGAGTTTTTCCGTATGCCGCAGCATCGAAGTTTTTAGTACGAAGTTTGAGAGTAAAGTCTTTACGAGTAGACTTAGAAATGTAAATTTCGTTGTCTGGAGTGAATGTAATGTCATTTCCGTTTACAACAGCTGTACCTGAAATTTCAGATCCATCCATGTATACAGATACATTATCTTCATTTGTAGTGTCTACGATATTATTAAGACCAGTAAGAGTAGTATTAACTGCCTTGAATGCAAGTTTCTTAACCTTGATATCCTGGTCACGAGACTGGATACCTACTGAACCCATATCTACAACAGTGTTAGCTGCAATAGTGTTAATTGGGTTAGATACAGAAGTAGAGTAAGTGTTTACTGAACCGTTAGAGATAGAGATATCGTTACCAGTTCGAGAAGTTGTCTGAAGAATTGCGTTGTTACGAGACATATCTTCTACCTGTACAAGAGTTGTCTTGAAACGAAGAGTACCAAGTTTTGCGTCAGTAATAACGTTTCCTTCAACTGTAATGTTTGCAGGAGAATTTTCATCTACTACGAATGAAGTAGTGAATTCGTAATCATCACCAGCAGTAAGTTTTGTGTTGTCAATCTGACCAACTTCAAGACCGTTTACACGAACACGAAGAGCGTTTGCACCAGCAAAGTTGTTAGCAAATTGAGCACGAGTTACACCATTAGCTGGGTTAAGAAGATCAGCTGAAACCTTAATTTTCTTAACGATTACAGGAACTGAAGAAGTCAATTTTGCATCGAAGAATTTAACATCGTCTGTACCAGGAGCTACTGTAAGTTTTGCAGTATTGTTAGATACAAATGAGTTAGTTACGTTAGCAAATTTGATTGTCTGAACAGTTGTAGTAGGTTCTACACGAGTAATCTGGTTTGTAGAAGTTTCTTTTGCAGAAACATCAGAAGAATCTTCGATCTTAAGAGATACACCGTTGTTTACTCCATCAAGAAGAACATCAGCACGAAGATCAAATGTAGCAGTTGAACCAACCTTTACTGGAGTATTAAGTCCAGAAACAAAGATTTTATCAGCTGTTACAGTAGCCTTACCAACAGCTTTACCGTTCTGAAGAACTGTAACATTGTTGAATGATTTTGTAAGGTCATTTGTAGGGCGAGTTACAGGAGCTGCAGCTGTGTTGTCGCGAGTTACTGCGAAACCATCAAGAGTGATATCACGGTCACTAGGCTGGATGCGAACTGAGATAAGACGCTGATCCTTAGAACCTGGTTTTACTTCAGATGCTTTGTTAGAAAGTGAAGCGCGAACTACACCTGTCTTGTAAGCAGTTGTATTAATAAGACCAAGAGTTACAGGAGTGATAGTCTGTGTGTTAACAGATGTGATAGAGAACTGGTGCTGTGAGTTTACTTCAGCATCGTTGTTCAAACTTACAAGGATATCAATGTTCTTTGATTCTCCGTTCTTGATAGTAATAGAAGGAGTGAAGTAGATATTTCCTTGTTGAGAAGAAGAGTTGTAGTATCCGTTAGAAGATACGATTTTTCCGTCGATTGCAGCACGGATTCCGTTTGAAGATTCTACATCAGTAGAAGCACCAAGACCAGAACGAGTGATTACAAGAGACTGAAGAGCAACATCTCCACCTGTAGCAGTAACTTTGATAGTACCAACCTTAACAGAAGAAGCGTTACGAGGAACATACTGAGCAGTAGCAGAACCTACAGAAGTAACAGAGATGTTACCAGTAGTTGCACCTGGCTTAGCTGGGTCAGTTGGGTTGTTGTTATTATTAACATCAAGACCAGCAGCGCGAGCAGCAATCTTGAATACTTCACCACGAGAACCAGTAGCGTTAGGGCGGAAGTATGTAGCTTTGTTTACAATGTTCTTTTCAGCAGCTGCGTTGATGAATCCTTCAAGATCACCAAGAGATGAATTAACATCAGAGTAACCTGCAGATGTAGAAGAAGGAGCTACAGCGAGAGCACCAAGAATCATTTTTGTCATTTCTGCACGAGTAACGTTTGCAGTAGGACGGAATGTGTTAGATGCAGTAGAGATAACTTTTGCAGCAGCAAGAGTTTCGATAGCATCACAAAGATCACCAAGAGATGCAGTTACATCAGTATATACATTACCTGTACATTTTACTGCAGTGTAACCACCAAGATTTGCAGCAACTTTTGCAAGTTCTGCACGAGTAATCTGATCGTTAAGACGGTAACCAGACTCAGCATTCTGAGAGTTGATTACTTTCTTAGCAGCGAGAGCTTCAGCGTAAGGAAGGAACTCAGAAGCAGCAGAAACGAGTGAAGCACCCATTGCTGATGCAACGATAGCCGCAGCACTTACTGTAGAAGCAAGCTTCGTAGAGAAGTTAGCCATAACAATAGTATGGTTAGAAAATAAAATGCAAAAATCAAATGATTTTGCAGGAAAATTTTGATAACTTTGGTCAGAAGTTATCATGTACAATAACACCAAGGTATTATCATACGATTTTTTGTGATCTCTCTGGTCAGGAGAGACTACCAAGTCGCCATAAAGACGAAAAGGTTAAAGCTTTAACCTCAAGTTATGTTCATAACAAGAGGATAATTTCGAGAAAAAATCTAAAAATTATTCTCTCGTCATCGGACATGACAGGTCAAGCTTTTGAAACTCTTTTTAAAAAAGTTTCTGAAAACGCAAGAATAATATCAAAATTCGTTCAAAAGTCAAATATTTTCACTCCATCTTCACACTTTTTTCACTTAAAAATAATCTATACAATAAAATTAGAAAAAAATCAAGATATATAATTTTATCAATGGCAAGCCAAAAAATAAAAATCTTCAAAAAATACTTTCTATTTTTCAATTTTTGTTTACAATATGTGCACACTGATGAAATTTTAAAGAAAAATTTTTATCCTATTGATGAGAAGAATTGTGAAATATTTTGACGAAAAATTTTGTGCTTTAAATGAAGAAAAATGTTTCATCGGATGTATGTTTTTAATTTTTATATATGCCTGACATTTCCCTTTTTTATGGAGCGCTCTGGATTATCCTGGGTGTGGCTTTGGGTGCGCTGGCGATGTTTTATTTTATCCACCAAAAACAAAAAAAACACGCGCACGATATCGTAGCAAATGCTGAAGATGAAGCCAAAAAAATTATTGAACGCGCGGAAAAATCTGCCAATATTATCAAAAAAGAAATTGATGATGCGCGGGCGGATCTCAAAGATCGTAAAAAAACTTTTTCTGAAAATGAACGAAAACTCGAAGAAAAAGAGCAAAAAGTTGATCGAAAATATGAAGATCTGGAACATAAACAAACCAAACTTTTGGAACGCGAACGCGAAAATGAAAAAATCAAAAATTCTTTGGAAGAAGAGAAAAAGTCACTGCAAATCAAAATTGAAGATATTGCACGACTTACTGAACAAGAAGCGCGCGAAGAACTTCTTAAAATCACAGAAGAAAAATATGAAAAAGATATTCTCGCGCGGATTGAAAAAAAGAAAAAAGATTTCACCACACGTTCTGGCGAGATGGCGCGTGAAATTCTTATAAGTGCTATCCAGCAGTATGCGGGCGAAGTAACCAACGAGGCAACTCAAACAATTTTTCCTCTCGAAAGTGATGATCTAAAAGGAAAACTCATCGGAAAAGAAGGACGAAATATCATCGCATTTGAGCGAGCAACGGGTGTTTCCCTTATCATTGATGATTCTCCTGACACAGTTTTTTTATCAAGTTTTGATCTTTTCAGACGATATATTGCCAAAAAATCTCTGGAAGATCTCATTGCTGACAAACGCATTCAGCCAGCTCGTATTGAAGAAATCGTAGAAAAAAATCAACAAGACGCAGAAAAACTCATTCGTGATCTCGGGCAAAAAACGATTGATGAAATGGGAATTATTGGAATTCCTGAGGATCTGTATCCACTTATTGGAAAATTTCGATTCCGTGCGAGTTATGGACAGAATTTATTGTTACACTCAAAAGAAGTGGCATACATTGCTCGTGCGATTGCCAAACTCATTGGCGCAGATGCTGATCTAGCATTTAAAGGAGGACTTTTGCATGATATTGGAAAAGCAATGGATCACGATATTGAAGGAACGCATCCTGAAATTGGTGGACGAATCGCTCGCAAATATGGTCTCGATGAAAAATTGACCAACATTATCGAAGGACATCATGATGATGTTCCACAAATTTGTATAGAAACGAAAATTGTGCAGATTGCAGACGCGATTTCCGCTATCAGGCCAGGTGCTCGTCGTATGAATATTGAAGATTATATCAAACGAATTCAAGAAATGGAAGCAATTGCTATGAGTCTTCCTGGTATCAGTAAAGCTTTTGCACTCTCAGCTGGACGTGAAGTACGAGTATTTGTTGATGCAGAGACAGTTTCTGATCTTGATGCTGAGAATCGTGCACGCGAAATTGCACAGCAAATTGAAGAAAATTGTAGCTATCCTGGTGAAGTCAAAATCAATCTGATTCGTGAAAAACGAGTTATTGAATACGCAAAATAATTTTTCATTATGTACCCCAAACTTGTCATTTGAGACGTTCACATCTATGTTTTTGGAATTTTTCTGGTGATTTCTTGGATAATTTTCTTTTATTGTCTGCATATTTTTTCACAAAAAAAGGGAATTACAAAGCCAGTTTTTTCCGATATTATGAGCTTTACAACCGCAATATTCTTTTTTGCAAGGCTCTTTTATATGTTTTCTGCATGGCGAGATACGAAGTTTGGTTTTCAGAGTTTCTTGTCAGGAAACGCGTCACTGATGGAATTTTTGCAAAATTTTTTCATCACGGACAATTATAACCTTTCACTCGCAGGCGGAATTATCGGCTTTACTATAGTATTTTTCTGGAAAACGCGCGATCAAAAAAATATGCGTGAGCGATATCTCGATGCAATCCTGCCATCATTTTTGATAGCATCAATTGTTGGGTATTTTGGTGCATTCTTGGGTGGACAAATCTATGGTGTCTCATCATCGTTGTTTTTTGCGGTTGATTACAATACAAAATACAGCTCAATTCCTGGAAAATTATTTCCACTTGCAATCCTCTATATTCTCATCACAATAGGATTACTAGTAGTATGGAGAAAATTTGAAAATAAAAATATTCCTGATGGTTATGTCGGAAATATTTTGCTTGCCGGAATTGGTGTAATGCTCTTTTTTGGAGAGTTTTTGTCTGGGAAACCAGATATGTTTGAGGTTTTTATTCGTCTCAATCAACTCGTAGGAATTTGTTTTATTATCGTGGCTATTGTATGAATTTTAAAGCATTTTCGTTCCTAGAACATCCTCGGATGTTCTTTTTCTTTGGTGTTTTTACATTTTTCTTAGGGATTATTGCAGGAAGTAATTATTCTTTGGATATTATTTTGGTGAGTATTACGATTATTCTCGGTTTTTTGTATGTGAGTTTTGAGAAAATTTTGATGAAATTTTTCTTTTTTCTGAGCATTTTTTTGATTGGACTGAGCCTTGCAAATACAGCCGAAAATCATCGCCATGCAGTGCTTGAGACACTCAGCGAGATTACACTCGATTTTTCTGAGAAAACAACGATTACAGGACGAATCACTCGCAAGATGTTTCAGGGCGATCAACGCGAAACTTATCACCTCAATATCGACATGATCGACACAACTTCGACACACTATATTATTGATCCAGAAGACAAAATCGGCATTTTTGTCGACATCCCAAAGAACCTTACACTCAATATTGGCGATGTCATCACTTTTTCAGGAAAGCTCAAGCCACTGATCGAATTTGAAAATGAATCGGTGGCAGGCTTTTCGCGATACGCATGGTTTCATGAGTCATATGCCAAATTTTCACTCTATACCTTCGAAAGAAAAAACCATGCCGAACCGAGTTTTTTTGATACTATTCAAGAAAAAGTAAAAACAACAATTTTTAATGGCTTTCCAGAAAAAACTTCTGCACTTTTGCTTGGCATCACTATCGGAAATACCGATATGATGACAAGTGAGATGAAAGGAGAATTCAAAAATGCGAGCCTGACGCATATTCTGGTGGTAAGTGGCTCAAATATCACTTTTATTATTATGATTCTGAGTTTTTTCCTCAAGTATCTTCCCATCAGGAGAATTCCAAAATATATTTGTATTTTTAGTTTTTTGTGACTCTATGGAAGCCTTGTTGGTTGGGATATTCCTGTGATTCGTGCCACTGTGATGGGAATTCTTATTTATTTTAGTATTACAAATGGATGGAAAATTAATAGTATCAGCCTACTGAGTGTACTGGCTGTAATATTGAGCTTTTTCTCGCCACTCAGCCTCCTCTATGATGCAAGTTTTTGACTCTCATTTGGTGCCACGATTGGAATTATTCTTCTCAATCAGCCAATTCATGATTTTTTGCAAAAATTTTTAAAATTTTCATGGCTATGCACCCTCATAAGCGTAACTCTCGCCGCAACCGCTGGAAGTCTTGGTTCAATGATTTATTTTTTCGGAAGTGCTAGTATTTTGGGGATTATTGCCAATATTTTGATTGCAGGATTCATGAGTATACTTCTCTTTTTGACAACAATTTATATTGGATTGAGTTTTATTATTCCCGATAGTATTTTGTATATTCTCTGACTGCCAGTATATTTACTTGGGGAAATTATTTTTATCGTTTCTGGATTTTTTGGAAAATTTTCCCTTGTAGAAATCCCAAGACAAGCAAAAATCCCACTCAGCATTATTTTATACTTTATGGGATTTCTGTATTTATTGCATGTGCAAGAACAAAAAATTCTTATGAACCAAACAAATCATCAGAATTAAATTCAATATCCGTGATGAGTTCATGGATATTTTTTTCCTGAATAGAAAAGTATTTTTCGAGTTTTTCAGAAATATTTTTTTTGATAAATTTTGCAAACTCGCGCGCCTTATGTTCGGGCAAAATCACATTTCGCATTCCAAAGAAAAAAACCAAAAAATTTGACAAAATACGTTCAATAAGCGCTGAATGTTCACCTCGCATCATATCAAAAGTTTTTTTGTTCATAAGAACTGACGCCGATTTGTCGGTCAAAAATAACTCTGTCATCAAAATCCATTCCGAAATCCAAGTACGAATTTCTGGAAAAATATTCTGCTCGTGAAATTCGATTTTTTCTTCATAACGAGGTAATCAAAGCAATAATTTCATTTTTTCTTTTTTATCAAGCGAATCCGCGACATAAAAAGTCGCATCTGGATAAAAAAGCGCTATAAATGCAATAATTCCGCGTGACGAAAATCCTGCACTCAAAAGAGCCGAAACATCACCAATAAGTGACTCATAATAAGTATCCTGAATAAACCTCGACAAAATGAGAAATAATTTCTGATTATCATTTTGTGCAGATTTTTCATCTTTTTGAATTTTTTTGAGCTGAATCTGTGCTTTTCGAGATTTTTCTTGATATTGTTCTTGAGATTCTTCACGACCAGTAGCAAGTTGCGACGAGTCATCAAGTCATTCATAATTATCTAAACCCATATTTTAAAAAGTCGAAGGAATAGGGAATTGCCAACAAAGTTCATGCACTTGCTCACGAAGTTCTGATTGCAAAAGAGAATTTTCAGGTTGTCGAAGTGCTTGTACTATGATTTTTGCCAGTTTTTCACATTCTTTTTCTGTAAACTTTCGCGTCGTAATAGCAGCGGTTCCAATACGAATTCCTGATGGATCAAGTGGCTTGCGTGTATCATATGGAATCATATTTTTATTGGTGGAAATTCCAATATTTTCCAAAATTTCTTCTGCTTGTTTTCCAGAAAGTCCTGTTCATGAAAAAATATCAAGCAAGACAATATGATTGTCAGTACCACCAGAAATAACAGAAAATCATTCTTCGACAAATACTTTCGCCATCTGTCGAGCATTGTCGATAATTTGTCGAACATATGTCGAAAATTCTGGTTTTAAAGCCTCACCAAAAGCAACAGCCTTCGCTAAAATAATATGCTCATGTGGGCCTCATTGAATTCCTGGAAATACAGCACGATCAATATCTTTCGCGTATTTTTCACGACACATAATCATAGCTCCTCGTGGACCACGAAGTGTTTTATGAGTTGTGGTTGTTACAATATCGCAATATGGAACAGGATTTTCAAGAACCCCTCCCGCAACAAGTCCT
The DNA here is from genome assembly GCA_013332525.2 of Candidatus Altimarinota bacterium. Classification (GTDB taxonomy): domain Bacteria; phylum Patescibacteriota; class Gracilibacteria; order BD1-5; family UBA2023; genus GN02-873. Next base: position 12,686 of record JABCOP020000024.1, read on the forward strand.
GCAATATGAGCAATATCCGCCATTAGAATAGCACCGACCTCGTCAGCAATTTCTCGAAATTTTTGCCAATCAATGCTTCGAGAATATGCAGAAAATCATGCGATAATCATCTTTGGTTTATACTCCTTCGCCAACTTCGCCACATTCGACATGTCGATCAATCATGTCGATCTATTGACACCATATGATACAATATTGAATTTTTTTCCAGAATAATTAAGTGGATGTCCATGAGATAGATGACCTCCATGATCCAGATTCATTCCAAGAATCGTATCACCGTGTTCTAGTACAGCAAAAAATACGGCTAAATTGGCTGGCGAGCCTGAAAGAGGTTGTACGTTAACATGTTCAGCCCCGAAGAGTTTTTTCGCGCGATCAATTGCTATATTTTCGACAATATCGACATATTTTTGACCAGCATAATATCGCTTTCCAGGATATCATTCACTATATTTGTTAGTAAAAATTGAACCATTTGCCTCTAGAACCGCCTTAGAAACATAATTTTCAGAAGCAATCAGTTCAAGTTCATTTTGCTGGCGTTTTTCTTCTCCCAAGAGTGCCTCGTATAGCTCTGGATCTTGTTTTTGAATATAAGACATAATAATTATGAGTTAGAAAATTCTTTTGCGGAATCAATTATTTCCTGATATTTTGTGCCATCAATCATTTTTTGAAGAACTTTTTGCGCAACATCTTTTTGGCGATCAAAAATATTTTTTCGATCTTCGTCAGTAAAATTAACTACAATATCTGGATCAATCCCTTCACTATCAATATTTTTATCATTTGGAGTATACCATCGCGCAATGGTAATTTTTATCATAGAACCGTCACCGAGAGGGAACATTTCCTGCACCGAACCCTTTCCATAGGTTTTATTTCCAATAATAATTCCTCGCTTATAATCTTGAATCGCGCCTGCTACAATTTCCGATGCTGAAGCGGAATACGCATTCACGAGAACAACCACCGGAATTTCTGTATCGGGCGATGAGAGAAGATTTGTAAAAAGTGATTCATTATTGATTGGATTATTTTCTTTAATCGTCACAATTTTTGAATTTCTCGGTAATAATTCTGAAAGCATTGTTTGTGCGGAAGTCAAGTATCCACCACCATTAAATCGAAAATCCAAAAGAAGCCCTTTAGCACCAGATTTTTTCAAATCAACAATCGCAGAATGAAATTCTGACGGCGTTTTTTCTCCAAAAGAATTAATCTGAATATATCCAATCGGAGAATTTTCTATCATTTTTGCGTCAACAGAGGGAATATTCACAGAATCTCGAGTGACAGAAACTGTTTTTTCTTCATTATCACGCAAATATTTAAGTATCACGCTGGTTCATTTTTTTCCACGAATAAATTTGACTGCTTCGGTCGTTGTCAGACCAGCAAGAGAATTATTATCCGCTGAAATTACAATATCTCATATCAAAAGTCAAAATTTTTCAGCTGGTGAATTTGGAAGGATTCGTTCAATTTTAGCGCCCAATTCATGAGTTCCTACAACCGCTCCAATTCCTTCAAAATCGCCAGAAAGTTCAGATTGAAATTCTTCATTTTCTTCAGCAGTAAAATATTCTGAATGTTTGTCCCCAAGCCCCGAAATCATCGCAGCCGCCATTTTATTTTCGATTTCTTCTTGAGATTTTTGCGCGAATCAGTAAAATTTCTGATCAATGAGAGAATAGATTTTTTTGAGTTTTTGAGAAGAAAAAATTCACAATTCTCACGAGTTTTTGACATTGTCAGAAGTTTGTGAAAAATTATGTTTTTGAAGAATATCTTCTGATTGGGAAGCGGAATTTGCGATAAAAAATCATTGCTTAAAACCGAGAAAAATCCAAAAACCACCAAAAATAATTCCAAGCAAAAAGAAAAGAAAAAATTTGAATGTAAAATTTACATTCTTTTGTGAAAAATCCATAAATTGTATTTTGATAAAATTTTGACACACACATTGTACTTTTTTTCAAGAAAAAAACAAATTATATTTTCGAGTTTTTTACGAAAAGATTTTTGTGAAAAAATTATCAATTTTATTTTGAATAAAAGAAAAAATCAAGAAAAATTTTATATATTTGTTAAAAACTTTTTTATTTTTTTCGCATCAAATCATTTCTTTTTTTCTGACAATTTGGCGTATTATTATTACTAAATTATATATATTTATTTTATTATTTTATATAAGCCAAAAAATAAGCGAAAATTTGATTTGAGAAATTTTAAAAAAAGAATATAATCCGAACATAATTTTAAAAATTTTTTGATGGAAAATTCTGTCTCTTCACGAGAAGAAAAAACTTTTGTCTTGAAAGAAATTATACAAAATCTTCAAATCCGAAACGAGGAAAAAGATTTGTACTTTTTTTCGATGGAAATTCTTGATAATGAGAGTTTTGAAAAATTTTTCCAGAAAATTATGAGTGAATTCCGTGAACCAAAAGCCGGAGTTCGATTTGTTCAGCAATAATTTTTCGTATGCAATTTCAGGCAATTTGTTCAAAATGAAATAAGAAACTCACGCTTCGTTTGACAGCTCAAAATCGTGAAGAAGCGCGAAATATTCTCCACAAACAAGGATATTCAATTATTGAAATTCAGGAAGTAGTGGAAACTTCTCTTGCACAAGAGGGGAATTTTTTCTTTTTTGATAGCCTTATTAACGGAAATATTCAAACTGGAAAAATTCAGTCAGACGATATTTTTAAGGCATATCGAAAATTAATTGAAGACCTCAAATATGATATTGTCGCGATTTATACGGTAGAATGAATGCCAGATGATCAGAAAAAAATTATTACCGCAAAAGTAAAAGATGGATATCGAATGTATCTCGAATCAATTGGTCAAAAAGTTGAAGAAAAACATGATGCTTTAAAAAATGAAGACAATGATGAATTTTCTCCGCAACTTTTGAAAGAAATTGAAAAATACGGAAAAGATATTGATGAAACGATTTTAAAAATTCAAAATTTACTCATCAAAAATCACGAAATTGTCACAGAAGAACAAAAAGCGGTTTTGGAACGAATAGAGATGGAACTCGTTTCGATTAAATGAATGAAAAATGTTGGAAAAATTCAGTCAACTCTCGAAGATGCCCTCAAACAAATCGGAACGATTGAATTGGAAATCCTCAAAAAGGGAATGATTAAAGAAAAAGCAAAATTTTTGGCGGAAACCAATAAATTGCTTCAAAGTATTGGTTCGAACGAAAAAATCCAAACAGAAGAAGAAAAACAATCATCGCTGGAATATAAATTTCAGTCATTTTTGGGTCGATTTACGAATGAGAAAAAAATTGAAAAAACTGAATCGAAAAATAAAATTGATACCAATTCATTTATCTATTTTAAAAATAAACGAGAGCTTGATATTTATAAAAAAGCTCATCAGAATAATAATTCTGCTATTATTAAAGCGCTTTTTACAGGGAAATTTTCACTTCTCAAAAGATTACTTCTCAAGCGACGATTACTCTTACAAAATATTCAAATTATTGAAAATCGTCTTCAAAATAAAACAGTTTCCTATACAAAGCTCGTTCATGGTTTTGATTATTATATTCGTTCATTTTTTGATGGAATTTCCGCAATTGGAACGATTATTTCGGTTGGATTATTTTTCTATATTTTTCTCTATATTATCCTCAATGCGCTTGATGGAATGAAAATAATTGAGCTTGTTTTGCAGAGTAAATCGTCACTTTTTTTGACATTATTTTCTGTATTTACTTTGTGTCTGACACTGATTCGTGGCTGGAAAACGATGATTGTGGTTATTCCGTGTTTTTTATTGATTTTTTCATTCCTTTCTACTAATTTTTAGGAAATGTATATTCTGCTCATTATCCTACATTCCCTTTTTATTTTTATTTGCCATCTGTTCGGTTTTTATGTGATAGAAGGGGTTTTTTTAATATTGATGCTATTTTTTCTTCTCTATTTTTCCCCAATTTTCTTTTTTAAAAATTCTACTGGCGAAGAATGATTATCGAATCTTTTTTCATTCGAACTTTCCCCTCAAAAATCCCTTATTATTCCCCTTATACTCACATATCTTGGGATTTATATTTTAGCATTTACTTTTTCTGGAACAATCGCAGAAAGTATCCATGCGCACTTGATGATTTTTTTAGCGATTTTCATGATTTTTTTGGGATATATTTTTGCATTTTCATGGAAAAATGAGATTTTTTTTGATATTCTCGGATTTCATTTGTTATTTAGTTATATTACCATCGTTATTATTGGGATATATTATTTTTTCGCGCGAGAAACTATCAATTTACTGGATGTGATTTTTTCAGTCGTTACGATGGGATTTTCGTATTTTTTCTTCCGATTTGAAACAAAATATCGAAAAGAATTTTTCTACGGATTTTTGGCATCAATTTTTTTCTCATTAGAAATTTTGTTGATTTTTCTGTTTCGAGAAATTCCCTTTTATTTGATTGTTGGCGCTCTGAGTTTACTGGGGATTATTTTATTTGAGCTCAGTGAAAAATCTTCATTTTTTGATGTTTTTTTGAATATTTCGCGCGTTTTTTTCTTGTCCGTGATACTTGGCTCGGTAGGACTTCTTTCGGTCACTATTTTTAGTTATTTTGCGAGTATTTATTTTTTGATTATTATTGCGATTTTTCTTTTTTCGGTTCATATTCGCTTTTCAAATCTTGTGACATATTCAACGGCGATTTTTATTATTTATTTTCTTTATTGATTTGTCTTTTTATCGCTTTTATCTACAAATTCGGTACTTTCTTCGTTGATGTTTATTTTCTTTTTTCCTCTTTTGATTATTACAAATACGTATTTTTGGGAAGAAAAACAGCAATATGATTTTGCAATTATACATTATACGAGTATCGCTTTTAGTGGTTTTTTCTTCTTGTATGCGCTTATTTTTATGAAATGGGAAGCCTCGTCGTTTGTGTTTTCTTCCTTTGGATTTTTCCTTTTGGCAGGACTTTTCTTTCTTTCTTATTTCCGATTTCGAACTAAAAAATAATTATGCTTGATACAAAACTTCATATTCAAATTGCGACGGATGTTGCAAATGTTTCTACTCATACCCTTCTTTTGGAGATTAATGAATCCAATATTTTTGAAAAATTGGAAAAATTTCAAATTTCTGTCCCTGAAAAAATTCTTGAAAAAATTCAAAATGCTCGCGAAAAAGAAGATTTTTTCATATTCTATCCTGAAAACGAAAATATTTTTCAAGTAGTTATTTTTTTCTCGTCAAATGAAAAACGATTAGAAAAACGCACTGAGATTTTTAGGAAACTCTCTAAAAATGTTACCTATATTCCTGATGATTTTGTCGAAGAAGCTTATGAGGCATTTGTTTTGACAATGTATGATTTTTCTCAATACAAAAGCAAAAAAGATAATTTCGACAAGATATTTTTTGTCGAAGATGTGTCGAACTTGTCGAAGTTAGAATCAAAAAACCCGCTTTATGAGGCTATTTATACGGCACGAAACCTTGTCAATCTTCCACCAAATGATTTTTATCCAGAAACTTTCGTAGAGATGATTTCTTCTAGGAAGTGGAATCATTTTGAAGTTCAAGTTTTCGGAAACACTGAACTCAGAGAGCTTGGATGTAACCTTATTCGTGCGGTTGGACAATGAAGTGCTCGTGATAATTTTATGGTAATCTTAAAGCCAAAAAAAGAGATTTCTGGCGAAAAATTCGGAATTATTGGAAAGGGGGTAACTTTTGATGCTGGTGGAATCCAGATCAAACCAGACAAATATATGCTCGATATGAAGTGTGATATGGCTGGGGCTGCCGGCGTTCTTGGTGTGGCGATATATCTTGATTCTCTCTTAGAACTTCCGGTTAATGTTGTATTTGGTCTTGGAATTGTCGAAAATATGACAGGATCTGCTGCATTTAAACCTCTTGATATTTATACTGCCTACAACGGAAAAACCGTTGAAATTCATCATACTGATGCTGAAGGACGATTGGTTTTGGCTGATGTAATGACATATGTGGAGAAAAATTTTCAAGTGAATCATCTTATTACTATGGCGACATTGACGGGTGCTTGTATTTATGCTCTTGGAAATGATATTTCGGGAATTATGGGGGATGATGAGAAACTTATTTCGACATTTCTCGACAATACTTCGCCATATGAGACAGTGTGGCGACTTCCTTTGACTCCAAAAATGCTGAAAGCTGTAGAATCTGAAACTGCTGATCTTCAGAATCTGTCTGAGTCAGAAAAAGCAGGATCGTCTATGGGGGCTGCATTTTTGACACATTTTAAGGGCGATGCACAATTGACACATCTTGATATTGCTGGTCCTGCATACCGAACAAAGACTTTCTGATATATGCCAGTTGGTGGTACTGGTTGGGGCGTGAAAAAAATCTCTGAAGTACTTCTCTCTCTTTAATTAATATGTCATTTTGGAAATGATTTTTGTCGATCTTTGTCGATGAATCACCACAAGCGGACCTCAGTCTCTCTATTCAAAAAATGTGAGAAGAATATCAAAAAAATCTTCAAGATTCCTATTTTGATGAAATTTTTGTCGCGACAGAATATCAGAAAATTTCTCACTTGCTTGAACGTTATAAATTTCATTCTGATCGACAATTATCGACTACTTTTGCTGATATGTTTGCTCAAATAATTCAGAAAACTGAAATGAATTTTCAGGATTTTGTGCTTATTCCGACGCCGATGCATTGGACTCGATATTGGATTCGAGGATTTGATACTATCGGATTGATTGTTAAAAAAATTTCCAAAATCACCAAAATTCCGCATATTTCCCTTCTAAAAACAAAATTTTCTCGCCGACAACTCACACTTTCTCGTGAGGAACGACTCAAAAATCGAAAAAAAATTTTTTCTGTCAAAAAAATAGTAAAAATTCCTGAAAAAGTGATTCTTTTTGATGATGTACTCACAACGGGCTCCACTATCAATGAATGTGCAAAAGTCTTGAAAAACGCTTGAGTAAAGGAAATTATCGTGTGTGTACTTGCAACTAATCATAAATAATATGTCCGATTTTATTGAAATTATTGGAGCAGAAACTCATAATCTAAAAAATATTTCCGTAAAAATTCCTAAAAATAAGCTTGTTGTTGTAACAGGCCTTTCTGGGTCTGGAAAATCTTCGCTCGCTTTTGAAACATTGTATGCTGAGGGGCAGAAAAGATATCTGGAATCTTTGTCAACCTTTGCACGGATGATGATTTCGAATACTTCTGATGCGACAAAAGTTCGTGAAATTCGAGGACTTTCTCCAACAATTGCTATCAATCAAAAGACAGTGAGTAATAATCCTCGTTCAACTGTTGGAACAATCACAGAGATTTATGATTTTTATAGGCTTCTGTATGCAAATATTGGGATTCCATATTGTCCAAATCATCCAGAACAATCTCTCAAAAAAGATACTATTCAAAATATTGTTGAAGATATTAAAAAAAATGATGAGTGAACGAAAATTTTTATAGTATTTCCATTGTCGACAATTAAAAATAATGTCGAAGAAATGTCGATGAAAGAAATTTCTCAAATTGTTTCAGATAAGTGATTTGTACGATATATAAAAGGAAATAAGGTTTTTTCTGTCGCTGATGCTGTCGAAGAAAAAAATATTTCTGTCGAAGATGTGTCGATTATTGTCGATCGTCTTATTGTGAAAAATAGTGATGAAACATTTTTTTCTCGTTTGCGTGATTCGCTTTTGCTTACATCTGAAAAAAGTAGCGGTATTATTGAAATATTTTATCCATCAGATGATACATTCAAAAAATATTCACTTGGAAATTTTTGTCCACAATGCTGATATATAAGCCCAAAATTTTCACTTTCTAATTTTTCTTTTAATTCACATTTTGGTGCGTGTGATGATTGTGGGGGGCTTGGATTTCGTACTACTTTTGAGGAAAAAGATATTATAAATTTTGACCTTACACTTGAAGAAGGTGCTATTTTGCCGTGGGAAAATTCTAAGTATTATCTCTCCATTTTGTGTGCTGTATGTGAAAAATATAAAATTCCAATGAATAAACCATATGGAAAATTAACTGAAAAACAACGCGAAATTATTTTGTATGGCGTTGATGAAAAATTTTCTATTATTTTTGATTCCAACTCAGAATTTTATAAAAAATGAAATATCTATATGTGTCGATATGAGGGTATAATTCCAAAATTAGAGCGACATTATGCTGATTCGGAAAATAAAACTCAATCGCACATGCGAAATGTTTTGAAGTTCGCCACAGAAAAAGAGTGTCGAACTTGTCAATGATATCGTCTTAAAAAGCCTTTTTTAATGGTAAAAATTGGAGGAAAAAATATTGGCGAACTTGCGTCGATGTCTGTCGAGCAAACGCTAGATTTTTTTGAAAAACTAGAATTTTCTCAAGAAGAAAAAATTATTTCCGAAGGTGTTTTGAAAAATATTATTGATCGATTACATTTTTTACAAGGAGTTGGCCTTGGATATGTAACACTTGCTCGTCGGGCTCATACGCTTTCTGGTGGTGAATCACAGAGAATTCGTCTTGCTACGCAGATCGGAACCCAATTAGAAGGTATTATTTATGTACTTGATGAACCTTCTATTGGTCTTCATCCGCGAGATAATGATATGCTGATTAAAAATCTGAAAAAACTGGCCACTCTTTGAAATACTGTTATTGTTGTTGAGCATGATGAAGATATTATGCGAGAAAGTGATTATATTGTTGATATTGGGCCAGGCGCATGAATACATGGAGGTTCAGTAATTTTTAGTGGAACTTATCCAGAATTAATAAAAAATTCCTCGACAGAAACTTCCCTTTATTTATCAGGAAAAAAAGAGATTGTTCGCCAAAATCCTAAAAAAATGTCGACAAAAAAATTTTTGTCGATCTATGGAGCACAAGAAAATAATCTTAAAAATATTAATGTGCGCTTCCCTCTTGGATGTATGACTGTGGTAACTGGAGTTTCATGATCTGGAAAATCTTCATTGGTGATGGATATTCTTTCAAATGCACTTCTCAATTATTTTAATAAATCATCTCTGCCAGTTGGTAAACATGAAAAAATAGAATGATTCGAACATATTAATAAAACTATTATTATTGATCAGTCTCCTATTGGACGAACTCCACATTCAAATGTGGCTACTTATACGGGCGTATTTACTTATATTCGTGAAGTTTTTGCGGCATCCAATGATGCGAAAGTTCGAGGGTTTAATGTTGGAAAATTTTCATTTAATACAAAATGAGGGCGTTGTGAAGTGTGTGAGTGAAATGGTACAAAAAAAATTGAAATGCATTTTTTACCAGATGTTTATGTTGAATGTGAAGCCTGTAAAGGAACTCGTTATAATGATGATGTTTTAAGCGTTCAGTTTAAAGGAAAAAATATTGCGGAAATACTCAATATGACAATTGAGGAGGCATCAGAATTTTTTGTTGTTTTTCCTCGTATCAAACGTGTTCTTGATGTTTTGATTGATGTTGGTCTTGGATACATTACCCTTGGACAATCGGCACCTACCCTCTCTGGCGGTGAATCTCAGCGAATTAAGCTGGCGTATGACTTATCTAAAAGGTCAACAGGTCAAACTTTGTATATTCTTGATGAACCAACAACGGGGCTTCATTTTGCTGATGTACAGAAACTGCTTGATATTCTTGATGCGTTGGTTGAAAAATGAAATAGCGTGATCGTGATTGAGCATAATCTCGATATTATTGCCAATGCAGATGCGATTGTCGATATTGGACCAAATGGTGGCGATGCGGGTGGAAATCTCGTCTTCGCAGGGCCAAAAGATAAGATTTTGACTGTCAAAGAAAGCTATACTGCTCAGGCTCTCAAAAAATATTTTGCACAGAAAAATAAAAAAACTTCGTAATGAAGTTTTTTTATTGAGTAATTTTTAAGATATCTTCGTGAATACTATTGGCAGCAAGGCATCCCTCCGCTGCCGACATAATAGTTTGGCGAAATTTATTAGAATTTGTTGTTACATCGCCAGCTGCATAGAGTCCAGGAATAGTTGTTTCTTGTCTCTTATCAACAACAAGACATCCTTCTTCATCTTTTTGTGGCGAAAGATTGTCAACAATATGTGTAATGGGTGTCGATCCAATGGCGACAAATAATCCATCAAGTGCGAGATTTTCTCCAGTATTCAGCATAACTCCAGTTACTCCCATCATACTTCCCTGAACTTCTGTGACTTGAGTATTCATATGGAAAATAATATTTGGTGTATTTTTTGCCTTTTCAGTCCAAATATTTTCCGCACGAATCACATCACCGCGAACAAAAATATGAACTTCTTTCGCGATTTCTGCAAGATAGAGGGCTTCTGTAATTGCCGTATTTCCAGCACCTACAACGCCAACCGTGAGATTTTTATAAAAATTCCCATCACATGTTGCACAATATGACACTCCTTGTCCATAAAATTCTTTTTCACCAGGAATACCAAGCATTTTATAAGTATTTCCTGTCGCCAGAAGAATACGTTTTGCTTCAAAATTTTTTCCTCCCATTGTTGATACAGAAAAATGATTTTCGCCAATCTTTGACACAACTTCGACACGGTCTTGGAGAATTTCTGAGCCAGCATTTTCGGCGTGTTTTTTAAAATTATTCATAATTTCTGCACCTGGCGCAGATAATACTCCTGGAAAATTTTCAACACAATGAGAAGTTGAAAGCGCTCCACCTGGCATTTCGCCAATAATAATATTTTTAAGTTTATATCGGCTTGCGTACATTCCAGCTGGAAGTCCGGCTGATCCAGCACCGATAATAATAAGATCGTACATAGTAGAAAAATAAAAACTCTTCCCCAATAATGAGAATTATTCTCATTATATAGAAAAGAGTCAAAAAACCAAATATTTTTTAATTTTTTTGCAGATTTGTCAGAAAATTATTGATTTCTCGAATTTTTTCACCAGGATTTCAGATATATGGAAGCTTCATTAGTTCTTGACTATTTGCTGTCGCAATACTAATTTCGCCATATTGAAAAATAGTTGGCAAAACTCCAGAAACTTTTGAACGAATTTCCTGAATTGATGAGAGTGGAAATTCGATTATTTTCCTTGATAAAAACGTTGTTTGTTCAATATAAATAATTCTTTTGTCTGTTACAATGAGAAAATCAAGCTCTGAATTAATCCACATCATCATAAGAATTGCAATGAATATGAGAGCGAAAATACTAAAAAAAAACCAAAAAATTTTTTCTCAGACAAGTGAAATCCCGAATCTTGAAAATGAGAGAAAAATTCATGAAAGGACTAAAAACCCAACCAAATAACAACTCAGAAAAGCAAATGTAATCCAGTGTCGTTTGAGTGTGATGAGGATTTTTTCTCATTCATTTAGAGAAAAAAATTGATTATTTTTTGGCATGTGTGATATGAGGAGGTTTGATATAAAGTGGTGTCAGAAAATTTTCTGAATTTTTTGATATAAAAATTTTTTCTAGTTCATTCCATTGATCGACAAATTTTTCAAATGTCGAAGTTTGTTGAAGTTGTGATGTTGAATATCATTGATAATTCCCATCAGGAAGAGAATTTTTCTCATAAAATATTTCTTCATTTTGTTGATTATTTGTCAAAAATTCTTTTGTATTTACTTCAATCAGTGGTTGTGTATTGTTGTTATGAAAAAGATCAAAAAAGTGTGCGGATTTTAAAATAATATTTGGAAAGCTTATTTTGAGAGCATTAATACTCAAAATAATGACACGCATTTTTGTAAAAGTGCCTGGCCCATTAATCACCCAAATTTCTCAAATATTGTTTTCTTCGACAAACTTCGCCAAAATTTTTGGAAAATTTTCTGCAAATTCAAGAAAGGGGATTTGAATAGTCTTGGAATTGATGATATTATTGATATTTGTTAAAAAAATAATATCTTCGTCAAGAGGGTTAATGTAAAGAATATGAGGTTGCATACTAGTTATTTCAACGGTAAGAGAGGGATTCGAGTATATGTCGAACTTCGACATTTGTCGATCAATCGATATCAGCAATTGTCCTTGCTAATCGTAAAATTCTATAGTAGACACGTGTCGATAATTGAAGTTTTTCTGTCGAAATTATGGCGATATTTCGAGCCTCAGGCGTGATGTTTGCAAGAGTATCAATTGCAGTATTATCCATGTCAGCATTAGAGAAAAATTTAGTGCCTATAAAACGATCTTTTTGAAGTTGTTTCGCGTGCATAATAATTTTTCGAATTTCTTGACTTGTTTTCCCTTTTTGTCATTCTGAATTTCGTAATTCGCTCACACTAATTCTCGGAACATTTACAAACATATCGATTCGATCCATAATTGGGCCTGAAAGTTTTGCGCGATATCGTTCTATCGTATTTTGGCTACAAATACAGGTTTTTTCTTTATCTCATAAAAAACCACATGGACAAGGATTAAGTGCGCCAACGAGAGAAAATTTGGCTGGATATGTTGCACTTTGCTGAACACGATTAATGGTAATATATCCGTCCTCAAGTGGCTGCCTGAGTGTTTCAATCAGATTTTTTGGGAATTCTAAAAACTCATCAAGAAATAAAATTCATTTATGAGCGAGTGAAATTTCACCTGGTCGAGATTCTCTTCCACCACCAATAATTGATGCCTCGCTGGCTGTATGATGTACGCTTCTGAAAGGTCTTTTTTGAATGATTGAATGTTCTTTGGAAAGCATTCCAGCAACGGAATAAATCTGCGAAATTTCAATTTTTTCATCCAGTTCTAAATCTGGGAGAATCCCTGCCATGGCTTTTGCGAGCATCGTTTTTCCGCTTCCTGGCGGTCATTGTAAAATAATATTATGCCCACCTGCCGCCGCAATAATCATAGCTCGTTTCGCATGTTCTTGTCAGCAGATTGTTGAAAAATCGATACAATGTTTTTCTGATATAAATGGTGTTGAAGTAATTTCTTTTTTATGTTCTAATTTTTTGTGTCATGTCAAAAAATCGACAACTTCGACAAGATTTTCGACACCAATAATTTCGATACCTGGAATAATTGCTGCCTCACGAGCATTATCAAATGGCACAAAAATATATTTTTTCCCTTGTTTTTTCGCAAAAATAGTTGCAGGCAATACTCCATTTACACCACGAATGGAGCCATCAAGTGCAAGTTCGCCAAGAAATAATGAATTATCGACAACTTCGCCAAGAAAATCGAGCTCTTTTCCAATAATTCCCAAAGCAATGGGAAGATCGTAGAGTGGTCATTTTTTTCGAATATCAGCGGGTGCAAGATTGACGGTGATTCGTGCGCCAGAAGGAAATTTGAAACCCGAATTTTTGATAGCAGAACGCACTCGTTCGCGAGATTCTTGAATAGCGGTATCACCCAATCCTACAATAGTAAATTGTCACATTCCTTTTGTGACATCAACTTCGACGCTGATTTCGTATCAATCAAGCCCACAGATGGAAACAGAAGATAATTTTTTCATATTTTTTTCATTGTATCAAAAACTTGAAGTGTGTCAAATTTGCAAAAATTTATTACAAATATTTCATAAAAATTGTAAAGCGAAAATGTGTTTGAAGATTTGTTTTGTGTGAGAAAATCTGATATGATACAACGGATAAAAAACTATTTATGCGTCAAATTTTTAGAATCATTCTTGGAATTATTTTTTATACATTTTTTACGACGGTTTCGTATGCAATTCAGACTGGCCCAACGACTACTGCGGATCAAAAAACTGCTCAAGTTGCCACGAGTTCTGGCGGTATTTGAGGTTTTTTCAGTCAGGTTTTTGGATTTTTATGGGGAGTGATTCTCTTTGTAATTTTTGCATATATTACACTAAAAATCGTTCGTTTGACTTATGAAGTAATACGCGCCAGTAATCTTGTATATATGCGTGTGACGCTTCCGCGAGCCGATTCAAAGCTTGATAAAGAACAGGATACAAAAAAAGATTTTAAGGAAAAAATTGGTATCATGACGCTTTTTTATAAATCTGTTCATATGATTGGGCAGATTTCAGCGATGAATACCATCAAAAATTTTATTTTCGATCATGCGAAAGTTTCACTTGAAATGATGTACGATCATGGACAAGTATATTTTTATGTAGTGGCGTATCGTGAACATATGACGCTGATTCGTCAGCAGATTACTTCTAACTATCCTGATGCAGAGATTAAAATTCTTGATAAAACAGAACTTCCAACGCTCAAACCAAAAGGATATGTACTTGAGGCTGCGTCTATCGGAAAACAAACCGATGATGTTTTTCCAATTAAAACCTATAAATATTTTGAAGATGATCCACTTTCGAGTTATACGAATAATTTTGGTTCGCTCAAAAAAACGGATGTTGCAACGATTCAGTGGGTTATTAAGCCGCTTGGAGCGAGCTGGAATCGTCGTGCCAAAGAGGCTGCGCGACTTGTTGCCAAGGGGGAATATCGAAAAGGTCTCAAATTCGGAGTATTTGGTGGATTTTTTAAAAAATTACTTGCACCATTTGCTTGGTTCGTGTATCGTTTTGTAAAAAATGAATCTGCGAGCCTGGATGGCGGGAAAACACATCCAGGTGCATCTGGGGGTGATGCGTATAAGATTTTTAATCAGGCAGAAACTGAAGCTCAGAAAATGGTAGGTGAATCTGCTGGACAACCTGGTTTTGAAACATCGATTCGTATTTTGGTTTCATCAGATACTCGTGCTTCCGCGCACGAAGGACTGCATTCACTTGTAGCGGCCAATTCAGTTTTTACTGATGAATACAATAATCAGCTTGATAATCCGCAGATGATGGAAGATGTATTTCGGTTTATTTTTACGCCGATTCGATATTTTGCGTATCAGTTCCGCCTTATTGGGATTGGGCAAGATATTTCGCGATTTTCGACTGATGAACTTGCCACAATGTATCATTTTCCTGATATTAAGTATAACAAATCGCCAATTATTGCGTGGCTTGATTATAAGATGCTTCCTCCACCATCGAATCTCAAATTCCCGAAGGAACCGATGATGTTGCAGGATTACAAACGCGATGAAAAAGGAAATATCATCACAAAAGATGGTTCAAAATTGCAAGTTGATAAAAATAAAAATTTATTGCGCGATCCGCAGAAAAATTTGTTATTATTGGATGGAACAATTGTTCCAGTAAATCGCGAAGGCCCAAGTATTGGTGCTCCAGTAGATCCTGGAAAAATCCCAGAAAAGATTGTTTCTCATCGTCATTTGGCTGGCTTCCCACTCTACAAAGATGGAATTTTGATGGGATGGAATGAATATCGTAACAAAAAGACGCCGATTTATTTTGCAACCAAAGATCGTGGTCGCCATCATTATATTATTGGTAAATCGGGTGGTGGTAAATCAGTATTTATTGGCTACTTGGCACGTCAGGATCTTTGGAACGGTGATGGACTTTGTGTGATTGATCCACATGGCGATCTCGTTGAAGATATTGTTTCATTTACGCCACATGAACGCGCTCGTGATATGATTATTTTTGATCCAGCCGATTTTGAACGACCAATGGGTGTGAATATGCTTGATATTATCGCGACGGATCCGAATTTGCGTGCCATAGAAAAAGATCGCGCTGCACTTGATGCGACTTCGATTTTTATCAAAATGTATGGTGATGAAATTTTTGGGCCGCGAATTCAGCATTATTTCCGAAATGGTTGTTTGACGCTTATGGATGATGAAGAAGAAGGCGGAACGCTCATCGATGTGCCACGACTTTTCACGGATGAGGCGTTTATGAAATACAAAACTTCAAAAATTAAAAATGTAATGGTAAAATCTTTCTGGGATCATGAATATGCTCAGACAGGTGATCGAGAAAAACAGGAAATGATTCCATTTTTCTCGGCAAAATTTGGTCCATTTATCACGAATACAACGATGCGAAATATTATTGGTCAGACAAAATCTGCCTTCAATCTTCGTGAAGTGATGGATAATCAAAAAGTTTTGATGGTGAATCTTTCAAAGGGTAAAATTGGTGATCTCAATGCTCAGTTGCTCGGTTTGATTATGGTTTCCAAAATTAATATGGCGGCGATGAGTCGTGCCGATATGCCGGAAGATCAGCGAAAAAATTTCTTCTTGTATGTGGATGAGTTCCAGAATTTTGCGACTGATACTTTCGGAGAAATCTTGTCAGAAGCGCGAAAATATCGCTTGGCATTGATCATGGCGCATCAGTTTATTGCACAGATTGGTGGTTCTGGCGACAAACAAGGAAAAGGAGGAAAACCTTCAATTAAGGATGCGGTATTCGGTAATGCCGGAACAATTATGTCGTTTAAGGTGGGTGCGGAAGATGCGGAATATTTGGAAAAAGAATATGCGCCACTTCTCTCACAGCAGGATATTATCGGAATTGCGAATTTTACAACCTATGTAAAACTCAATATTGATAATGCGACGACGCGCCCATTTGATATGAAAACCATTTGGGATAATACGTATAAAAACGAAGAAGTTTCAAAAATTATTAAAGAATATTCTCGTAAAACATATGGCCGCAAAAAGGAATATGTTGATATGGAGCTTGAAGCTCGAATGGGAATCATTCGCGAATAAAAAAATATTATGTTTCATAGAATTCTTTCATTTTTGGTAATTTTATTAACACTTGTAGACGGATGTATTCTGCTATGAGTCTTTGATGTTGCACCATTTTCTGAATATATTGCACCGAAAATTTCTTGGTATGTCACGGTTGTATGTTTGCAAATTCCGATTTTGTATTATATCGTTTATCGATCATATATTGTGCCAATCGAAAAACTCAAACAGGGAATTGCGAGATTTTATACAGAAATTGACTCTGAACCAAATTTGGAACCAAATTCTTGGTCGAAAGGAATGAATGATGTGATTACCTTTTTCAAAAAATCTTTGCAAATTTTGAAAGTATTTAAAAGTGAATTGCGTGATGGCCGAAAGTTGCGTTCAGAGGTAGAAATCGCATCAGAAATTCAAAAACAAACGCTTTCACAGGATGAAGATGCGATTCCGGGATTGAATTTAGCTGTGGGGATTTGTTCTGCCTCAGAGGTGGGTGGCGATAGTTTGGATGTTATTGAAGGACAAGATGGAAATTTTTATCTTTATGTCGGTGATGTGACTGGACATGGTGTCGCATCCGGATTTGTGATGATGATGGTTAACGCGCTTGTTTCAGCATTTTCTACAAAGTTTGTAAGTGGTGCGGAAATCCTTGCGGCAACAAATTCTATCTTGAAACCGCGAATCAAACAAAATATGATGATGACGGCGGTAATGCTGCGCTGGGATAGTAAAAATCAAAAAATGTATTATACGGGTGCGGGTCATGAATTTATTTTGATTTACAAAGCGAAAGAAAAAAAGGTTTATAAAATAAAAACTGGTGGCCTGGCGATTGGAATGATGAAAAATATTACCCGTTCTCTTAAAGAACAGCAAATTGCTTTTGAACGCGGTGATTTGATTATTCTCTATACGGATGGAATCACAGAAGCACGCTATCGCAGCGAGCAGAATGGTATGCTTTTCGGGGTAGATCGAATCACAGAATCCGTCATGAAACTTGCCTCACCAAATCCAGAAACCGTTTTTCGTCAACTTACTATCGATTTATCAGCATTTATGGGGTATAATCATGTTCAGTATGATGATATTACGCTCGCTGTTGTTGGGTTTTCCTCAGATTCCAGTGAAGCAATTATTCAAACAAATATTTCTCAAAAAATTGATCCTTCTAATATCACGGAGTGGAATTGGGGAAATACTAAAAAATAAATTTTTCTTATGTCAGATACTACACAAAACACATCATCTGTTCCGACTATCCAAGAATTGATCGCCAAAAATTATACTGGCGATGTCGAATGATTGTGAATAAATATTTCTCTTAAAAAAGAAGATTTTAAAGTTTCTTCGACAGATATCGACACAACTTCGACACTTATTTCGCCAAATGTTTCGCCAGAAAAAAATATGTCGAATCAAACATCAAGTATTGGAGATGTAATTGATGAAAATAAAAAACTCACTAAACAAGAAGCTCAAGAACTTCGCGAAACAGAAAAAATTTGGCGAGACTCTTTTTCATTTATCAAAGATCATATTTCGCCATCAATGATAAAAATTGATGCACAAAAATTACAGATTGGTGATACGATTGTTCGAACAATTTTTACGTATGCGTATCCTGATGTTCTTGAAGGAAACTGGCTTTCTCCGCTTATTAATTGGGATGTAAAATTTGATGTATCAATGTTTGTGTATCCAGTGGATTCTGCTCGAGTGATGAAATTTCTTCGAACACGCTTGACACAACTTCGCTCACAAGCGCTTATTAATCGAGAAAAAGGATTGATTACTGACCCTCGTCTTGAAGCACAAATGCAGGATGTAGAAGAATTACAACAATCACTGACTCGTGGACAGGAAAAATATTTTCATTTGTCGCTCTATATCACGACATACGCTGAAAATGAAGATGAAATGAAAAAACTTCAAAACAAGCTTGATATGATGCTTTCGGGACGAAACATCCTCACAAAACAAGCATTTTTGCGAGCAGAACAAGGATTTATTGCGACAGGTCCGTTTGGAAAAGATGAAGTAAATGTGTATCGAAATATCTCTACTAAGGGGCTTTCGACAACTTTTCCATTTTCGTCAAATTCACTTTCGCAGGATGATGGCGTTTTCTATGGTATCAATACTCACAATAAATCACTTATTATTTTTGATCGATTCCGATCAGAAAACGCAAATATGTGTGTCTTTGCGAAGTCCGGTGGTGGTAAATCATTTGCTGTCAAATTAGAAATTTTGCGTTCCTTAATGATGGGAACGGATGTAATTGTTTTGGATCCAGAAAATGAATATCGAAATCTGGTTGAGACGGTTGGTGGAACATATCTTAATATTTCACTTAATTCTCACGAAAAAATTAATCCATTTGATTTGCCGCGCGGTCTCAAAGATGCTGAACTTCATCCAGGAGATTTGCTTCGATGAGCGGTTGTGAATATGATTGGTTTGCTTCGTTTGATGCTCGGGCAGATTTCTCCGACGGAAGAGGCAATTCTTGAGAAAGCATTGATTACAACATATTCTTTGAAGGGGATTACGATGGATGATGATTCCGTTGACGGAAAAGAAATTCCACTTATGAAGGATCTCTATTCTGTTCTAGAAACTATGGATGGTGCTTCCGGGCTTGTGAATCGTCTTGAAAAATATGTTTTTGGTGTATTTTCTGGAGTATTTTCCCAGCCAACCAATGTAAATCTCAAAGAAGGTCTCGTTGTCTTTTCTGTACGAGATTTGGATGATATTTTGCGACCAATTGCCATGTATATCTTGCTTAATTATGTTTGGAATGTGGCCCGTTCATCGGAAAAAAAGCGATTTCTGGTGGTGGATGAAGCGTGGAATATTATGCAATATGAAGATTCTGCCAAATTTTTGTTTGGCTTGGTGAAGCGCGCTCGAAAATATGGGCTCGGCGTGACAACTATTACTCAGGATGTGGAAGATTTTATGGGCTCATCGTATGGAAAAGCGATTGTGACTAACTCGTCCATTCAACTGCTTCTCAAGCAGTCGCCTGCATCAATTGATGTGCTGCAATGAATTTTTAAACTCACGGAACAAGAAAAATATATTTTGCTGAATGCTTCGGTCGGAACTGGATTATTCTTTGCTGGCGGCGAACATGTAGGAATTGAAATTTTGGCATCATATTTTGAAGAAAAAGTGATTACTTCTAAACCAAATATTTAATATGAAAAAATTTTTGCAACATTCGCGAAAAGGAAGTGCACTCCTGATTGGTTTGGTGGTGACGGTTTTAGTTTCGATTATTGTGATCGGATTTTTGGAAAAAGTTTTGCGTGTCGGGACGGGCGTAAAATCCATTGAACAATCAACGCAGGCTCATTATTTGGCGGTTGGAACGGCCGAACGCGCACTCAATAATACGACCGAATTGAAGCGTCAACCTTGGACGATTCAGGAAATTCATGAATGAACAGAAACCAGTTATTCTGGCGCTTCGTTGAATATTTTTACAACTTCTGATACAATTCCGAAAAAATGATATGGAAACAGTCCTTTTAATAAGGATTATAATATTATTTCTATGAGTCAACCGCTTCAAATCGTTGTTCCAGATGGATTGAATTGGTCGAGTACGGATTTTGAATTTAAAATTCCAAAAATTGGAAATGAATCAACAACGAAACATTCGACCGAGGAAAGTACAACTTCTACGGGACTATTGTTGTGGACGATAGGAAATGCGGAGAAAATTTTGTACGCGTCAGGAAGTTCTTCCGATGGACTTTTTACGGGAATTGATATCGGATGAAATCGAAAAATTGATGCAAAAAATGGATATTTTTATAATAATTCTATTTTGCAAAATTCTCAATTTGGAAATTTTTATAATAACACTCTCGGGTCTGATTGTCACGATTATAAGTGTACTTTTAAGCTTTCCATGTTACGTCCGCTCCGAACTTCTCGCGGCGAATTGTCTTTTTTGGAATATAAAATTTCCTTTGGAGCATCGGCAGATATTCCGAATCAATATATGATTATTGATGCTTCTGGTCGTGTTAATGGTTATACTCGTACTCGCCGAATTTTGATTCCACAAATTACGACGAATACTGCTCTTGACTTTGCTGTTCTTCAATAGTATAATCCGCACATGCAAAAAATTATTATTCAAAATCATTCTGATGCGGATCAGCGCCTTGATAAATTTCTCAAAAAATTTTTGCCAAATGCTCCTCTTGGTGCGATTTATAAAATGCTTCGTACGGGTAAAATAAAGGTCAATGACAAGAAAAAAGAACAAACATATCGCTTAGCTGAAAATGATGAAATTTTCATTTTTTTGACTGATGAAGAAATTCAGAATTTTCAAAAGATTTCTGAGACACCGAAAAAAAATATCACAAAACCCCGTCTTGAGATTCTATATCAAGATGATGATTTGTTAGTTATCAATAAGCCTGCTGGTCTTAACGTACATCCATGAGATCATAAAAGTACGGAGATTTCACTTATTGAACTCGTACATGACTTGCTTGGGAAAAAATATAATTCACTCACTTTTAAGCCGTCGTTGGTTCATCGAATTGATCGTGATACGAGTGGTTGTATTTTGATTGCTTTGAAAAAAAATGTACTTGAAAATCTTCTTACACAACTCCAAAATCATTCAATAGAAAAAATTTATCATACGATTGTCATTGGAAAAATGCCAAAACCGCGGGGAACTATTGATCAAAAATTATTGCGCAAAGAGTCAGCTCGCGATGAAGCAAAAGTAATTGTGTCGGATGAATGACAAAGAGCTGTGACACATTATTCGACGATTCGAGAAATTTCTCGTTCAGAATGAATTTTTTCACTTCTCGAATGTCGTATCGAAACTGGTCGCACACATCAGATTCGCGTACATTTATCATACTATAACTGTCCGATTTTGTGAGATAAGGCATATGGAGATAAAAAAATGAACAGTTATCAAAGTCGAAATAATCGTATTTCTCGACAATTATTGCACGCATATTCTCTTACTTTTATTCATCCAACAACGAAGAAAAAATTTTCTATTACTGCACCATACTGGCCTGATATGAAGCATTTTCTAGAACAATAAAAACTCCAGCTGGAGTTTTTATTGTTTGATTTCATTGATGTGTTCTTTAATTTTTGTTGTACTTTCTTCATAAATATCGTTAATTTCGCTGTGCATTACAGGATTAAAGAAACGATATTGATCCTTGGCTTCTCATTCATAAGGATTATATGTTGCCAAAATAGTATATTCTTCATTATTATTTTCTGCGCCATCTGCAGAATTCTTTTTTGGAAGACTCTCATAATCATCAGCATCTTCTAATAAATCAAAACGCGTACGCTGAAAAACAATATCATTTTTATAACCTTCTTCTTTTGAATATTCTGTATATGTAGCAAATGTAACATACCGTAAATCCCATTTTGCGCCATTATGTACATATTGGTGAGGATTTTTTTCTGCCGAGTCTGGCTCCAAATAACTACTCACTGAATTCAATGGAATAAAAACAACTTGAGTCTGTCTGATATCACTTTTTGGTGCTATAAGAGCACTAACCATCTGCTTTCCTTCTATATTTTCAACATTCATACGCGCCTCCTCTCTTTTATCCAGCAATTGAGCATACGCCTGATTTACAAGCATGTCGTTAGCATGAGTCGTATAATCTTGATATTTTTGTGCTCCAATAATTCCAGCTACAACACCAGCAATAATTAAACTTTTTTTCGTTGAAAGCGCAGATTTTGCTTTTTTTACGCCAGTCACGCCTGCGCGAACAGTATTTTTAATTCCGTTTGTTATTTTCATAATATAAAAATTATTTTATATATTTTACAATAATTTTTATATTTGTCAAATAAAAAAATTCTCGAAAGAATTTCTGGTGTCTCCGACAAGGATCGAACTTGTGACTAAGCCTTAGGAGTGCCTTGTTATTCCACTTAACTACGGAGACGTGCAAATATTGTAATCAAAAAAATATTTTTTGCAAAATTATTGCAAGTTTTCAATTTTTTTGTACAATAAGCAAAATTTTAATTTTTTCTATGATTTTGAAACGAAAAAAAAATATTCATTCCAAAAAATATGAACGGATGAAGCGGTCGATGACGATGATTGAAAATGATTCGAATCTTTCTGAATCAGAAAAACAGCAGTATAAAAATTTTTTGGCGATTACGGAAAGTATGGGACTTGACGAATTTCTCGAGTTGATTCAGTCGCCATGGAGAATTTTTTGGATGAATTTTGTGGCTGGAATGATACGCGGTATTGGAGCGCTCATCGGGGCTGCAGTGGTTATCGCGCTCATTGGCTGGCTTCTTTCCAAGGTAATTACGCTTCCGCTCATTGGCGAAAAACTAGAACCTTATATTCATCAGGCACAATCCGAAATTCAAAAATATACAGAAAGCACGAATTATAAAAATAATTTTGAACAAATGCAGAAAACTTTGCAAGAAATCCGTGATGAACTCAAAAAAAATCCTGTTTAGGATTTTTTATTTTCTTTTCGAATTTTGTAAAATAGTAAAAATATTTCTCTCTCCTTCAAAGAGTATATTTTTTTCAATGGAAAGTCAAGATTTTTCAGCGAGGTATTCGATTTCTTGGAGGGAAAATCCATGATAATACCGGATAAATTCTCAAATTTTAATTTCAAAATCATTATTTCCAATATGATTTTTTTGATATTTTTCTTGTCATAAGAGATTCCAATTGGTGAGATAAATTTTCCCATTTGGTGCAAGTATTTTTCCTGCATTTTTAAGTACGCGCATTCGTTCAGTTTCATTTTCTAAATGATGAAATGATGCTAAAAAAATAATCGCCTCAATTTTTTTTTCGCCATTTATTTCGCCAAATTTCGCCAAATACTCTTGCATTGTCGACACTACAAAATTTGTACTTGGAAATTCTTTTTTTGCTTCTAATATGAGGTTTTTTGAAGCATCGACACCCGTATATTGACTCGGAACTTCGCCAAATTTCGCCAAATAATTTTCGACAAATCGTCAACTTCCACATCCAATGTCGAGAATTTTAGAGAAATTATTTTTGGTTATATCTTCAAGAATAGCATCTAACTCTGGCCATTTGAGATTTTTTCGACTTTGTGCAAAGGTTTTTGCAAAAGGATTATAGTCAACCATATTAGCGTTTTGGAAATAATTTTTCAAGGATTTTTTGATTTTTTCGCCAATTTTTGTCAACTTTGACACGCAATCCAAGGAATACTTTTTTTCCAAAAATTCCTTCGAGAATGAGGCGAGATTTAGTTCCTATTTCTTGAATCTTGGAGCCATTTTTTCCGATCAAAATCTTCTTCTGTGATTCTGTTTCGGTATGAATATATGCTTGGATCGACAATATATCGCCATTGTCGACATTGGCGATTTCGACATATGATGCATATGGGATTTCCTCTCCCAGTTCAGCAAAAAGCTGTTCACGGATAATCTCAGAAATACGAAAATCTATCGGCTGATCGGTATAATAATCTTCATCATATAGGTATGGTCATTCCAGTAGTAATTCACTGATTTTCTCGAGGAGTGGTTCAAAATTTTCCTGAGAAATTGAGTTGATTTTGAAGTCAATGTTTTTCCCTGGATATGATTTGGTAAGGTCTTGTTTTGTTTCGACACGAATAATTGGTTTATTAATAAAAGATAAAACCGTATCAATTCGCTCATCTTCGATGCCTTGTGGGCGCGTGGGATCAATGAGCCGCAGAATAACATCTGCTTCACGAAGGGATGCAAATGCTTCTGCATTGATACGCTCATTGATATTTGGTGAAGTTTTGAGAGAATTTTTTTCGACTTCATGAATTCCTGGAGTGTCTAAAAAAATCATTTGCACTTCCTTTTTAGAGTCAGTATAAATGGCTGTTACAGAGCGTTGTGTCGTCTGTGGACGCGGTGAAATTGCTGAAACTTTTTCTCCAATGAGTGCGTTGATAAAAGTTGATTTTCCCGCATTTGGACGCCCGAGAATGGCAATGTATCAAACTTTTGGCATAAAAATTAATTAGATTTTTTCCATTCTTCAATTTTTTTTCGAAGAATTTCTGATGATTCTATAGGATTTTGTCAGCCTATGATTTCGCCGTCAAAATTCACATTCGGTCAGCTTTCACAGCGACCCATACAAGAACTTCATTCGATGCGAATATTTTCGTCGTAATTATAAAATTTTTTGTCGGCTTCCAGACGCTTGATAATATATCATGAAAATTTTTCTGAACATCGTTTTCCAGTGCAGACTTTGATGATTTTTTGCATAAAAATATTTTAGCAGAAAAAAAGAAACTTGCAAATAAAAAATTCCCCGAAGGGAATTAAAAAATTATTCGGCAGATTCTTCAGTATTTTCAGCAGGAGAGCTATCATCTTCGATCGTTACGAGATTGATTCGGTAACCAAGAAGCTCTCCAGCAATATTAATGTTCGTTCCGCCACGACCAAGAACTTTGGCTTTTTCACTGTCACGAACCGTTGCAGTAATGATATTATCATCATCGTTGATTTCGATTTTTTCAACAATACCAGGAACGAGCGCACGACGCACCATTTCTTCTTTGTTCGTTGTATAATTGAGAATATCGATTTTTTCACCAAAAAGTTCATCAACAATTGTACGAACACGCATTCCTTTTGGCCCGATGAGACAACCAGCTGGATCAATGTCAGCATCGTCGCTCGCCACGATAATCTTGGTTTTGATACCAGGCATACGCGCGATAGAGACGATTTCAACCACACCTTCTTCGAGTTCTGGAGTATTATTTTCAAAAAGTTTTACTACAAGTTCTTTGTCTTTGCGAGAAAGTACCACACGAGGTCCTGCTGTTTCATCGATTTCAACCTTTCGAACATAGAGTTGCATTCGCTGACCCGGCGTGTAGCGATCTTTGGAATTTTGTTCGCTCTTTGGGAGAATCACCTGATTTCCGTTATAGTCAAATACGACACGATTTTTCTCTACCAATTCAACGCGCATTCCAACGATGGTATCTTCTTTATCTTTGAAAAGGTGATACAATTTTTCTTTTTCTGTTTCGCCAATTTTCTGAACAATTACATTTTTGGCGGCTTGTGCGGCGATACGCCCAAAATCATCAAAACTTTCGATATCGTCAGAAACATCAAGTTCTACCATATCACCGATTTCATAGCCAGAATCCGCTCCACCAATTTCTTCGTACGAAATTTCAAGATCATCATCTTCCACTTCTTCCACCACTTCTTTGAGAATTGAGATTTCGAGTTTTCCAGTATTCATATCAAGGTGCACATTTACCTCAGAATCCTTGGATGCAAAGTCACGCTTATAAGCAGTTTTGATGGCGTGTTCGATGATTTCTACGAGTTTTTCTTTTGGGATTTTTTTCTCAGTGGAAATGATATCAATCGCTGACTGAATATTTTGTAAATCAAGCATAAAATAGAAAAAATTTGTAAAAAAAGAACCGCCCATGCGGGCAGATCTCATTGATTTGATTATATAGATTTTTCCAAAAAAGCAAATTTTTTACGAAAATTGCTCGAAATAGACGCTTTTAAAGCCAGTATTTTTGATTTCTGTCACAAAATTTTCTACCATTTGTGGATTTCCACACAAGTAAAATTCTGCATTTTCTGACGCCTCGATATCTTCAAATTTCATGCGTCCTTCACGATATCCATCGACTTTTTCTCGTGAAATATATGAGAAATTTTCAAGATTTGGAATTTGTGCCAACTCATCTTGATAAAATATTTCTTCTTCGGTCGAAACAGAAAAGTATAATTTTTTTGGAATATCAGGAATCGCACTCATCATTTTGAAAATTGGAGCCAAGCCCGTTCCAGTCGCGATAAAAATTTTTTGATTTGAATTTTTTTGCAGGATAAAGTCTCCAAAAAACCCAATCAAATTCATTTCGTCACCCGATTTTTTTTCTGTGAGAATTTTTCCACCACGGCCGTTGGATTTGATTTTTATGAGAAAAGTGGCTGAATGAGGAGTTTGCTTGGCAACAGAATACTGACGACGAAAAACTCCACTTTCATCCTGATATTCAAATGTTGCAAATTGTCCATCCTTGGCGGTGAGATTTTCAGGCTTGTCAATCGTAAGTTCGATGGTTGTTGGATTGAGATATTTTTTCTCAATAATTTTGACAAGATGTCAAGTATTTTGCTGTCATTTCTCATATGGCACAAAATCTGCTTTGGTAACGCCACACTCAGGACATCGCCAATCCTCAGGAATATCTGAAAACTCCATTCCGGGTGCAATTCCGCCATCAGGATCACCAATCGCAGGGTCGTAAATGAAGCCACACGGCACACAAATAAATTTTTGTCCTTTTGGAAAATTTTGAGTTTCCATTTTATAAAATTTTTTCCCAGAAAATTCGAGAATTTTCCCGATTATGAATATAATATTGAGAATTGCAAGCACTCAGATGGCCCAATTTTTCGCGAGACCAATCTGAATCATGATAAGAATTGGGACAATATAGACGAGTCGATGCAATTTTTTCCAATTTTTCCCGAGTTTTTTACGAGAAAATTCGTTGGAAGTGAGTGTGAGGATGAGAATAATAATCTGCGGAAGAATTCCAAATATAACTAGAAGAGGATTTTTACTGAGATAAAATCCGATCATTGGCAACATGTGATACAGGTGTGCGAGCGACAAAACACCAATCAAAATCCCGAGTTCTTCACGAAATTTGAGTAGCGTGCCAAAAATTTTGATACCAAAAGCGCGCGAAAAAATCGGAAAAAATAAAATCGCGTAGAGAATAAAGAGTGCCACGGATGCGCCGATAAGGGAATTTTTCCAGCTTTGTACAGCGAAAAATCCC
Organism: Candidatus Altimarinota bacterium; assembly: GCA_013332525.2. Lineage (GTDB taxonomy): Bacteria > Patescibacteriota > Gracilibacteria > BD1-5 > UBA2023 > GN02-873. The sequence continues at coordinate 40,182 of JABCOP020000024.1, forward strand.
GCTACGAGCGTTAGGATGAGAATAAGATTTTTAATTTTTTTCTCGTGTTTCCAGAGAAAATTGTCAAGTTTTGAAAACATAATTTATGAAAAAAGGTGCATATGAGAATTGGAAGTTTTGAAAAACTCCCCAGAATTTTTTACGAAAACCCCTTCGATTTCAGGAAAATTATTTATTTTTTTGAGAGCAAAATTCCAATCCATAACAGAAAATGCGGTAGCGAGCGAGTCGGTCAACATGCCAGCGTTTTGTATCATGTTTGGAGTTTCCAGAAAAACCGCTGCAATTTCTCGTGCGGATTCTCCAGAATGTGGATTGATAAGGTGATGAGATTTTCCAAATTTTCTTTTATTGCCAGCGCTGCACGCGAGAAAAGAGTTTGAAAATTCCAAAATTCCAATCGCCTCACCATCAACAAATGGGCTTTCGAGCGCAATTTTCCATGTTCCACGACAGGCCATATCACCACCAAAATTGATGAGAAAATCAACATTTTCTGGTAAATTTTTCTGTAAAAAATCAAAAATCCAATCAATCAAGTATCATTTACCGAGTCCACCAAATTCAAGTTCGAATCATTTTTTTATGAAAACGATATTTTCTGATATAGTCAATATTTTTTCCAGGTCTTGATGGGAGAATTTTTTTGGCGAAAAGAAAAAATCAGAATTCCCATACCCGAGCTCACTGAGTCGTTTTCCGATCGTTGGATCAAAATATCCGTCCGTCTCACGCGCAATTTTCTGCATGAAAAAAATCATTTTTTCCGTATGCTCGTCGAGCAGATTTTGACCTGATTGATTGAGAGTATAGAGCCAATTATCCTTTTTGAATCGTGAATATTTATTATCAAAGGCATCAAGAAAAGCGATAATTTCCGAAAATTTTTCAGAAAAATCATCGCTTGAATTGATTTGCAAGAAAAGTTTGGTTCCGATGCTTGAATGCTCGAATTTTTGCATATTAGAGAGCGGAAACATAATTTACAAAGGCTTTTGTTGTGAGAGAAGCTCCACCAATCGCGTCAATATTTTGAAGATCAGAAATTTTCTGCCCAACTACTTTTGAAGCGATTTCCTTAGAGAAGCTTTCGATAAATCCTGCTGACATCTGGTCAGTATTTTCACCAGCTTTTACGCTTGCAGATTTTACAACGCCATTTTCTACTTTTGCAGAAACATCCATAAATACTGGTCCGCTTGGTGCCTCGTATTTGATGGAGTATGTGTCATCATCAGAAGTATTTGTGTCTGCTGAAGTTGAAGTATTTTCTGTTGTTGACCCAGAATTTGTTGGCTGGATGATAACATTTTTATTATTTGGATTGAATTCAAAACCTGCAGTTTGAGGTGTTTGAGTATTATTGTTAGATCCACATGAAGCGAGGAATACAAGGCCAGCAACGGCGAGAAGAGAAGTATTTTTCATAAAATTTTTTTCAAAAAATAAAGCAAACACATTATACAAAACAAAAGTAAAAAATAGGAAAGGATTTGAAAAAAGTTTGCAAGTCGGAATTTTTCTGTATAATTTTGATATGAAAAATACGAAAAATATCTTCATCATGGTGCTTTCTGGCGCCTATAATTTGGGTGATGAGTTGATTCTGACTTCAGAAATCGCTTGGCTTGAAAATCGCTTTCCCGAAGCGAAAATTACGATTGCCACGTATGATGAAAAATCTTTTTTGGGCGATCAAGAAAAATATTATTTTTTGAGTTTTTTTCCGAATAATATCAAAAAATTCCCATTTCAAAATCTGAAATATTTTTTTCAAACTATTTGGACGATTTGGAAATCAGACTTGATTGTAATCGGCGGCGGTGGAATTTTTTTTGATAATGAACCTGGTATTTCCTTTCAAAAAAACCTTTTCGAATGGAAGTTACGATTATTTTTTGCTCGACTTTTTCGGAAAAAGGTGATTTTTATGGGAATTTCTTTGGAAGTAAAAAAACCAGAAAATCAAGAAAAATTGGCAAAAATTTTCAGAAAAGATGATTTAATTTTGGTGCGAGATGCTCGCAGTGCTGAGATTCTTGAAAAATTCCAGATATCCGCGACAAATCTTTATGATTCTGTCTTTTTGATGCCACCCAAAAATCTCGTCAAAAAATCCAAAATTCATACGGTTGGCATCTCTCTTCGTGATGGATTTTTGACTCCATATCATGTCGAAATATTGTCGAATTTTGTCGAAGTTTTGTCGAAGAATCATAAAAAAATTATCTTTTTATCACACTCAATTTTCCCATCAGAAAGCCATAATGACATACATTTTGTCAAAAAAATATTTGGCGAAAAATATGAGGTGACTTTGTCGATGAATGAGACACTTGACAAGTACCAAGAAATTGATGTAATGATTTCTATGCGACTTCATGCCACGATCCTTGCAGCACAAAATAATATCCCAGTGATGATGATTCCATATGGGCCGAAAACTTTTTCTTTGTCGAAAATTCTTGAAATTGAACCTTTTATGATTGCTGGTGAAAATTTTTCCCTTGAAAGTATGTTACACAAATTTTCGTATTTAGAACATAATTTTGAAAAAATGCAAGAGAAAATTCATACCAAATATCGTGATATTCATCAAAATTTCTTGCAAAAATTGGAGAAAATTGATATGATGGAACCATAAAAAACAATTATGGATTTTGATAAACTAAAAAAGTCTTTTTCTGATGCGATTGATCTGACCGTAGAAAAAGCAAAAATTCTTGGAAATAAAACGCTCGAGTTTGCAGGTGATACGCTTTCGCAGACGGCGTTATTCATTCAGAATGAGGATGATTACGCCGAAAAACTCAAAACGAAGCGCCTTGTGATCATTGCATTTGATGAAAATTCGCCTATTGAAAAGGATTTAATGCTTCATCTCGCGACTTGGCAAACTAAGGCTTTTCTCGATATTGCGACGCTCAAATACTTGAATCGCGAAAAATCTGAGAAAATTATTCAGGATTTTGAATATCAGCTTCCGCTTGAGATGAGAATTTTTTTTCAGGGCGAAGAAGTGGCTCGTTTTCATGATTTTGCTGAAATTGAAGCGTGGTGGAATGCGGATAAACGCGATTATTTTGAAAAAAAATCTGAGGAAAAAATTTCTCAAAATGATGAAACTCTCTCTGAAAAACCTCTTTCTGATAACAAAAAAGAATCTTCTTCCGAAGATCCTCTTGCATTGTAATTTTTAAAAAAATTGTATGATTAACGCTCTTGATTTTCTTTTTCTCGTATTGGCGTTCGGACTTATTCCAGTTTTTGTGCTTTTTTCCATGATTTTGTGGCGTGTTTACAAAAATATGGACAGAATTGATAATATTCTCACTTTTTTTGAATCTATCATGTCGTTTGCGCGAAATCTTGATCAGATTCCGGGATTGATTGTTTCCAAAATTACCCAATACTTCAAATAATTAGTTCTCTACGCTTGTATCAATCATTTTGAGATATTTTCCTAGCACGATTTTTCCTCGTGCTATTTTTTGATCTGGAAGTGGCTCAAAATTGGTCTCATTACAGGCTAAATAATTTTCCGTTGAACCAAAAAATTTTCCCGTTGCATCAGCTTTTTCAATCAGTACTTTCAAAATTTTTCCAATAGATTTTTCTGCCAATTTTTTCTTTTCAGTCTGCCCGTGTTCCAAGAGCATTTTGGTTCGTTGTTGTGCGATATGATTGGGAACCTGATTTGGGAAAACACCAGCAGGAACACTGTAATGATCAACGTGTCCAGAAAACGGAAATGCGTGCAATTGCGTAATTCCAAAATCATCAATGAGTGCGAGCGTATCAGCAAAATTCTCATCCGTTTCGCCCGGAAAGCCAGCGATAATATCGGCACCAATATTCAGGGTTACGCCATCTTCACGATTAAGTCCGCGCAATTTTCCAAGTACTTCGCGAACTTTTGTTCCATCATAATGGCGATTCATTTTGGCGAGAATTGGCGTCGAACCTGATTGGATCGAGAGGTGTACATACGCGATGATGCGTTCATTTTTGAACAAATCAATGAGCTCATCAGAGAAAAATTCTACGCCAAGCGAAGAAATTCTCACGCGTTCAATTTCGGTTTCTTCGAGAATAGTTTTGATAAGATTCACAAATTGAGAATCCTGAAAATCATTGGAACTTTCGGCTCCCCAAGCACCCAGATTGATTCCTGTGAGAACAATTTCTTTCCCACCGCCGCGAACAAATGTATGGATTTCATCAAGAATCTCATCAATCGGCCGGAATTTGTGTCGCCCACGAGCTTGAACTGTCAGACAAAAAGTACAAAAATTATCGCATCCCGTCTGGACTACCATATATTTTCGTGTAAAAATCTGTTTCAGATTTTTACTACGAAGGGAACGAAGTTTTGTTTGCATCATTTTTTTCTTTTCTTCTTCACTCATCGCAAAATCGCTCGGATCTTCTGGTAAAACCTCGATTTTATCTTGAAAATTTTTTAATTCATGATATATTTCATAAAATTTTGGATCCACCACACCATTGTGAATATTCCCACACCCAGACAGGTAGAGTTTTTCACCTTCTTTGAGAGTTTTGAGCTTTTTGAGTGCGTGTTTCACCCATTTTGCCTTGGCACGATCGGTTACCACACAAGATGCGATAAAATAGCCTACTTTATCCTCCAAATGAGGATGTGCAAGCCATTTTTCAGCAAAATATTTGTTGGTTTTACAGCCAAAAACTTTGTATTCCATAATCAAAAATATGCTACAAGATATGATTTTTGAAGAAATTGTCAAAATAAAAGTCATTCCACGCGCCAAAAAAACGGAAATTGTTGGAAAAATGGACGATGGAACGCTCAAAATTCGTATCAAAGCAGTTCCAGAAAATTGAAAAGCCAATGATGAATTGATTGGATTTTTGAAAAAAATAACGGGCGCCGATTGGGAAATTCTTTCAGGTGCAACCGCCACGCGTAAGCTTCTCAGACGAAAATAAAATTCCCAAAAGGGAATTTTTTATGCAGTTTTTGCTTGATAGAGGTTTCGTCCCACTCGTTCGATAAAATCTTTATTTTGGAGATTCATATAAATCGTTGTACTTTTTACTTGACGAATTTTGAGAACTTTATCAGTAATTTCTTCCGTTGAAAGTGGTCCTTCATTTTTCTTGAAAATATCCAAAATCACATCGAGAACAGTTCCTTCTTTATATCCCCATTCTTTCAAAACATAGATTCCGCGCCCAATCAGAACAAATTCTTCATTGCGAATAAGCTCGTTGTGAATCGTGGAAATTTTCACTACTTCACCAAAATATTCAGTAATCGCGTTCGCAATATCCATAAAATGCATTGGTTCGCGAGATTTTTTGAGTGTATAAATCGCTTTATCTTTCAGAGTTGCTGGATTCAAAATTTTCCATTTTTCGAGACCAATATATTTTCCTTCGCCCTTCACAACATCCAAGAAAATATCCATTACTGAATCAATCATAATCGCTTCAATTTTTCCAAATTGAGCAAAAAGATTCGTGCGAATTGTATCATACAAAGCTACTGTTTCCATGATATCACCACGTTTTTTAAGGATTTTCACAGCTTCCTTGTGGATAGTTTCAATCATTTTCTTTGAAACTTCTGGAAAATGAAAGTATGAATTTGTTCCTAATTGAGGTTTTGACTTTTGAAGTTGATAATCCGCCTGAAGAAGAATATCAATAATATTTGCATTGAGTGTTGAATCGAGGCCAATATCAGCGATAATCGCGTTAATTAAGCGATCTCGAATCATCACGCCACCGTGCATTTTTAGGATTTTTTCTCCAGAATTCTGAATCACCACCAGGTCGCTGGTTCGCATGATGCGTCCAATTTTTCGGATTCCCACATCTTCGATTTGTCGAACGCGCTCACGAGTAATTCCGTACGCATTTCCAATTTCTTGAAGGGTTTCCTTATTTCCGTTAAACCCAATTCGACGCATGATAACTGATTTTTCTTTTTCTGTTAAAGAATTGAGAATGGAATGAAAACCAGCAGTTACTTGAGCAGTAGTAGTCATAATAAGCAGTTCACTCACTGAAATAAGAAATAAACTAGTTAATATAATATGATATTTTTTGAAAAGTCAAGCGTTTTTTTAAAAAGGAAGGGACATATTCTGTTTTTTTCTTTCGTTTTCCTGATGCGCATCAGGATGTATAATATTTTTGTACTCTCACAAATTTTCTTTCATTTGTTTATCAAGGTAATAACTCTCGGTATTTTGAATTTTTACGCGTTTTGAAAGAAAAAATCCACAAATAATCATACACACAACACTCGCTCCAGCAAGCGGAAAACCACTTTTAAATTCAGTCGCACCAAAAACATTGTACGCGGGCGAGAGAAAAATAATTTGCATAATCGCCACCAAAATCATCGTCGAAACAAAAACAACCGCTTGTGTATCAGAAAGTCTGAATGGAACATAGGCGCGAATTTGTTCTTTTTTGGTGTGAGACAAGAGAAAAAATGGCACAATAATCACACTCACCAAAATTCCGTATCCAATAAATCCGAGATATCGACTAAACGGCCCAAAAGTTTGCACACCATTCGTGTTGGAGATGATTTCGAGCCACGGCATAAAAAGTGACACAAATAACAAAAATGCCATCACCAAAATAAGTCGCCCAGAAAATGGTAATTTCCCAGCCCCAAAGCCCAAACGCGAGAAAAAATTCAAAATTTGTTTTTTTAATTTTCTATTTTGAATATTTGTGTTATACTGTGACATATCAAAAAATTATATGTTCACAGAGTAGTCAAAAATATTTTTTTTTCAAGATTTTTCCAAAGATTTTTCCTCAAAATTTTTCGCCATTTTTTCCAAAAATTTTTCTTCTCTTTTTCAAAATGATAAAAAATTCTCGTAACATTTTTATTCTTCTTTTTATCGGAATTTTTCGTTTTTTCAAAATTACGATTTTTTGAATTTTTTCTCTTCTCTTTTTTCAAAAAATCAATACAATGCAGAAAAATATGGATAAAAATTTTCCATTTTTAGAAGAAATGCTTGAAAAATGACCAGCGCGATTTTTTGCTTTTCCGACAGCAATTCGACTTGGTAGAGCGATTTTTTCTCCGATTTTGTTTCTTTTTTCCCAAAAAAATGTTTCCTCAAAAAATGATAAAAATTCGTAAAAAAGGTTTGACACTGCTCGAATTGATGATCAGTATGGCGATTTTTTCGCTTGTGATGATTTTTATTTTGTCGTCGGTGCAATCGATGATGGCGGCGCGCATCAAAAGTATGAACCGCATCGCGCTCACGGAAGAATTATATTTTTTCTCGGAACAATTGTTCACGGCGATTAAGGATGGCGGAACCATTGATTATGAAGAATACTGGAATCGAAAAACCTACAACACAGAACTTAATGGTTCACATTACAAATTTGCTTCTGGAATGGGAAATTTTGGGCATGGAACGAATAATTTAACAGGAAATAATTTTGGAGAAAATTTTTTCTATTGTCGAAGTTCTGATGATTCTAATCGAATGGGGACGGGTGGTTGTGCAGAAAATCCCGCACTCAATAATAAAAATACCAATTTTGTCGGAAGTATGCAACGATACGGCGAATATGCGCTCCAATTTTGGGATTATAATGCGAATGCAAATGCTGACAATGGTGACGAAAATAATGATGGAAAAATTTTCGGAGACGAAGATGATCGAAATCTTTGGGACGGACCGGAAGTTTTTAGTGGCGCAATTCATGAACTTTATTTGCTCAATAAAACTGATCCAAAAAATCCGACGCGAACTTTTTTCCGATGGAAAATTATTGATGATCCAAACAAAAATTCTAGTGATTCGTGCGAGATAACACAGGATTCTGATGGATATTTTACGGCTGGGGATCATTGTCTTGGCATGATTCAAATGCTCAAATTGCGAGGACTGGATCGTGGTTCTAAGCATGACGGAACTGGCGCGGACGCATATGATGGCGTCATTGATACATGGGTGTGTGAAGCTGGATGGTCGTGCGCTGGGAAAGATATCGGCGAATGACGACTCGCGACAGGTATTGATAGTGAATGGATTAATCTTTTCCCAAATACCGTTACTGTTCGAAAATTCCGCCTTGATTTGTTTCCTAAAAAAGATCCATGGCTCGCTGCTGCGGCGTCTGATTGTATAGAAAATTGTATGGGAACAAGCCCATTTATCCATCCATATATGCGGTATTCTCTGGAACTTGGATTTTCTCATGGCTTGCGTCGTCGCATCAAAAATGAAAATCCGATTATTTCAATTTCTACCACTGCAAACCTTGACGATTTCAGATAATATTTTATAATTTTTTTCTTGAATTTTGTAAAAAATCCAAAAAAGCGAAAAAACTTTTGACATTTTCGATATTTTTTATACAATTCGGGAGTTATTTTTCTTTATACTATTATGTTAGGTAAACTTAAAAAACGAAAACGACTTCGTGTACACGGATTTTTGTCTCGCAAATCTACAGTAGATGGGAAAAAAGTTCTTCAGGCTCGTCGCCGCAAAGGACGTCATTCTCTTGCTGTGAGCTACCCAAATCGCTTTAAAAATGTTCGTGGAAAAAGCAAGCACCACAATATTGCTGGTGGAACTGCTCGCGTGGTAACTCTTCAGGGAACAACTGAACGATTCCGTCCAAGTATTTTGAACTAATTTCCAATCCTGATGATAGCCAAAAAATATCGTCTTTCGGAGCGTGAGATAAAAAGGGTTTTTCGAGAGAAAAAACCTTTTTTTTCGTCTATGATGGTGGCAAATGTTCGAAAAAATAATTTTTCTCATGCACGCGTGGGGATTTTGTTGTCGGGAAAAAATACGCCTGGAAGTGTGAACCGTAACGCATTTCGTCGACTTTTTTATAAATCTGCTTGGAAAATTCTCGAAAGTGAATATGATGTGGTCGTTGTTCTGAAAAAATGAACAAAATTGTCTCACAAAAATCCTCAGGATTTGGAGAACTTCCAACAAAATCTTGATTTTATTTTTCAAAAAATTCTTTCTCAATAACTTATGAATGCTCTTAAAATTATCAATATCGCGCTTTTATCGCTATTGATTGTTCTTTTTATTAATCTTTTTCAGCCGAAACAAACGACAGTTCCCACAAATGAGATTTCGATTTCTGTGGTTCCGAACAACGTAACGATTCCAAGCATTCCGAAAGTTACGGTGCATAATACGACAAGTAATGCGTTTACAATCAATACTTGTACTGATCTTCGTTTGACACAAAATTCGCAGCCTGTAAAATTGGAAACTTTTTCAACTGATTTTTGTCGCGATATAGAATTTGGCGCGAACTCGCATACAGAATTGGCTCTATCTTCACTTCATAAATTATTTGCTTCCAAGCCAGCTAATTATATTTTGTCGCTTGATACGCATACAGCTGGCGAACGAAATATTTCGTTTCAGGTGGAAGCGCCAGGATTTTTCCGAAATTTTTTGAGAACGCTTATTTATAACCCGATTTATAATCTTTTTGCTGGATTGATCGCGTTTGTAACGGATTATTCCCTTGGTTGGGCGATTGTGATCGTGACGGTAATTATTCGCTTGATTCTCTTGTATCCACAGCATCGAATGCTTGAAAATACACGAAAAATGGCATCGTTGAATCCTAAAATTCGTGCGATTCAAAAAGAATATGCTGATGATCGTGCGACGCAGGGAATGAAAATGATGGAATTGTACAAACAAGAAAAAGTGAGCCCCATGGGTTCGTGCTTGCCTCTATTGATTCAATTTCCAATTCTTATCGCTCTGTATTGGGTGATTATGGGAATTACAGATATTTCTAATATTTATCATCGTTACGATTTTCTCTCAGCTTTTAATCCAACCGAAATCAATACATTTTTCTTTGGACAAAATTTATTACAGTCTGGTGGGGTTGTCGCGTTTGTACTCGCGGGAATTCTGATGCTCACGCAATTTTTGCAATCATATCTTTCTATCAAGGCTCAGCCACCACTTCCAAAAGAAGAACCAAAAAAAGATGGTGACCCCGCAATGCCAACGCTTGATCCGCGCGTGATGCAAAAAATGACACTTTATGTATTTCCGTTTATGATTGGTATTTCTGCGCTCTTTTTGCCAATCGGGCTTGGGTTGTATTGGTGGATTGGTTTGCTCTTTATGATTGTTCAGCAAATTTTTGTCAATGTGCAGGCCGAAAAACAGAAACAAAAAGGTGAAATTGTTACTCGAAAATAAAATCCCCAATTGGGGATTTTATTTTTGTTCTTCTGTGAGAATTTTTCGACATTCAATTTTTTCGATAACATTGTGATGAACAGAGAGAACAGTCAGAGAAAGTTTTTCGTCATCATTTCCAAAAATTACTTCTACACCTTCCGTTGGGAAAGATTCTTCCTCAGCCATTACAACATACGAAATTGTCTCGCCCATGTATTCGCTTGGGATTTCGAGATCATCAGCACGCATTCCAAATTCTTCCAAAATATCATCAATCAATACGCTTCCAACCGCCTCAATCATCGTATCAGATTTTTTCTTCATAAAAATTTCTTCCTGATCGACCTCATCCTTAATATCACCAAATACTTCTTCCAAAATATCTTCCATCGTAATGAGCCCAGCCGTTCCACCAAATTCGTCAAACACGAGTGCCATATGACGGCGAGATTTTTGAAATTTTCCAAACAAATCATCAAGTGTCTGTGTGAGTGGAATTTTCATAATTTTTTCCAGAGAAATTTCTGAAAGTTTTTTCTTGCCCTGGCCATCGTGTCGGAGCTGGAATGCTTCACGGAAAGTGAGCATAAAATCCACATCATCCGTATTTTTCCCAGCAACTGGCATACGAGAATGCGAGTGTTGAAGGAAAAATTCACAAGCCTCATCCACCGTCATTTCCATATCCAAGAAATTTACATTTACGCGCGGAGTCATCACACTTTCCGCGTCCATATCACGCAACGACAGAAGATTTTTCATCTGACGATGCTCGTCTGCCTCAACTTCGCCTTCTTCGTGCGACATATCGATGAACGCCTCAACTTCTTGGTAGGAAATTTTTTTCACAAAATTATCGCCACCAAAAATTTTCATAATTCCTTTCAAGAAAATTTCAATAAAAAATGAAATTGGTGTGAGAACAAACATCAAAACGCGATAAATCGGAGCCACGAAAAGCGCAATCGGAACACTATAACGCGTACAAATCGTTTTTGGTGTGATTTCGCCAAAAAGCAACAAAAGAATCGTCACCACGGCCGTAGAAATTACCATTCCTTGCTCTTGGTTGAGGCCACTCGCGTTGGCGAGATTGAGTGCCACTGTTGCCGCAAGCGTCGCAGACGCCGTATTTACGATATTGTTCCCGATGAGAATCGTGATGAGAAGCTTATCAGTATTGCCTTTGATGATTTCAAGCGACCGCGCACCAAAGCGATTTTCGCGAACAAGCGATGAAACCGCGTGTTTTGAAGTTGTCATAAGCGCAATTTCTGTTCCAGAAAAAAACGCCGAAAGAAAAATAAGAATTATAAACGTGAGTATCGAAAGAGGTTCCAAAAAAAAATTTTAGAAATAAAAAGTTTTTATAATATACGCAGATTTGAAAAATAATCAAATTTTTCACGAGAAAAGTATTATTTTTCTTTAGAAAACCTTGTAATACAAAGTATCTTTTGACAAAAAAATATTATTTACTATAATTTCTTAAACTTGTTTTAAAGTTGGTCTGTATATTCCTATCACTTAATTTTTATTTTTTTAGCATGAATATTCGTAAAATTGTTTTTATTTTGCTGTTGCTGGCCATTATTTCTGGCGGAAGTTATTATTTGTATCAGCAATTTTGGGGAACAAATTCCAATAATGATATGGCGACAATTGGCTCAACAGTCGCAACCGTTACAAAAGGCCGCCTTGACGACGGAATTGATGTAACGGGAAAAGCGGAGCTTGCCAATGAACAAAAACTTCGTTTTGGACAAAATGGAAAAATCGCTGAGATTTATACCAAAGTTGGCGACACTGTCGAAAAAGATCAGGTGCTCGCGAGCCTTGATAAGCGAGAATTTTTCCAAGAACTCGCGCAAGCGCAGAATCGCCTTGATAAAACAAATCGTGAAATCAAGGAAGAACGCGAAAAATCGCATGGAACCGAGGCTCGCCGTATGGAACGAGAAATTGCCGCGATGGAGCGCAAACTCGAAGAAATGCAGGAAAATCTTGAAAAAGCCGTACAAAATTCGCCAGGAAAATCTCAGGAAAAATTGCTTGATTTGAATGCAAAAAAACGAGATTTGGCGGCACAAAAAGAAAAATACGAAATTGATAAATCAAATTACGAAAAAGAATTTTCAAAAAAAGATGAACTTATCAAGTCAAAAACAGAAGAAGGTCAAAAACTTGTAGAAAGTATTATTCAAAATACTTCAACAGAAATTTCTGAAATGCGTCAAGCGCATAAAGATATTAACAAAATTTTTGGATTTGACTTGTCAGAACTTTCATCGCAGGAACAGCGTTATTCTCATTATATTACGCGAAATGATGGTGGCCGAAAATCGCAGGTAGAAAATATTTGGAAAGAACTTCATAAAGATATTTCTGAATATGAAAATATTGTTTCAAAAATTAATCGTAATTCCAAAGATCCAAAAGATGCTCAGGGATTAACAGAAGAGGCGTTGCGTATTTATAAAAAATTGCTTGAAGCAACAGATATTGCGCGCCGTGCGGCTGATACAACGCCAACAAGTGATGCGGGCGCCTTCTCACGCGAGGACCTCAATAGTGTTTTGAGCGGCATTAGTACGCTTCGCACGAATATTTCAGGAAAAATTGAAACGCACACAAAAAATCGTGACTCTTTGCTTTTGGTTGATAATCCAGAAAAAATTAAAGAAAAATTTTTGACGGATTTGCAGACGAAAAAATTTGCTTTGGAAACAGCTGAAGATGCGATTCGTCGCCTAGAAATTCAGATTTCTCAAAGCGAAAAAGATATTAAAATTATTTCTAACAATGTCGTTCAGGATGATTCTTTGCGCCGTGAAATCGCCGACAAGCAATCCGCGATTCAGGATCAAAAAGATAGCATTTTGACGAAAAAAGAAGATCTTGCAAAATTGAAAAGTGGAAAAAATGGCACGCTTGAAAATCTTTTGACAACCAAAAAAGATCAGGAAGCGGAAATAGAAAAACTTCGAACCAAGGAAGAAACATACGAAATCCGTGCACCATTTGCTGGAACGATTCGTGCCATCAAATTCAAAACTGGTGATGTTCTCGGAAAATCCGAAGGAAATGCCGATGTCGATAAAGTGATTTTGCTAGAAAATTCTGAAATTATCAATGTAAAAGTTGGCCTCAATCAGCTTGATATCGTCAAGGTAAAAATGAAACAAAAAGCCACAATTACATTTGAAGCGGTTCCAGACGCAAAACTTGAAGGAACGATTACAGAAATTTCTTCAACGCCGTCAGATTCTTCTGGAACAGGACTTTCGACATACAATGTGATTATTTCGGCGGAACGTGGAAATCATCCAATTTATTCTGGTATGAATGCTGCAGTGAATATTTCTCTCGGATCAAGTGAAGAAACATTACTTGTGCCTTTGACAGCGGTTTCTCAGGATCCTGCAACGGGTGACAGTTATGTAAATGTTGTTTCTAAAGACGGATCAAAAACAAAAACTAAGGTAACAACTGGAAAATCTGCGAAAGGACAGATTCAGATTTTGTCAGGACTTGAAGAAGGGCAAGCGGTTGAAACGATTGATTTTTCAGGAAATACCTTTGATGGCGGAAATTTCGAAATTTCTTATTTCTAATATTATGCTCGTTTTTGAAAATATTAAAAAATCATACTTTTTGGAAGATACGGAGATTCCCATTATTCAAAATGTGAATCTTCGCATCGATGAGTGAGAATTTGTAACGATTATTGGGCCTTCTGGATCAGGAAAAAGTACGCTGATGAATATTATTGGGCTTCTTGATCGGCCCACGGCGGGAAAATATTTTCTCGATGGGCAGGATATGAGTCAACTCAAAGATTTGGCACAATCAGAAATTCGCGGGAAAAAAATTGGTTTTGTATTTCAGAATTACTCATTGATTCCACGACTTTCGGTGATTGAGCAGGTAATGTTGCCACTTTCATATCATGGTGTGGGCGGTTCAGAAAAAAAAGAGCGTGCCATCAAGGCACTTCAGCGTGTAGGGCTTGGCGAACATCTCTACAAAAAACCAGAACAGCTTTCTGGTGGACAAAAACAGCGTGTTGCTATTGCTCGTGCGCTTGTGACTCGACCAAAAATTATTTTGGCAGACGAACCGACTGGGGCACTTGATTCAAAAACCAGCGAGGATGTGATGGAACTTTTTACAGAACTCAATCGCGATGGTGTGACGATCATTATTATTACGCACTCGCCAGAAATCGCCGCCAATGCTAAGCGAATTGTACATATTAAGGATGGATTAGTTACAGGATAATTATGAATTTACTCTCTTACATCAAGGAAGCACTTTGAACACTTGTTCAAAATAAAATGCGCTCCATACTCTCACTTTTGGGAATCATGATCGGGATTGCGTCTGTGGTTGTTCTCAGAGCATTTTGAGATGGTATGAAAGCCAAAATTATTGAAGACATGGCGGCGACACAAAATATCATTACGCTTCAAACTGGACAACCAGGAAAATCTGGTGGCGGTCTAATGGCAGATCCTAATGGTGGTCCTGTTTCCTCAACTGGCCCAACAGAAAAAACTGAACCATCAATTACTCAGCGAATCGCGACAGAACAGGTTTTTTCGACAGAAACAATTGAGATGATTCAAAAACTTTTTGGAGACAAAATCAAAGCAATCGTGCCAGTGATGCCATTCCGATCAAATTCTTCGCCTGTGATTATGGGAAAAGAATCCAACGGATCAGTGCGAGTAGTAGAAGATGCCTTTTTTAAAGCGCGTGATATCAAGCTCGCACGAGGAATTTTTTTCCAAAAATCTCAAACAGACAATTTTGAAAATGTGGTTGTAGCCGGTTCGGACTTGGAACGGGAATTTCAGGGGAAAAATCCTGTTGGGCAGACGATTTACATTAACAATCAGGCATTTACCGTAATCGGACTTTTAGAAAAAACGAAAGATTACGCGACAGATAATGCGTATTACATTCCGTATCAGACTGCCTCAAAACGCTTTGGAAAGCAAAAAATTGAATCTATTGAGATTCATGCGAAACGCGTTGAAGATATCAATTTTTTGCAAAAAAACATTGGATATTACCTCATGAAATTGACGGGCGCGAGTGATCCTTCTGAGCTGAATTTTAACCTTGCGACCAATCGTCAATTTATGGATATGATCGAAAAGCAAGTAGGAACGATTACGATGTTTGTTTCGGGAATTGCGGGGATTTCGCTTCTCGTTGGTGGTATTGGAATTATGAATATTATGCTCGTTTCTGTGACAGAACGAACGCGAGAAATCGGTATTCGTAAGGCGATTGGTGCCAAGAGAAAAGATATTATTTTGCAATTTTTGGTGGAATCGGTGATTTTGTCATTTGTTGGTGGGGTCATTGCCGTGCTCGTATCGTACGCGATTTCTGCTGGAGTTGGCTTCTTCGTACCGTCTATTTCGATGATTATCAGTATAGAAATGATTTTTATCGCGACAGGATTTTCCGTGTTGATGGGTGTGATTTTTGGGCTTTTGCCAGCATGGCGAGCGGCCAAAATGGATGCCATCGAAGCACTTCGATTTGAATAAAAATTCCCAAATTGGGAATTTTTTGATGTGATTTCTCCAAAAATATTTTTATTTCTTTTTTTAGGAAAATTGATATAATTTGTGTATTAAAATTTTTTATGGAATCACTTTTTTCAGCATCGATTACGCCACTCGCGTCACTTTTGCGACCAATGTTTTTGGATGATTATGTCGGGCAATCACATTTGGTGGCGCCTGGGAAGCCAATTCATACTTTTTTGAAAGCCGGAAAAATTCCGTCACTTTTGCTTTGGTGACCGCCTGGAACGGGGAAAACTTCGCTTGCACGAATTATTGCCAATTCCCTTGATGCCGAATTTTTTCATCTTTCGGGTGTGCTTTCCAAAAAAGATGATGTTATCAAAATTATTTCCAAATCGCAGACCAATTTTCAGTCTGGGCGTCAGACTATTTTGTTTTTGGATGAAATTCATCGTTGGTCCAAATCTCAGCAAGACACGCTGTTGCCGTGGGTAGAAAAAGGGATTATCACGCTGATTGGTGCGACGACTGAGAATCCGAGTTTTACCGTCAATAATGCACTTTTGTCGCGTTGTCGGACGTATGTTCTCCAATCACTTAAACCGCATGATATTGAATTTTTTCTCAAAAAACATATTGAGACGATTGAAAGCCGATTTCCGAATATTTCTCTTGATGATGAGGCATTGAAACTGATTTCCGAAATTGGTGATGGTGATTTGCGTAATACGCTCAATTTGCTCGAAACAGCGTGTATTTTGCAACAGGAAGGGAAAATTTCTCGCGAAATTATTTTGGAGTCGGGAAACAAAAATCTCAATTATGATAAAAATGGTGAGGAACATTACAATCTGATTTCTGCGATGCACAAAAGCTTGCGGGATTCTGATGGTGATGCGGCGATTTATTGGATTGGGCGAATGCTCGCGGGCGGTGAAGATCCGCGATATATTGTCCGTCGCATGATGAATTTTGCGTCCGAGGATGTGTTTGATCCACAAGCCATTATTTTAGCAAATTCTGTGTACGAAATTTGTGAAAAAATGGGGATGCCCGAATGTGAATTGCCGATGCTCAATCTCGCGTATTATCTCGTCGATTTACCGAAAAATAATGCGATTTATCTGGCTCAAATGGCGATGCATGAGGATTTGCAAAATTTTGGAAATCTCGCAGTGCCGATGCATCTTCGAAATGCTCCAACTAAACTTATGAAAGATATTTGATACGGGAAAAATTATGAATACGCGCACGATTTGGAAAATAAAAAATCTGATCAACAACATTTTCCTGACAAATTGGTCGGCCGAAAATATCGAAAAATTGATAAAAAATAAAAAGCCTTTGGGGGCTTTTTTAAGTCTCAAAAGAAATTATTTCTTCTAAAAACTTAAAAATCTTATCATCATAATTTTGTTTATATTTTAAAATGAGATTTGCTAATTTTTTGCATCTTTCAATTTCAGAAATATTATTTATTTTTTTATAAAACAAAAAATTATCATAAATATCAGCTATTTTAACAATCATGGCATCAATTCCATAATCTGAACACCTTTTTACAATATCTTCTAGAATTTCCTCTTTTGGTAAAGATTGATTTTTAGAGTTTGCTTTTACTATTTGAAGCACATTTTTTCAAAATAAATTTTCTATAGTATTTTCTGAAATGCTGGTATCTTCAAGTGCATCATGCAAAAGTCCAGCAATTTGTATTTCTTCAGAATATCACTGATTCCACAAAAAAACTCAAACTCGTATAGAGTGATAAAAAAATGGTTTTCTTTGAGTTTCTTCTGGAAAATATTTTGCAAATTCTAAAACAGCTTTTTCAAATAGAAATCACTCCATATTTGTTTAATTATTTTTTAAAATATTTGTTATTAAAATAAAAAAATAAATGTCTTTCATCTGCATATCATCATCGGTTAATAGGTAATTACTTGTAATTCAGGTGTAAATGTAGAATTAACGGCATATAAGTGAAAATTTTCTATAAAATCAGATTTTTGTATTTTTTTTATATTTTTTTCAACAATATTTTCAATATCATTTTTATATTGTAAAAATTTTCAATAATCTTTTATTTTAAATAAAGTAGTATGAGGAATAAATGAAATGTAAGAATTATCAATGATAGCATTATATTCATTAAATTTGCTTTTTAGAAAATTATTTATTTTTTCTAAATTTTCAAAATCATCATAACTAATATAAGCAATTTTATCTCAAAAATATTCAAGTTTTTTCATAGATATTTTAATTTTTTGTTGAGAAATAGTATCAATAAGGTCTTTTATTTTTTTATTTTCAATTTCAGTAGTTTTTCAAGGTAAATAATATACTGTAATATGCAATGAAAGAGGATTT
Organism: Candidatus Altimarinota bacterium; assembly: GCA_013332525.2. Classification (GTDB taxonomy): domain Bacteria; phylum Patescibacteriota; class Gracilibacteria; order BD1-5; family UBA2023; genus GN02-873. The sequence goes on from JABCOP020000024.1 coordinate 58,318, forward strand.
TGAAATTCTAAAATTTCTTTTTCTTTGTCTCAAAGTAAATCTTTTATCTCTATAAAAATATTTGCAAAATATTCAACTTTCTGTTTGAGTCATATAAATTGAGATGTTTTTATCATAATTGTTTCTACAAGTTAAATTAAGTAGGGAATATCTACTTTTACTATTAACATGAAATAAATATTTTTTTAAAAATATTTTATATCATTTCTTCAAAAAGCCTTATATAAGTACTGTATCTTTCCTTTGGAATTTGTCATAATTTTACTGCCTCTTTAATTCCACATATTTTTTCATGTGTATGTGAACAGTCTGCAAATTGACATCATGACATGAAATCAGAAAAATCACTAAAATATCAAGGCAATTCTTCTTTTGAAAATTCTAAAAAATCAAGTGAACGAATTCAAGGAGTGTCAATAATATAAGAATTCTCATCCCAAATATGCATTTTTGATGAAACTGTTGTATGCCTTCATTGTCATCATTTTTCGCTTACAGATGATGTTTTTGTAACATGATTTTGTAAAATTGTGTTAATGAGCGAAGATTTTCCTACTCAACTTTTTCCTACAAAAACAACATTTTTTCAAAAAATTTTTTCTTTTAATTCTTCTATTCATTGTCCTGTTTCTGATGAGGTGTAGACAATAGGAATCCCTAATTGTTCAGTATAATATTCTAAAATCGGATTTTTAATTATTTGTAAATCGCTTTTGCTGATACAAATAATTGCTGGAATATTACATGATTCCGCCAAAATTATATACCTTTCTATAAATCAAGGCTGAAATTTTGGATTCATGGCTGAAGCCACAATGACAACAAAATCGAGGTTTGCAGCAATAGGTTGCAAAATTCTTTTGTGAAGAGAAAATCTATCAGAATCTCATTTATAACGAGCGAGCAAATTCTTTCTTTGACGAATATTTGTAATGATATTATCATGGAATTCAACAAAATCTCAGATTGTAATTTCATTTGAAATATTTTTATTTTTCAGATTTTTTTGAGAAATTTCTCAATTAAAAAGGACATAAAAAATCTTTCCTGCAATATTTTGTTGTATTTCAACAATTTGTCATATATTTTGATTTGCATTTTCTGAAAAAATAATCTCACTTTTCATTATATCTTTTGGATTTTGTTTTTCAATATATCTTTTCTTTTTTGCAAGAAATTTTTTATTTTGTGTTCTTTTCTCAAAAAGATTTATTTTTTGACCAAATTCATCGATTTTTGACATATTTTGGATATTTTGCAATATAAAAAGGAATTCTTTTTATTGAATATAAGATGTATTATAAACAAAATAACATCTTTTCAAAATCAGAATTCCTTTAAGTTTTTTATGGTGCCCAAAGAGGGACTTGAACCCTCACACCGCATGGCAACGGCTTCTAAGACCGTCGTGTCTACCAATTCCACCATCTGGGCATTACGAGAATGTGAACGAATTATATAAATTTTTGGAAAAAGTCAAATATTTTTTGAAAATAATTTAATTTTTCGCTTTGAGAAAAAATTTATTTGACAAACAAAATATTTCTCCTCCAACATATTTTTTGGAATTTTTCCTCTTTTTCCAAAAAATAAATTTTTTTTGACTTTTTGGATTTTTTCAATATTATTTGCCAGAAATTTGCGGATTTCACATTTTTTGATACTTTCAAAATTTTTCGCATATTGATTTTATTTTTTTATTTTGAATATATGGCGATTTCAAAAAATCTCAAAAATATTCGTAACTTTGGTATTGCGGCGCATATTGATGCGGGTAAAACGACAACTTCAGAACGAATTCTTTTCTATACTGGTATCAACCATAAAATCGGTGAAACTCACGATGGTGAAGGGACAATGGACTGGATGGAACAGGAAAAAGAACGCGGTATTACAATTACTTCTGCGGCGACTACAACTTCTTGGAAGGGTGTGGACCTCAACTTGATTGATACTCCGGGTCACGTGGACTTTACAATCGAAGTAGAACGTTCAATGCGTGTTCTTGATGGTGCGGTTGCGGTTTTCGACGCGTCTCAAGGTGTAGAACCTCAGTCAGAAACTGTATGGAAACAGGCTGATAAATACGGAGTTCCTCGTATCGCTTTTGCCAACAAGATGGATAAAACTGGTGCATCTTTCAAGATGACTTACGAATCTATCCAGAAGCGCCTTGCTGGTAACAAGGTAATTCCTATTCAGATCCCTATGGGCGAAGAATCAGAATTTAAGGGTGTTATCAACCTTATCAACATGAAAGCCTACACGTTTGAAGGTGCTCATGGTGAAAAAGTTATTGAATCAGAAATCCCAGCAGAATACCTCGATGATGCAACTATGTATCGCGAAATGTTGATTGAAAAAGCAGCAGAACAGGATGAAGAATTGATGAATATTTTCTTTGAAAATGGAACACTTACAGAAGAACAAATTAAAACTGGTCTTCGTAAGGGTGTTGTAGCAGACGTTGTATATCCATTGACTTGTGGATCAGCGCTTATGAACAAGGGTGTTCAGCTCGTTCTTGATGCGGTAGTTGATTTCCTTCCATCTCCACTTGATGTAAACAATGGTACAATCACTGGCACTGATCCAGATGACGCTGAAAAAGAAATTACTCTCAAGCAGGATATAAATGAATCTCTTGCGGCGATTGCCTTCAAGATTATGACTGATCCATTCGTAGGTCGTATTACTTTCGTTCGCGTATATTCTGGTATTTTGAAATCAGGTTCATATGTGAAAAACTCTGTTTCTGGTGAAAAAGAGCGTATTGGTCGTCTTCTTCAGATGCACGCCAATTCTCGTACAGAAATTGACGAAATCCCAGCTGGTAACATTGGTGCGATTATTGGTTTGAAAAATACAAAAACTGGTGAAACGCTTTGTGATGAATCAAAGCAGATTGTTCTTGAGCGTATGGTGTTCCCAGAACCAGTGATTTCTGTGTCTGTAGAACCAAAAACAAAAGCGGATCAGGAAAAAATGGGTATGGCACTTTCAAAACTTGCTGAAGAAGATCCATCTTTCCGTGTAACTTCAAATCCAGAAACTGGCGAAACGATTATGGCGGGTATGGGTGAACTTCACCTTGATATCCTTGTTGATCGTATGCGTCGTGAATTTAAGGTGGAAGCCAATGTGGGTGCGCCTCAGGTAGCATACCGCGAAACTATCACTATGCCAGTAGCTGATGAGCGTGGTGTTCATAAGAAACAATCTGGTGGTCGTGGTCAGTTTGGTGATGTTGTGATTACTTTCGAACCAATTTCTCCTGAAATGCGTGAAGCAAATCCAGAAGAACTTGCTGCTGAAAATGTATTCGTGAACAAGATTGTGGGTGGTGTGATTCCTCGTGAATTCATCCCTGGTGTTGAAAAAGGTCTTGAAACAGCATACGCTCGTGGTATTATCGCGGGTTATCCTATCGTAGACGTGAAGGCAACTTTGACATTCGGTTCATACCATGATGTGGATTCGAATGAACTTTCATTCCGTCTTGCCGCTATTAAGGCATTCCGTCAGGCTGCGAAAAAAGCAAAACCAGCCCTTCTTGAACCAATTATGCTTGTGGAAGTGAATACTCCAGAAGAATACATGGGTGATGTTCTCGGAAACTTGAACTCAAAACGTGGTCAGGTAAATGAAATGACAGATCGTGGTATGGCGAAAATTATTTCTGCATACGTTCCACTTTCTGAAATGTTCGGTTATGCAACAGATCTTCGCTCTATGTCTCAGGGTCGCGCGACTTACTCTATGGAATTCCACCACTATTCTCAGGTTCCTTCAAATATCACAGAAAAAATCCGTGCAGAACGCGGTGTGACTTTCGAAGAAGACGAAGAATAATTTGCTCAAAAATAAAAATCTCCAAGAAATTGGGGATTTTTATTTTTACTAAAATTTAAAAATTTCTCAAAAATTTATAAAATATCACTTTCTATTATAATTTATGAACTTTTTTCAGTCATTTTCCTTGCTGTTAATTGGTCGCGGGCATGAAGAAAAACATCGCGTCCCGACGCCGCTGGAACTTTGTTTGATTTGATGTATATGATTGCTATGTCAGCACTCGCACACGGATTATATCATTCGCTCGTGGAACATCTGTATTATTTGGAATTGCGACATTTGTGTTTGTATTTTTCATAATTTGGTCGCCGTGGATGAATTATACATGGTTTTCATCAGCATATGATAATGATGGTGTAATTTTTCGAATTCTGACATTTTTCAAATTTTTGGATTGCTCGTGTTCACAGCAGAAATCGCCTCCACAATGACAGAAAATCCAAATTTTGCGCCAGGATTTATCGGATTTATAATTATGCGAATTGTAATGATTCTGGAATGGTTTCGCGCTGCAAAATGAGATTCAAAAAATCGCCGTACCTGTTTAATATATGCCGGCGGCTTGATTTTGGCGCAGATTGTGTGGGCGGGATTTTTCTTTTTTCCTGGCGATAAATATAGCGCGGATAGCATTGATTATTTCTGCGGCGGCGATTGTAACTGAATTGATGACGCCAATACTGGCCTGAGGACGGAAAATATTCAACGCCGTGGCATCCGCATCATATTGCCGAACGATATGCGCTTTTGTTGATTATTATTTTGGGAGAAGGACTTTGGGGGACTTCCAAGGCGATTATTGCGCTTCTTGGAGCGGATTATAGTGGATTTTCTGTGGCACTTCCTATTGGACTTGGTGCTGCGGCAATCGTCTTTGCCTTGTGGTGGTCGTATTTTCAGATTCCATGGTGAAAAGTAATTGAGTGACATTGAACAACGGATCGGGCGCTTGTTTTCGGATATGGTCATTATTTTATTTTTGCGTCGATTGCTGCTTCGGTATTAGTCTTGAGCTCATTGCTGATGGCGCGAATACATATTATTTTCATACAGCAGGACATCACGCCGTGACGCCACTTTTTGCGATTACAACACTTTCTATTTGTGTAGGAATTTATTTTCTCTGTAATAGTATCATGCGTATGGAACTCATTGATCGCGGTCGATACAATATTTTGGCGCTTATTGTGGGGGTGGTGATCGCAATTATTCCGGTGATTGCAGTCTAGTGTGGGTTGGAACTTATTTATGCGGTTTTTCTCATTCTGATCAGGATTATCACGTATATGATGATTACACATATTGGATACGCTTGCCCGTTAGCAAAAAAATAAACCTTCTTCGGAAGGTTTTTATAATTTTAAAAATGAGGCGATTTTGATACAAAATGGCGCAATTTTTGCAATAATTTTTTCAACAAATGGCTTGAAAATCAGTGCACCAATAATTCCAAAAAAGAGGCCAGCAACAATATCGCCAGGATAGTGCACTCCGCCGAGAACGCGACAACAAACAGTAATGAGTGCGAGCAAGATTGTGAGAGCAATCAGAAAATAATTTTTTACATATGCAAAAACCGCGATGATAAAGGCTCCAGAAAAAAGTGCATGCCCAGACGGAAAAGAATTGTCTGTCGGATGAGGAATAAGGGGCGTGATATTTGCACCATTCAGGAAAGAATGTGGGTGTTCGCGCCATTGTGGAACACAGAGATTGACAAGCGTATAAATCACAAAAACTGATACAATGAGTCCAAAAACCTGCAATGATCGTGTTTTGTATTCATTATTTTTTTGAAATGTTCCGTAGAGCCAAGTGGCTACCAAAAAAATCGCACACCATACAACGATGCTTTCTGCCAAAATTGTTACCAAAAAAGAATATTCTGATGGAATAATGCCTTGGAGCGAAATGAGGAGATTTTTGTCAAAATCAAGCAAAGATTGGAAATTCATAAAGGAAAAATTATAGGGGAATTATACAAAAAAAATGGAAAAATCAAGAAAAAATCCGAGGTTTCTCGGGTTTTTATGATTCGGGTTTTGGTTTTTTCTGAGGTTTGCGTTTTTTATTATTTTTGTGATTTTGAGGATTTTTTGGTTGAGATTTTTGTTCATGTTCAATCGGTGGGTTTTTTTGTGGGTTTGACTCGTTTGAAGGATTTTGAGGGACATCTGGGTTTGTAGAATTTTGTTGCGAATATGGCGTGATACCTTTGGCCTTCAAGCGTTCTTCCATTTTTCGGCGATTTTCTTCAGCCTTTCGTTCCTTCGCTTTTTCTGCATTTTCCGCAGCTTTTTGTTTGAATTTAATTTCTTCTTCACGAACTTTTCCCGCATATTCAAATATTTTTTTCTCGACGAATTCGCGTTTTTTGGTATATTTTTCACGAGAAACCTTGAGAACCACATCGCGAGATTGTTGTTCTGGGACATCCACGCGTGACATGAGCGGTGCAAAGGTGGTCGCCGAAAATACGGGCGACGGCATTCCATCAATGAGCAATTTGCTATAAATATCGTATTTTCTGAGGTTTGTCAAATCATTTGGCAAAATCACATCTTCACCGCCAAACATTTCAGAAAGTACGGTCGCATCTTGTTGTCCCACTTGAAACGAAATAATGGTTCCGACATTTCCGAAAACCGCTCCCTGAACCGTGTCTGCCATTTGTGCGATATATTGGTTCGCCATCGTGAGCGACAATTTATATTTTCGTGCTTCTGACAAAATTGTTGCAAAGGAGTCTGTGGCGAAGTTCTGAAATTCGTCGACATATAGACCAAAATCGCGTCGGTCTTTTTCGGGCGTATCCGCACGCGTCATCGCTTCAATCTGGAATTTTGTCACCATCATCGCACCAAGAAGTGCTGAACTATCCTCACCAATTCGTCATTTTGAAAGATTTACAATGAAAATTTTCCCATTATCCATCACCCAACGCATCGAAAATGGATTTTTTGGTTGTCCCAAAATATTTCTCAGAATTGGCGAAGAAAGGAATTGTCCTACTTTATTGAGAATTGGGTTTACCGCTTCAGAAACCATATTTGGCGCCATTTTGTCAAATTCTTGCGTCCAGAATTGTGCCAAGAGTGGATCGTCCAACTTGGAAACAATTTTTTTACGATAACTTTCGTGTGTGAGAATGAGCGGAATTGATACAAGTGTTGCTTCTGGGACACGCAGAAGCGTCAGAATCGTATTTCGAAGAATATATTCGAGACGAGGTCCCCAACTATCCGCGAACATTTTTTTAAAAATTGACACCAGTCCAGATCCTACGATAGGCCGAAGCTCTGGCGATGGCGATTCCAACATATTGAAGGCAATCGGAAATTCTGTATCCGCAGGATCAAAAAGCACGATATCATTGGTTCGAGATTTTGGAATTGAGCGAAGAATTGTTTCAGCGAGATCACCATGAGGATCAATAACGCCCACGCCGCGCCCCGCCAAAATATCCGAATAAATCATATTTTCAAGCAGTGTCGATTTTCCCATACCGGTTTTCCCGATGATATAGGTATGTCGTGCACGATCTACTGGCTGAATCCCAAACTCTTCTTTGTATCCACGAAAATTGGAAATTCCAATTGGTGTGTTGGGTTTTTCGGCATTTGGCAGGTTGTGTGGCGGTTCAAATCGTCGCGTGACTACCCAATTTACACCAGGAGTTTTGACATACATTGTCGGCATATGCACGAGTCCAGCCAATTCTGTTACGCTCAAAATACTACGAAAGGGCGAATAGCTTTTTTTCGTTTCGGAATACATTTTTTTCGCCATTTTGTTCGCCACAAATTTCGCTCCATTTGGCGAAGAAAAAATAGTCAAACTACTTGCAATTTCCTTAGTTCGGTGTGATTTTGTTGACGCCATCACGAGTCGTGTCGAATATCCGAATGTCGAAAATTTTTCCTCTTCCGATTCTTCAGAATTTTTTTCTTCCAAATTTTCAGAATTATTTATGAAAATTTTTTTCAGAATCCATCCCAAAAAAATAAACGGCGCACACACAATTTTGATCCACCAATGATTTTCTAGGCGAAAAATTTTCCAACCTTCCGGTCACTTTCCATTGGCGATAATTTCACGAGCGTATCATTCGCGAAAATTTTCATCCTCAATGGGCGAAAAATCGACGCGAAAAAATGCAATTTCATCTTTGGTAGAATGAGAAAGTACCGATGTAAGTGACGAAAGCGGATCAATGGTTTCCTTTTCAGTGCGATCTTTGAGATTGACATAGAGCTTGATTAGGTCGCTCGAAATTTTCGACAAATGTCATTCTTGTGTGAAAAATTCCTGATTTTCCGCAAAAGGAAGCGTCGACTCAGTGATTTCAATATTATTGTAATGAGCATAGAGTTGCGCCTCAAAAAATTCGCGATATTTGACAGGAACTTCAAAGAAAAAACGAATCCGACCACCAGTATGCACGAGAAAAAAACGAAATTGCGGATGTTTTCGTTTTTTGGAAAAAAAATTTTTTTCTTCAGAAAAAAGGACATCGTGCAACGTCGAGAGCATTTCTTTGGCGACAAAAACGCCCTTTTCGTTCTGTCGATCCACAGCGATTTCGAGAATGATATTTTCCTGATTATTCATTGCCCCAGTATAGCACAATTTTTCCAAAAATACAATTGCAATTTTGATGAAAATTTTTATAATTCGCAAATGAAAACGATTTTTATCCAAAATAATTCTGTCGAAATTTCGGCAGATGCGCACATTGTCGATCTTGGCGAAATACCAGAAGTAAACCTTTTTATAAAAGAAAATTGCAAAATCCAATATACATTTCTTCCGAAGATATCAGCCGATTTTGTTCGGTATATCAAAATTGCTGAAAATGTTGATTTTATGGGAAAAAGTGTTATTACTCATGATGGCAAAACTCGAATTACCATTGAGGCAGTTGGCGATAATGCGACTGGACATCTCGAATTGCTCGCCATTGCTCAGACTGATGCGAAAATTTCTGTCGAAGGTGTGGCGAAGGTCGATCATCCGTACAAAAATTTATTTTTGCGAGTTGATCAGACAAATATTTTGATTGGCGAACAATCTATTGTGCGTGGAGTTCCTCGCCTTGAAATCGCTACTGATGATGTGGTTGGCGGTCATTCTTGTAAAATTCATCGTCTCCATGGTGACGCACTTTTCTATCTTCAGTCGCATGGAATGGATGAAAAAAATTCCGAACTTTTCTTGCTCAATAGTGAGATTTTGCGTCATCTTGACACACTTCCAGAAGATTTGCTCGAAGAAAAATGTAGCGATATTCATCAGAATTTACTAAATAAAAAATAATTCCCCTTGGGAATTATTTTTTATTTGTCAGTTTCTTTGTCATCGTACGGATCTAAGTGGAACAAAATTGACCACTCAGAATCCGTGTCCAATTTTCGAATCTCATCTTCGATTTCGTGAGAAACGCGATGCGCATCGAGAAGGGAAATATTTTCATGAAAGACGAGATGTGCCTCAACGAATTTGACGCCACCAGACTCACGCGATCGAAAATTGTGATAATCCGAAAGCTCTTTGTGATTATCGAGTATATCCAAAATATTTACTACATGCATCTCATCAAGCGACACATCAAGCAACAATAAAAATCATTTTTTCACGATATCAAAGGCAGAAAATGCGATATAAATCGCGATCCCAATACCGATAATCGCATCGATATAATTCCATCCAAGCCACGCAACCAAGATAAGCCCCACAAGAATCGCGAGATTTGATAACAAGTCAGTTTTATAATGAAGCGCGTCCGATGCAATCACAATACTTTTTGTTTTTTTCGCGACACTTTCGAGATATCCAACCAGCCAGCCCGTGACAATCACCGAAATAACCATCACTACCACACCAATCCCAATTTCTCCAACCGGTTTTTGATAAATAATGCGACTTACAGATTCGTACGCGATAAAAATTCCCGCCATCGCAATAATGATTCCTTCGAGAAAAGCGGCGAGTGCCTCAATTTTTCCGCGTCCATAATTGAACTGATCGTCTGGATCTTTTCAGGAATTTTTGACGGCGACAAAATTGAAAATCGAAATTCCCATATCTAAGAGCGAATCAATCGCACTTGCAAGAATTGCAATGGAGCCAGAAAAAATCCCAATCGTAAGCTTGAGAATAGCAAGAAAAAATGCTGTTGTCGTTGCGATAATAGTCGCTTTTTGTTGAATTTTCATGCAAGAATTCTAATGATTTTTACTCAAAAGTAAACGACAATTTTGAAAAATAAAAAAGCTTCGAAAAGCTTTTTGAAAAATATATTTGGAGGCACCTGCCGGAGTCGAACCGGCCTCCAAAGCTTTGCAGGCTTCTGTATAACCGCTCTACCAAGGCGCCATGCGTTTTATTATAGAGAAAAACGCAAAAAAGCAAATTTATTTGCAGGTAAAAGTTCGAAAAACATCAATATATTTGCTTGTGTCGGTATCGAGCGATACGCTTGCATGCAGCAAAAATACGGTTGTGCCGCATACTTTCGCGGTTTGCAAAAATCGTAATTTTTGCGTTTGTGCGTTATAGCGCGCATCAAAAATATAATATTTTCCTTCATCGCTGTCACCAAAAATAATTGGTCCAGATTTTACGAGAGAATATTCGAGATATTTTTTTTGTGTTTTGAGATTATTTTGTTCGCTGTATTGCTTAGAAGTCCCGATATAATCAAGTTTATCGGCGATAACAACAATATTATTTGCAAAATTATATTTTTTTTCGGGAGAAACGGCTGCCATTACAATTTCCCCATTGGGAAGGGGCGGAAGATTATCTACACTTCCAGACGCTGACCATTCGTTAGGGATTTGCATTGTAAAATTAGAGTCGGCAAATTCTTTCGTTGGCAAACCCTCAATTTCTGGTTTGTTATTAAAGCACGATGCCAAAGCGAAAAAAGCAAAAGAAAGAAGAAAAATTTTTTTCATAGTAAAATATTAAGCACCAAAAAAACCAAGATGCACAGAAAGTGCAAAAATACTAAAAATACCAAAAATTACACCAGCCACCACGAGAACAATTTTTTTGTCAGGAAAATGAAGGCTTGCTGCGTATTCTACGATAGAATAACCAAAAATCGCCGTTGAAATAATAAGAAGCGAATAAAGATGATAGGTTATTTTGGCGAGAGTGTCAATACTAAATGGCCCAAAATAAAAACCCCCAACCGTAAAAAGATAGCACAAAAAATAAAGTGCTACCGTGAAAACAAAAATTTGTTTTGCTATCAGGAAGCGAATTCTGGCGTATTCCCAAGAATTTTGCGTCAATCGGGATTGAATTTCCTTGATTTTTGACATAATTTTTATAAAATATTTTTCGACTATTATATACAAAAATGACTCTGACACAAGAACAAATTGCACGACTTTCAAAACTTTCTGCGCTCAATGTTGATTCTCATGCGCAGATTGACTCGGTGCTTGATTCACTTCATATGCTTGCAAATACTGATACTACTGGGATTGAGCAGGATTCTCGCTCTGGTGCAAAAATTTTAGCACTTCGTGCTGATGAAATCATCGAAGATGAAAAAATTCCTGATGAACTTTTGGAATGCTCTCCACAAAAAGTAGCAGCCCATCAAATCGTGCTTTCTGGTATTATGCACGGAGAATAGTATGTTGAATCAACTTACTATTTCCTCGTTTCGTGGTATGACAAACGAGAGTTTTTTGTTTTGACAAAAAACGCATATCGTTGGAAAAAATGGCTCTGGGAAGACACATATTTTAGATGCAATTCATCTTGCGACGGGCGCCAAAAATCTCTATGGAAACACGAAACTTGATCCAGAAAATCGTATAGAAATTTTATTTTGAGAAAATTTTCAGAATCGTTCTTTTATTTTTGCTTCGGATGAAAAGCGGGAATTTTTTTTGGTTCAAGGAAAAAAGCTTTCCAAGCCAAAATATCTTGAGGAATTGCCTTTTAGAACGGTTTATGTGTCGCCATTTGATATGAATATTTTGTATTTTTCGCCGGCGATGCGTCGTGAATATTTGGATGATATTTTATCTCGTGCCTATGCGCAATTTTCCAAAATTAAACGCGATTATGACCAGGTAATGCGCCAACGAAACGCACTTCTCAAGAAAATTCGTGAAGATGGTATGGCTCAGGATGGACTTGATTTTTGGGATCAAAAATTTGCAGAAATTGCGGTGCAATATGGATTGTACCGTGAGCGATATATGCGATATATTGCTTCCAAAATTCCCGAATTTCCCGTTTTTTTCGACAATTATCAAATTCGTGTTAAATATGAAGGTGATTGGATTTATCAAGAAAATCCTGAAAATTTTATCAAAAATTATTTACGAGAAAATCGTCAGCGCGATATTTTTTCCGGGCACACGCATATTGGGCCACACCGAGATGATTTTTCAATTTTGATGAAAAACGATCAGGATGAGGAACATTCTGTACAATTTTTTTTATCAAGAGGCGAAATGAAGATGATTTTGCTCTGATTGAAGGTGATTGAAGCTGATTTTATCGCAAAACAAACAGAAAAAAATATTATTTTGCTCGTGGATGATATTTTTGCGGAACTAGATGAGCAGAATATTATTCTCTTTTTGAATATTATTATACAACATCAAATAATTTTGACAAGTCAAAAAAGCCTCCCAGAAGGGATAAATCACGAAAAATTCACTTGCATAAATTTAGTTAATTCGTAAAATCATACAAATTTTTTCATTTCTATGTTCAAAAAAATTCTTGCATTTTTTATAGCGGCAACAATTTCCGCTTCTGCATTCATTGCTGCACCATTTGTGCACGCTCAGGCTGGTGGTGCAACTAAGTTTCAGATTACTGCTCCGGCAACTGCTGTGGTTGGCGAAGCTTTTGATATTACCGTTACAGCGCTCGATAAAGACGGGAAAAAAGCGACAGGATATTTGAATTCTATCATGATCTGGACCGATAATATCGGTGATACCTATCCAATGCCAGGTCGTCTTATTCCATTTACTGCTGAAGATGCTGGTGAGAAAAAATTCTCAAAAGGCGTTATTTTTAAAAAAGCTGGAAAACAGAAATTGTATGTTCAGGATGGAAAGGAAGATATTGCTGGCGAAGTAACGATTACGGTTGAGGAAGGTAACGGTACAACAGCAACCTCTACTGGAGAAATTCAGATTTTAACTCCAACAGTAGATTCAAAAATTACTTCTTCAACATTGCTTGTGAGTGGTACAGCTCGTAAAAATTCGAAAGTTTCACTTGATTTGAATGGGAAAAATGTTGGAACAGTGGTTTCTGATAGTGAAGGGCTTTTTACAAAAGAAATTTCTAATATTTCTCAGGAAAATAATGTTCTCAAAGCTTCCCTGATTGACGCCAATGATTCTGTAATTGCCACTTCTTCTGAAATTCGTTTTTCAAAAATTAATGAAACGAGCTCAGTGTATGGTCTTTCAATTTCTCCTTCCAATAAAGTAGAATCATCAGCTGGAATTACTTTGACAATTGATGCTATCAAGGGGCTTTCCGAGGTAACTGCCATGCTTGATGGAACTGTTTTGAAAGCAACAGAATCTTCTGAGGGAAAGTATACCATCGCTACAACTGCGCCTCAAAAAGCGGGTGAATATGCGATTGATGTGACAGCAAAGACGGTAACTAATCAGACTACTACAAAAGAAAAAATTGCTACTTTGACTGTTACGGAAAAAGAAAAAACAGAAGAAAAGCCCACTGCAACTCCTGCTTTCAAAAACGTAAAAGCCGAAACAGATGAGCATAAAGTAACATTTACATTTTCGGTAGAGAATGCACCGGCGGACTTGGATGCGTTCAAGATTTTCCATAATTCTGGATCAGTAGTTACACATTCAGCTTCCAAAATTTTGAAAGACGGCGTATATGCTTGGTACATTGATTCATTGACTCCAGGACAATATACATTCCAAATTCAAGGTCAGAATGCGAGTGGCGCTTTGATAGAAAACCTCAAATCAGAACCAATTATGGCAACGATTGGGGCGCTCGGATGTACGGTTTCTAATGTTGGAAAAATTTCTGTAAAAACAGATACCAGCAAATCAGTACTTACTTGGGAGGCAGTTACAGGAGCCAATGGTTATAATGTATACAAAATTGATGCAGAAGGAAAATATAATCTTGTAGCGCACGTAAAAGATCCTTCATATACTTTATACCTTTCTCAGGGGGCTATCACATATGATAACTTTGGTGTAAAAGCAACTTGTGGAGACAATACAGAATCTCAGGACTTCTCTGGTGCTTCTAAGGTTCAAACAGGCCCTGGCATGGTGGCTCTTGTCGTGATTGTTTCTGGATTTATTGCGGCGATGGTTCTTCGTCGTCGAGACGCATAATTCTCGTTTTTAGCGAAATTGACAAAAACTCATATTTTTGTTTGACAATTTCTATATTTTTTATACAATACGCCTACTTTTGTGCGTAAAAGCCTATTTTTATTTGATTTTTTATTTATGCCTACTACAAAATCAGCAACGAAAGCCTTGAAAGTAAGCCAAAAAAAGCGTTCTCGCAACCGTCGTTTTTTGGAACTCCTTAAAGAAGCTACAAAGAAATTTGAAAAAGCTCAGGCTGAAGGAAATGCTACAGCTCTTACAGAAGCTCTTTCTCTCGTGTACTCTCGTATCGATACACTCGAAAAGAAAAATATTATTCATAAAAACAATGCAGCTCGCAAAAAATCTGCATTCGCTAAAGCACTAAAAAACAACGCATAATTTATGAGAAAAACAAGAAGTTTTCCCAAAAATAGAAAAGATGAGAAACGAATCAATGAAGCGATTACTGCACAAGAACTAGCAGTGATTTCTGATGATGGTGAATTTCTTGGAAAGATGTCTTTGTCGGACGCTCTTGCGACTGCAGAGTCTCACAACCTTGATTTGGTAGAAATGTGAGGTATGCAGGATGGTGTGCCGCTTGCGAAAATTATGGACTACGGAAAATATATTTTCAAGCAACAGAAACAGCAAGCACAGAATAAAAGCAATGCCAAAAAAACGGAACTCAAAACCATGAAGATTACTTATAAAATCGGTGATCATGATCTTGATGTTCGTCGCAAGCAAGCGGAAAAATGGGCGAAGGAAGGAAATCCAATGAAAGTTTTTCTTCAATTGCGTGGTCGCGAAAATCAGTATGAAGATATTGCTATTGAGAAGATTGAAGAATTTATCCAAAGTGTAGAAACTTTCTACAAAAAGGACGATAAATCTAAGCTTCAAAAACAAGGAAATACCTTCAATATTATTCTTCATCCCAAAAAATAATTTTTTAATTTAACTTTTATGAAACTCAAAACACTTTCGAGCGCGAAAAAGCGAGTTCGCATCACAGGTACAGGGAAAGTTATGGTAGACAAAACTTGTAAGCGTCACCTTCTCTCTCAGAAATCAAAAAAAGCGAAAGGTCGCGATAAATACGGAAAAGTTCTTCCTGAAGCAAATATGAGAGCAGCGAAGGCATCTCTTCCATATGGTCTATAATTTATTTCCTAACAACTTGATATTATGGCTCGTGTAAAACGCGGTGTGATGACACACAAACGACATAAAAATGTTCTTGCGCTTGCAAAAGGATATCGTCGTATGAACGGGAATGTATATTCTCGTGCAAAAAATGCAATCATGAAGGCTGGTCAGAATTCGTATGTTGGACGTCGTTTGAAAAAACGTCAATTCCGTCGTCTTTGGACTGTTCGTTTGAACAATGCAGTTCGTCCACTTGGTACAAACTACTCAACTTTCATTCATAATCTTTACGTAAATAAAGTAAAATTGAACCGAAAAGTTCTTTCAAACTTGGCTATTGCTCATCCTCAGGTATTCGAAGCAGTAGTAAAAACTGTTACAAAATAAAAAATTCCCTAATTGGGGATTTTTTATTACCTGTGCCCATATGTAACAAAGAAAATCAGGCTTTCTATTGGCTCATTTTCACGAAAAAAGAGATGAGTTTCTCCATCTTGAAATGAAAAATCTTTTATATAGTTCATATAATCTTTTTGAAAATCTCGTTCATCTGGGTTCTTCTCAAAAAATTCTTGTGAAAATGGTTCGCTTAATTTGGTTGTTGGAACAATGCATTGACCAACCATGCATTTTCATTCAATAATTTTTCACTCAAACAAATAAAAACCGCTGATTACAAGGTTTTCTTCATTCTCTTCTTCTCGAAAATTGATCCGAGTTAAGAGAAAAATTTTGGTATTTTCGGAAATTTCTCGAGTATTGCTCACAAGTTGATTCTTCTCATTGATGAGAAAAATAAAAATTTCTGGAATTTTCGCACTTGGAGGCATATTTTCGAGACAAAGTTGCGTTGCGCTCGTGATATATGGTGACAATTTTTTCGGGATTTCTATAAAATCTCCCTATCTGCAACCATAAAAAATATTTTCTGAATCTGAAAATGCATTTTGAATCAATGAGATTAATTTGTGATTTTCAAAATATGTTGTATTTTCCAATTGGACGATATTGTGTGAAATATTTTTGGGAAATATATTTTCGTGAAACACTGAAAATGGTTTTTTATCACAAAAAAGTAGATAAATCTCAACACAGAAAGAATCATGGAAAAAATTATAATATATTAATTATATCAAAAAACTGAACACTCAAAAAAATCCCGATCGGGATTTTTTTATTTTTTCTTGAACATTTGTAAGCGAGAAGGGTCGCGCATACTGTATTTTGCGACACTTTCACTAATAGTACCATTTTCCACGAGCCGCTGCAATGATTCATCCATCAGAATCATATTGTCTTGTTTGCTGATTTCGATGGTTGAGTAGAGATGTTGCGTGTCACCACGAATAATTAGATTTCGGATAGAATCATTATTAAACATGATTTCACGAGCTACTACACGGCCAGTTCCATCAGCCTTTGGAAGAAGTATCTGAGAGACGATCGCACGCATTGTAAGCCCAAGCTGCATACGAATCTGATTTTGCATAGTAGATGGAAATGATTGAATAATTCGATCAACCGTCTGCACAGTATCATTGGTATGGAGTGTTGAGAGTACAATATGACCAGTTTCAGCAAGCGTAATCGCCGCCTCAATGGTTGCGAGATCACGCATTTCACCAACGACTACCACATCAGGATCTTCACGAAGAATAGAACGAATCCCGCTAGCAAAATTATCAAAATGCTTTCCGAGCTCACGCTGATGAATGAGTGATAATTTATTTTTGTAGACAAATTCCACCGGATCTTCCAGCGTGATGATATGCCTACGACTTGTTCGATTGATATATTCAAGCATTGTTGCCATGGTGGTAGATTTTCCCGATCCAGTTGGCCCTGTTACGAGAATAATTCCCTTACTTCCGTTTGTAATATCCAAAAGACTATTGGGAAGTGTAATTTCCGCTGGTTCAGGAATTTGTGATGGAATGGTACGAAGCGCGATGGTCATTCCACTGATGGTATGAGAAATATTCACACGAAAACGCGTTCATTGATGTTCAAAAGACACATCAATCGTATTTTCTTCAAATGGTCGTCCAATGAGACTTTCCGCAATTTCGTGAATTTCCTCATCATTAATGACTCCATATTGTGCTACTGGCACGATACCGCCCGTTTTGTTACGAATGTATGGCGGCTCATTACTTCCGAGGTGCAAGTCTGAAATATTATTTTTGATAACCTCTTCGATGAGCAAAATAAATTTTGGATTCATAATGAATTAGTTAGAAGTTGTGAATTTGAAAAGCTCGAGCGTGAGCTGTGGAAGACTGAAAAGCAAGACATTATCCGTCGATTCGTAGTCCAAAACATTCAGCGCAATCGTTTCCATAAAAACTTTTCCAGTTTTTTTGTTTGTGAGAATAATTTGGAATTCTTTTGAGAAATTTTCGTTAAAATTGATATGGCTTTCGTGAATTTTGAGATTAAACGAATTGCTGATCGTGTTCGTGTTATCGAGTGTTACCCAATTTGGTGCATTGCGAAGTTCAATGTTAAAATCCGCAACATCGAGCAATTTTCCATCTTTGCTTATAGGATTGAATGTAATATTATTCAAAAATTGTGCTGAATTTTGCGTTGTATTTTTTCGAACGATATTGATTTTGCTGTCTGGAAGTAAAAAAGTTGCCAAATGTACGATTTCATCGTCACTGAGATGATTCGATTTATCTGAAATTTTCTGAATTTCATCAAGGCGATGTGCCGCGATAATTCTCTTGAATTGATCGTGAGAAATTTTGAGATTTGAACCAAATCCCATCATTACAAGCTGAGTTTTCGTGCGCTCTGGAAGATTCGGATATTTTTTCAAGAAATCATTCACAGAAGTCAAAAATTGCGTCCAATTTCCAATAGTTTTATCTCGTTTTTCAAATGAATTTAAAAATTTAATTTCTTCACCAAAAGCACGATAATCCGCAAGAGAAAGGCGTTTTTCAGTGGAATTATGAGACTGATTTTGTGAATTTTTGTTCTGATTTTTGATAAATTCTTCCACGAGACGACGCTGTGCTTCAAGGCGAGAATTATTTGAAATAAGTGGCGAAGTGTCGATATTTCCACAAGTTGTCGGGTTTGCATAGTCGCTCACAGGCTTATTCCAAAGCAATCCTTGCTTTACAAACGCACAATGCAAAAATTTCCACATTTCCGCGCTGTCCATCTGCCAAGCTGTTCCGCGAATTACTGGCGCCGCAGAAAGCGTGATATTTTCTTCTGTTGTTTTTTTGGTCTCTGTAAGCGAATTTTCACCATCCAATCCCTGCGCAGAAACTGCATTTGCAAAAATATTTGTCGCCATCAAAAGCGCAACTCCCGTTCCCAAAATTCGTTTTTTCATAAAAATAAAAAGATAAAATTAAAATGACAATGGCAGTGTAGCACATTTTATTTCTTTTTGTCAAATATTTGCCAATTTTTTCTTTTTGACTTTTTTTACTTTTCTTGTACACTTTCAAAAATATGAAAATCATTGTGGGACTTGGAAATCCGTGAAATCAATACCGCGAAACTCGGCACAATGTCGGGTTTTTAATGGCGGACTTTTTGCTATCAGAATGGGATTTTTCTGATTTTTCGGATTCCAATTTTGAGGCACTGATAGCAGAAAAAAATATTTCGGGAGAAAAAATTTTGCTCGTCAAGCCGATGACTTTTATGAATCTTTCTGGAAATGCGGTTTCAAAAATTATGAATTTTTATAAAATTCCGCTTGAAAATTTGCTCGTCATTTCTGATGATATTGATATGGATTTTGGGAAAATTCGCCTTCGCGAAAAATGAAGTCATGGCGGTCAGAATGGTCTGCGCGATATTATCGCTAAACTCGGAACCGATGAATTTGCTCGCCTCAAAATTGGTATTGGGCGCGATGAACGCTTTGCAGTCGCGGATTGGGTTTTGTCCAAATTTTCCAGCGACGAAAAAAATATTTTGCAAACCGAAATTTTTCCAGAAGCGCTCGTGCGAGTGCAAGATTTTTTAGAAAAATAATATGCGAATTGACAAATATATTGCTCAAACATACGGTTTCTCACGCAATAAGGTGCAACAATTTATTGATGCGGGATTGATTTTAAAAAATAAAATCAAGATTTCTCGTGCGTCTGAAAAAATGATTGCCGAAGATGTGATCGAAATTTTGGAAAATCAAAAAATTCATTGGGTGTCGCGCAGTGCAGAAAAACTTCATGGATTTTTGGAACATCATGAATCCATTCGCGCGAAAATTCAAAATGCGGAATGTCTTGATGTGGGCGCGTCCACGGGCGGATTTACGCAGATTTTGCTGGAAAATGGCGCTCACCATATTGACGCTGTTGATGTTGGAACGCTCCAGCTCGCTGATATTCTGCGTCAAAACCCACGCGTCACTTCGTACGAAAATACCGATATTCGTGAATTTGCTACCAACAAAAAATATGAGATTATCGTGTGTGATGCGTCGTTCATTTCGTTGCAAAAAATTCTTTTGTCGATGAAAAATTTTTCGCAAGCGAAGACGATTTTTATCATTCTTTTTAAGCCACAATTTGAAGTTGGGAAAGAATACATCACCAAGTCAGGTATTCCAAAAAATGAAAAAATTATTCTCGCGGCGATGGAGAATTTTGAAAAATTTTTGTCAGAAAATAATTTTGAAATTTTACATAAGGAAAAATCAGTTTTGATCGGTGAGGCGGGCAATCAAGAGTGGGTCTATACGCTTCAGAATATTCAAAAATAAAATCCTCGAAAGAGGATTTTATTAGTCTTGCCATTTTGGTACATTGTAATATGTGAGCAAATATGAGGCAATTTCTTTATACAATGCGGCAGCAGTTTTTTCAGAGTCGCCGGAAGTTCGCGGCCGCTCAAGCATCACTACCATAACAAATTTTGGATTATAAGCCGGTGCATAGCCACCATATGAAGTCACGGTGTGACCAACGGCCTGGTTGAAATACAGATTTTCGTAAGTTCCTTTGTATGGGATTTGCGAAGTTCCGGTTTTTCCAGCCATTGTGTAGCCAGGAACAGCACCCGCCGCGGCATATCCATTTCTCACACCATCTACAAGCATCGCAGTAATGGTTTTGGAAGTTTCTTCTTTGATAACGCGACGAAGCTGAATCGGTACATTGTCAATTTTTTTGTTATTTGGATACGTGATCGATTCTACAATATATGGCTGCATATAGATTCCTCCATTTGCGAGGACATTGTACGCTGCGGCCATTTGAAGCATGGTAATACTGATACCCTGACCGAACGACATTGTAAAAAATTGCGCGCGCGACCAGCGATCATATGGAGCAATTTGACTGAAAACTTCGCCATCAATCGTAAGATCAGATTTTGCGCCAAAACCAAAATTTCGAATATATGAATCAAAAAGTGAGCGTCCCACTTTTTCTACAATGTCAATCATTCCGACATTACACGACCAGTTGAGAGCAGAAGTGTAGGTATGTCGCCCACCACAACGAGATTTTGAATAGTTGCTAATGACTGTTTTTGCACCTCCACCGTAATCAAGTGTCACCGAGTTTTTATCATAATAACTCATATTCGGAGTAATTTCGCCAGTATCAAGCCCAATAGCAACAGTGATAGCTTTAAAAACAGAACCAGGTTCGTAGAGTGCAGAAATCACGCTATTTTGATAATTTCCTACCCCGTAGCCATTCTTGTATTTGAATTTTTGAATCGCGTTATTATTGATTTCATCATCGGTTGCTTGACGAAGTTTGACGAGTTTCCCATCAATATTGTGTGTGAGTGTTCCTTTTTCAGAATCCACCACAAACATTGGAAAGCCAAACAAATCATACCCTGGTTTCGGATAATCAGCGTATTGTACGGGCTCAATTTCATGAACTTCTGTAAACTGATTTGGGTCATAACTCGGATAATTGACCATCGCGGTGATAGCGCCAGTTTTTGGGTCTGTAACAATTACACTTCCACGATTGGCACGGAAATTTTTCACATTTTTTTCGAGAATTTTTGATACTTCTTTTTGAATATTTCGATCAATCGTGAGTGTAATATTGGCTCCATTTTGCCCAGAAATACTTCCAGTTGATGTATAATCGCGCAATGGACGGCCGCTACTATCTTTGGTGATGACTTGCTTTGGGGCTTCGCCTTGCAAATCTTTTTCAAAATACCCCTCTATTCCATATTGACCGACACCCTCGCCATTCACATATCCTGTAATTTGCCCCATCGCGCTTCATTCTGGATAGTAACGCACGAGATTTGGTTCAATTTTTATAAACGGATAAATGGCGTACTCCAAGAGTGCAGCTTCTTCGGCTGCCTTTGTTTCTTTGGTGTCAGAAACCTTAGAGCGCGCATCGGTAATGGCTTGTTTCGTAGTTTCACGATTTTTTTCGAGCGCATTTTCTACGAGGTCATGCGTCGCGATATTCATTTTTCGAATAATTTCCAAATGTCGTTTTTGTTTTACTACAAAAGCGGGCTTGATTTCGTCAGCCGTTTTCCCAATAATTCCAGCCAATTTGCTCGCTAAATCGTCGCCATTTTGCACTTTTGTTGGATTCACATAGAGATTATTTGATGCGAAAAAAAGTGCCGGATTGTTGAGATTATTGATTTGATTGATAGCCTCGTCACTCAGATTTTCCGCCAAAAACATACTTTCCACAGGCGTATTCATGCGTCATTTGATGTATTCTTCAACGCGTTTTTTGAGTTCTTCGTCTGTGAGGCCTTGTGTCGTTTTGAGTTCTTCATTTCGCGTGTATGATGCGATATTTTCGATACAATTGGCGCGCGTTTCTTGCGAACAAAATTGTGTGACCACGGCTGTTCCGAGCAAATCGAGAAGCTTTGTCGTCGATCCTGTCTGCACAGGATCAATGGCGAGTGTTCCGAGGTCCGTCGAAACCGCGACCGTTCCATGAAGCGAAGCAGTCGAAGAACTGATAGTTCCGCGAGAATCTGGGTTTGTTACAGTTGTTTTTTGATAATAATCCGCGAGATTTTTATAAAAATCGTGATTGAGAATCGTAAACGAAAAAAGTACGGTTATCAAAATGAGCGAAAAACCCGCCAAAATATACCACATTTTCCCGATCCTATCGAGATTTTTGAAATATCGCCCCAGTCGGGAAAGATAGACTTCAATATTTTGTTTTGCCATATTTTAGAGATGATGGAGGTCAAAAAAATGAAATTGCGAAAGCGTTTCGAGTCGCGGCGTACTCGAAAAAATTTTAATCGAAAATTGTTCAGAATCCGCTATGTGAGCGAGAAAATCTGTGTACGCGATTCGCACAGGATAGTGAAAATATTCGCCCGAAAAACTATCTTCCAGATACCAAATTTCATCGTAACGGGCAAGATTATACTGCAGAAGTCGCCGAGTTCAAATTATTATTTCACTTTTTTTGTTATAAATATCAATGAACGCTTGCGCGCGCTTTGTGTCCGTCATTTCGCTCGGATACCAACCAATTTTCTCACCAAAAATTCCAGGATTTTTCTGAAAAAAATTTTCAAATCGCGTGAGCAAAATATCGTCTGACACAACGACAACCAGGTTTTTTTTGAAAAAAGACATCAAAAGTTCGGGCGAAATAATCTCATTTTTAGAAATAAAAATTTCATTTTTTGAAATATTTTTTTGATTTTTTTCAGATGGTTCAAGTGGAAAATTATATTTTTGAAGACGACGAAGTGTCGGTTCATTCAAAAAAATTGCTAGCGCCTTATGGATGGGAAGGATATATTTCATCGCGAGGCGCTCAATCGTGCGAAGTTGATACGGCGCGAGAATTGGCTTTGCGTCAATAATTGCAGAAATGCCTTTAATATCAAATATTTCGTCTGGATTTTCTCCACGAAAATTCGCAAATTTTCCCACAATGGCAACACCAAAATTTGGATTTTCCGAATTTTTTTCAAAATTTTCTTCAGATATTTCACTCACGATTCATAAAATATTTTTTTTACCATACGGAATTTCTACCAATTGTCCAGGAAAAATTTCCGAACGAAAAGAATCCCCCACAAAATATGTGAGGGGTTCGGTTGAAAAAGATGTGCCGTGCGGAATAATTTTTGCAAGCATATTAGAGTCCAAGAGTTTTTTTGATTTCGTCAGCCTTCTGCTCATCAAGTCGCGCTTGTTCAGCTGCACGTGCTTCTTCTGTGTAGATATCCTTGAGTTGTTCCCATTCGTTTTGTGCTTTCACAACCAATCCCTTGATGATTTCGCCTTCGGTTGCGACCAATTTTCGGAATTCTACGCGCTCATCTTCAAATACTTTCATGAGCTCATCAATCTGAAATTGTGAAAGATTGGAAACGCTATCAATCACGCGCTTTTTTTCAAAAGTTGAAAGGGAAAGAGAATGTTCGAGCAAATCCAAAAATTTTGCCTCATCAAAACTCGTAAGCGGATGAACACTCACGCGCTTCAAAAGATTTTCGTTTGAAGTTTTTTGTCGTGGAGTTTGAGTCTTTTGCTCGTTGTTTTGCGTATTTTCTGACATAGAAAAAATTATTTTTTACATTATATGTCAAATCCAAAAAATTTCAAATTTATGTGCGGAATTTTCTTTCGCTTACAAATTTTTCTACTTCTGCCCAAAGTGCGTCGTCAATATCGGCATTATTCCATACAACTTCCACATCCTCATCTTCGTCGAATTCATCAAAAAGTTTGTACAATTTGAGTGCAATATCAAAATCTGTTACGCTCGTATAATTTTTCGCACGATAGAAAAATGATGATTCCAAAATTTCGTAACCGAATGTTTCGAGTAATTTTTTAGTTTCCAACAGGTCGGTTGTTGCTGTCCAAATCCTAATATTTTCATCCTCAATTTCATAATCTTCGGCAGGAGTTTCGAAAATTTTTTCCTCAAAATCGTCGATATTTTCTGGACGCGAAATCACAATTTTTCCAACATAATCGAACATAAAATTCGAAACAGAACCTGTTTCGCCGAGATTTCCACCGAATGCTGAGAAAATATGACGAATATTTGGTGCTGTACGATTGCGATTATCAGAAAGTGCTCGCACAATCACGGCAATTCCGCCCGGTCCGTATCCTTCGTAGAAAATTTCTTCCACTTTTTTGGCATCCTTATCAAGTCCTGCTCCGCGTGCGATGGCGCGGTCGATTACATCGGCCGTTACGCCTTCTTTTTTGGCAGTGTGAATCGCATCTGCAAGCGAAGTGTTGAGATTTGGATCGGCTCATTTTTCAGCTGCGAGCGCAATGAGCTTCGAGTGAATGGTATTAATTTTTGCTTTTGCTTTGGCATTTTTGTCTTTTTTGGCTGCCACAACTGGTCATCGTCCCATAAAATTTTTTTAAAAAATAGAAAATAAAATCAGAAAATTTCCTCGTTTTGGTGGAGGAATTTTTGAGGGGAAATGAAGAAAAAATCGTGATTGCATAGCGCAAATTATATGGATTTTTGAATTTTTGCAAATTTTTCAAAAAAGTTATTTGACAAATTATATTCTCTATTTATAATATTTTTGTTTTCAACAACCATCCGAAAGGACTTTTCATGCAAAATCTGCATTCTCTCGTAAAATTTTACGAAAAAGATCTTTGGATTCCGGCAATTCCGGATTTTTCAAATGACGAAAGCATTGCTCGCGCGCTTTCGAGAATTGCGTTCCAGCAAAAATTTTGGTCGAGTTATCATGATTCTTTTGAGGTTTTATTGCAAACCGAAAAAGAGTGGAAAAAATGGCATTCGCTCAATAGTTTTTCGATGAATGTGGCTCGTCATTCGCAACGGGATCAGATTATTCGATATCGAACGAAGTCGTTTGATCAGGTTTTTTTGGAAAATGCGCAATCGCAATTTCTCGCAAAAATCTGGCCGACAGCAACTTTCTCGTTGTTTGATTTGGTTAAGGAATTGAGTGAAAATCGCGTATATTGGCAATTTCAAAAAATTGAAAAATTGGCTGAAATGCCGGTGATTTTTCCGCCGTACGAAGGCAATCCGCAATATCGTAAAAATTTGAGAAAATTTGTGCGAACTTATCGTGCGCGATATACGGACTTTGTGCGCAGACTCAATGAGAAATCCGATTTTTCATTTGATTTGTGTTGAGTTTTTCCAAAACCCTTGCTTTTGAGCGAGGGTTTTTTATTTCAATTTTTTATTTGACAATATATATTCTTCTCTTAAAATATATTTGTTCCACCTAGTCAATATTTTTCAAAATTTTAAAAGGAGAAAAAATGGGGAAAACGCTGTTTTCTATGCAGTTTCAAAGTGCAAGAATGCAACGATCTTCGTTCGTGGATTTTTTGCGAAATGATTCAAAATTGTTGCCCGTCGATATCACACAAAAGCGATACGATAAAATCGTGAGTGATATTTGCGATCAACAAGCCATTTGGAGGAAATTTCTCAAAGAAAGCTCGACCGCGCGCACTCGTCCAAATCCAGAAAAAAATAATTTTTCGTCGCATATTTTGGAGGCGATACATATTTTTACGGATGAATGGTTTGAATTTGAGTTGCCCAGAATTTTGGCAGTACAGTTCAAGTCGAGCGATGACTGCGATGAAATTCGAAAAAAATTTGACCGATACGTGCATAATTATGAAATTTTTCTGCAAAATATTCTGTATACTTTGCGCTCAGTTGATGATTATTGTGTGGATATGGCGATCGCGGAAGAACTTCGGCGGCCGTATTGGTCAGAATATCATCACAAAAAATTTCAAAATTTTGTCGAATCGAATATTTGAAAGGAGGAAATATGACTCCCACGCGCGTGGGAGTTTTTTGGAAAATTGAAAAAATAAAAAGAGCTTCGCAGAGAAACTCTTTTTTTATGTATAAAATGGTGCAATCGACAGGACTCGAACCTGTGACCTCCTCCTTCGCAGGGAGGCGTTCTAATCCAACTGAACTACGACTGCAGGTGCAACGAGTATAATGATTTTTTTAAAAAATCAAGTTTTTTTATGAATTTCGTGGCATTCCATAAAAATCAAATCATTTCGAATCAGTCATAGACTTGGTAATGTAGTTTTTTTTCTTTCATTTTTTGAAAAAACCACGCTCGTCAATAATTCCCATTTCAATCAATTGTTCAATATTTTTGGTCGGCAATTTTTTCTTGGGAAAAGATTGTTTGTTTTCGAGATAGCGTTTGCGTTTTTTGAAAGAAGTGTTGGCGCGAATTTGTTTGTTTTCATTCCCAGTAAAAACGGCCGCGGCTTTTTTCTTGTTTTTTGCAAGTTTTCGAGCGGCTGCCTGTTTTTTCACGAGTCGTGCGGAAAGTCCGTGGGAATTTGCCATAAATAATTTTTTAAAATCTGGAGCGGGGGACCGGGTTCGAACCGGCACACCCAAGGGTTGAAGCCTTAGTACACTCACTCTTTTATGTTACCCCCGCGAATGCCACTGCATTGTATAAAATTTTCCAAAAAAGTCAAAAGAAATCGCTTCCAATCATTATTTTTACTTTTTTCAAAATTTTTTTAGAAAAATGTATGCAAATTTTTGACATTTCAAAAAAATTCTGATACCATAATTTTGAGCTACGGGAAAAACTTTCCGAAATCTTAGTAGCAGCATGATTTCATGCAATATTTTATTTTTTTATTTTTCTCTTATGAAAAAATTTTCTGCTCGCAAGGGGTTTACTCTTGTGGAACTTATGATCGTAATCGCGATTATCGGTATTTTGGCGGCGGTTCTCTACCCTGCGATGACTGGTTATTTTGAACGTTCTCGTGATACAAACCGTCAGGGGGGACTTCGTAATCTTTCTCTTTCTATTGCGGCATACAATTCTGATACTGGTATGTATCCAGCAGAAGATGGAGACAGGTGTGCTGATGCTCTTAAGACAACTATCGTGGAAGGAAAATACATCAACTCTCTTCCAACTGATCCAAAAAATGGTAACGGTGTAACTAGTTGTGAAAAAAGTGCTTCAAAGAGTGGTTACGGATATAAACTTCTTAAAAATGGTAACGCTCCAGGTGCTTCATATGTTCTTGCTGCCAATATGGAAATCAAAGGTAACGCGACTATTACAAAAGATAAATACGACTCATATGAGTCTATCGAACAGATGGGTAAGGCTGAAAAAAATAGCTCTGAAACTATCACTTCTGGTACAGACAAGGGTACTTGGTACTATGTTGTAGCACAATAATTCTCGAAATCCCCTTCCTGAGGGGATTTTTCTTTTTCAAAAAAAATTTGACATTTGCAAGAAAATTCATATATTTACTGCACTTCGGCGGGGTAGCTCAGTGGTAGAGCAGAGGCCTGAAAAGCCTTGTGTCGGTAGTTCGATTCTACTCCTCGCCACCATTTCGAATATTTAAGACGCTTTCGGGCGTTTTCTTTTTGAAAATTTTTTGCAATTTTTGGAAAATTTTGCGAGAAAATTTTGCATTTTCCTGAAAAAATATATAATATTCGTGCGTCCGCATAGCTCAGTGGAAGAGCAGTGGCCTTCTAAGCCAAAGGTCGTAGGTTCGATCCCTACTGCGGATACCATTTTTTTCTTGACATTTCTGATTTTTCAATATAATGTCCCTACATTTGACGCGGAGTAGAGCAGTGGTAGCTCGCAAGGCTCATAACCTTGAGGTCGTATGTTCGATTCATACCTCCGCAACCATCAAAAATAATCCCCCGAAAGGGGTTTTTATTTTGCAAAAAACTTGCGAAAAAAATTTTCTGAGTATAATTGCGTCATAATTTTTGTTTATGAAAAATTTTTCAAAAATCATTTTTCTGGCCCTGACTTTGGTGTTATTTTCGTGTCAATCTGAGGCAACTTCACAGATTCAAGATTCTATTTCTTCCACTGCGAAAAATGTTTCTGTCACGATCGAGAATGCGCAAAATTTTGTACAAAGTGGCGTAGAAAATATCCAAAATACCTACGAAACCACCAAAAATTCTATTCAGTCTGGCACGGAAATGATCAATGCGGGCATCGAGAGTGTGCGCACAAATGCCAATCAGGTCGAAAATATGATGAACAATGGGACACAATCCATAAAAAATATTCAAAATACATTACCATAAAAGAAAAATCCGAAAAGTCAATTTTTGGATTTTTTTATTTGATTTTTGGTGTTATTATGCTATAATTTAATATATTATCTATAATTTTTTGAATATGTCTATCAATAGTGTTCAAAATGCTGCTGAAGCGCAGACAGTTCGCGTTGTGAATAATGCGGATTTGCTCGAAGAAGCGCTCGCAGATTCGATTAAAAATTTTGGTGAGGATGCTCGTAATTTTCCAATTTTGGAAAATTTTTTGGCGTGAAAAACGAATGATATACAAATTTTTCAGCGCGAAATTGGTAACGAAATTCGCGTGAAAATGCGGAACGTTAAGGGCGTTCCACAAAATGAAATCGACAACAAAGTCAATAATATTCCTGTGGAGTCCAAGGAGCGCGTCCAAGAAATTGTGACGAAATTTACGAATGCGCGCGCCGATGTTCGCAAGAAATTTAAGAATTGGTTTCAGCCGCTCGCTCAGCCTGCTGATCAGCAAATTTTTGATGACATTGTCGAAAAAATGTCCGTTCCAGAATTGCGCGTGCTCGCCTCATCACCAAGCCAAATGCGAAAAATATTGACCAATCAACGAAATGCTCAATTTTTGAATAGCTCGCTCTTGATTGCAAAAAATAGTTCAAAAGATTTCGTAACGACAAAATTGAAAACACTCGTAGACGAAACGCTCTTTAGTCCTGCGGAAACACAGCAATTTAATGATTGGCTTGCGGAATACGATGTGAACAACAAGGCGCCGGAAAAATTGATTGAATTTTTGGTTTCAAAAATTTTAAACAATGTTGCTCCGAATACGCAACCAAGTCAGGGGGACATGCTCAGAGTCAAACAAGTTTTGCAATTATTCGTTCCGACAATTACTTTTGACACACTTGAAAAATACAAAGTTCTCACTCACATAGAAAAAGAGAAAATTTTGAAAAAATCTTATCAGGACATTATTGATGATATCAACAAAAAAACAGGCTCAAATTTGGCGTGCGATTATAATTCTGATGAATACCAGTGGTTCACAATTCATGTTGCCAAATCGGATTTTTCCGTAGATTTGGAGTATCTTGATGAACAGCTCATTTTTGATATTTTCGTAAAAGATGCAAAAGCCAAAGATCGTTTGACAGAATTGCTCGAAGATCAGGTAACTTCGCATGAAGTCGCGGAAGATGAAGAGACGCACATCCAGACATACGATGCCTTAATTGAGAAATTGAAGGATATGTTCGTGGCGTTTGCACCGAATTTGCGTGATAAAATCGAAAATAATGCTTCCAGCAATCGCGACAGAATTTTTGAAAAAATTGTTTCAGGAAATTTTCTAAATTTTGACAACGATGACGCGTATCCATCTTCTTGGAAAATCGGAAATACGGCCGCCAACATTAACGGAAAAATGGGAATTGTGCTCACGCAAATGTATCTTGATAAGAATGGAACGACGACTGTTTGGAAAGAGCAACAGGATAAATATTTTTATTCGTATGATGAATTTTACGAATATTTTAAGCAAAAAATCGAAAAAACTACCGTAAAAAAAGTTGCCATCAGTGATAAAAGTCCGGATGTTCCGGATGATAAGGATATTTTGCCATTGCAGACGATTGATGATTTGCGCGAACAAGTTGATTTGGTTGATGAAAAAGGCAAAGATAAGGATTTTGAGATTGGAACAATTTTTGTGATTAACACAGAAAAAGGTCCAGAATATGTGCGCATTGATAGTTTTGATGAAAATGAGAAAAAATTGACTATGAAGCTCATTGATGGAACAAAATTTGAGCTTGAATGGGACAAATTTATAATTGCGATTTCGTCACCAAGTACTTGATTCCGTCGCCTTGGAAAAATGGAAACAGTGGCACAATTTGTAGAAAATTTTGCCTTTATTAAAGGCGATAATCCTGATTTAGAAACCGTGAGCGGACTTCTTTGTGATAACAATGTTCCACTCATCAAAACCGACGAGAAGCCAAATGGTGAGCCAATCTGGGGATTCAAAAATGCGAATAAAGGAATTTTTGTGGAAGTGGGATTTGGTCCAACGGGTGCGCTCAGTGTTACGATTACGGATTTTGTGACGCCAAAAGATTTGGATAATGAACTCAAAAGCGAAGGAAAAGATCCAAAATATTCACAAAAATCATCAAAAGACGAAGAACATTCCGTCTCACAAGCCAAAAAAGCCTACAATACAACACTTCGAAAACGCCAACGAAAAGTGGATGGAATGCCAATTGATTATTTTCAGTTGATGCAAATTATTCAACAAGAAGGCGCTTTTGAACCAATTCAAAAAGGAAGAACTTCGCCAGTAGATGAATATGAAAAACAGGTAAAACTTGAAAATGGCGATGATATGATGGATGCGATGCCTGAGCAAAAATGAGGTTTACGAACGATTGGTGATATTTATTATCAGTTCCAGCATATCAAAGAATATTGGAAGAAAAAATTTGAACTCACACAGGAAATGCGCTCAGCATACGCATTTATCAATTTGCGCGGACCAACTGGACTCGGTGGGCGTAAGGCTATGGGAAATCTCATCGAAGCGACAGTTTCTGATATTAAAGACAAATTTGCTGGTGCTCAGCGTCGCAAATATATTCGTGAAGAAATTTTATTGAATCCAAAGGCTCGTCCGCATGAAGTTTTAGCAGGACTGATGCTTGTGTATGATATGTCCGGAACACTGTATCCAGATAGTTTTTTGCAAGATTTGCAGGGAACAAAATATCATTGGTTTGAAAAAGTAGCCATCGCGATTGGTGTCAATCCTCGTGTGGCATACCGCAATTGTTACGTGAAAACTGTTTCTGGAAAAGATGAAATCAAAGAACATCCACCAGAAGAAGAACTTATTGAGCGACTTTTTAAAACATATCAAGAACACAACCCATTTGTGCAAGCTATTGGTGGTGGTGCCAAAGTATGGAAAATGGCAGAAAATGGTCGTCAAGAGCAACAAGCTAAGGGTGAAAAGGAGGTTGTCAAAGAAGGTGCGACCGCAATTGCTCGTGCGGATTATATCGTTGCCAAGATGGATTCTAATGAATTTGAGATTTCGCTCGGCGCTATTCCGAAGCTCTTGGATAAAAGTTCTGATGCAGAATTTATGGGTGTGATGTTTGCTTATACGGCGGGTGGAGCGCCAGATTATGTGCATTATTCGACTTCAGATAAAATCAAAAACATTGCATACACGGGCGTTCCGTTCCATGGATTTTTGTTCTCCAAAACTCCTCAGAGTTCTGAATTGTATCAGAATATTATCAAAATGGTCCTCAAAAAACGTGCGGAAGATAAGTTGCCGGGCGCGGAAGCAATGCTTGCATCATATCAAAAAATTGAAAAAAATCGTCCGAAAAAATATTCTCATACCAAGGATGAAAACTCTGATCCAATCTATAAAGATTTGTGGGCATTTTGGCGAAAAAATTACAAAGTGCTTCACCCAATCCTCCAAGGAACAGACCCAACACTACAAATCATGTCAATGGATAAAAATACTTCTTCCAAAGATGCTACTGATATTAAGAGTTATTTCGGGGCGCTTCATGGAGAAACTCAAGGCTATTTTATTGAAGAGGGGTTGAAAAAATTTAAGGACGATAACTGATACAAAAAAACCTTTACTCCAAGCCAATCAATGCCATATCTCAATTCTCCAAGCGGATTTGAATATCGTTCGCTTTCAGCACCATTATCAGCATTGGGATTTAAGGAAAATACTGGTGTAATGGATGGTTCAGATCGTGAAAAAGTTTTTTCAAACCAGATTCTTGCGTATTTGGATTTTATCAAAAGTAATCCAACATTCCAGCAAAATCCAGAATATCAGAAAAAACAATTTATAATTTCGATTCGAGAAATTTGGAAAAAACTCCGTGAAAAAATGAACCCTGTATCGCGCGATCAGTTTGAAAAGGGTATTCATACGGATTCATATAAGCCATTTCACATGCTGAAAGCATATGGACTAGATTTGACAACATATGATATGCTTAATAAAGACCCAAATGATGCTGATGCAGAAATTGCGTATCAAAGATTTATTCTGGATGGGCAGAACACTTCTTTGCAATCTGATTTGATTCGCAAAAAGTTTTCACAACAAGTGCAGGATACATTCGCTCCAGATGCAGATATGAATTAACGCCACAAATTACCAAAAAATTATCAAGACAAAGAAGCGGCATAAAAAATTCCCATTGTGGGAATTTTTTGATACGAAAATTTTATAAATCTAGATTTTCAAAATCGATTTCTACGGATTTTTTGTGAAAAATTCGATAACCCGACTCAGTCGGCAGAATTCCGATGAGGTCAATCTGACAATCATCTTCATCAATATTTTTTTCAGAAATATATTCAAAAAATGTCCGCATAAATGGCTTTGCTTTGCGAAAATCGAAAAGTTCAAGCGGATGAGAAAAATCCGAATTTTTCCGAAATTTTACTTCCACAAAAAAATATTTTTCCTCTTTTTTGGCGATGAGGTCAATTTCTCAGCCTCGCACGCGAAAATTTTTCTCCAAAATTTCGTATCATTTGGATTCAAGAAACCTCGCAGCGATATCCTCGCCCGCATCGCCGATGTTTTTGGAAATGTTTGCCATTTGATAAAATGAGAAAAAATCCTCGTGTGAGGATTTTATTTTGAAAACTTTTCTTTGAGAAATTGCGCGAATTCTTCACCCAAATCGTCGCGATCCAGCGCGTAGTCCACTGTTGCTTTGAGAAAGCCGAGTTTGTCGCCAGTGTCGTATCGAACGCCATCCATCTCGATTCCGTGAAGTTTTTTCCCGTCGACAACCATCTTGGCAAACGCGTCCGCCAAGCGGATTTCGCCATCTTTGCTCGCACTTTCGCCATCCTTTTCGAGATATTCAAAAACTTCTGGCGTGATGATATATTTTCCGATAACACCGAGGCGAGAGTTGGTTTCGCTTGATTTTGGTTTTTCCAAAAATCGTGAAACTTCGTGCATTTTGTCGTCACTATTTTTTGCTTCGACGATACCGTACGATGATACTTTTTCGTCGCTCACTTTTTCGAGTGCAATCATTGGTGTTTGACTTTTTTCAAAAGCAGCCACGAGTTGCTCAGCGCCAGATTTTTCACCCTTGATTAAATCATCACCAAAAAGTACGATACAAGGCTCGTTACCGATGAGATTTTTGGCCTGCAAAATCGCATCCCCATCGCCACGAGGAGACCCCTGGCGCACAAAATAAAAATTCGCCATTTCTGTAATTTTTTGAATTTTTTCCAATTCTTTGGTTTTTCCTTTTGTTTCGAGCAAATGTTCGAGTTCAAACGATGTATCAAAATGATCCTCGAGTGTTTTTTTGGTATGACTCGTCACAAAAATAATATCTGTCGCACCGGCCGCAACCGCTTCTTCTACGAGCATCTGAATCACAGGTGTGTCCACGATGGTGAGCATTTCCTTTGGCTGAGCCTTAGTTGCAGGGAGAAAACGTGTTCCAAATCCCGCTGCTGGGATGATACATTTTGTAATTTTCATAGTGAAAAAGAGAAAATAATGGCACAATTATACGATTTTTTGAGAATTTTCAAATTATTTTTTCAAATACATTCCGTCACCAAAACTGAAAAAACGATACTTTTCGCGAATGGCGTGAGCATAGATTTTGAGTAAATTTTCTTGACCAATAATGGCAGAAACGAGCACGAGAAGTGATGATTCTGGTAAATGAAAATTGGTAATAAGCTCATCAATAACAGCAAAATCGTACCCTGGCGTGATATAGGCACGCGTCGAAAATTCAATATTTTTTTCATTAAAAATATATTCTGAAATCCAGTTTTTTTCTGCTTTTTCGGAGATTTTTTCCCAGAAATTTCGCACATTTTCGTCGAAAATATTTTTTTCTTCACTTGTGAGATTTTTCCAAACGCTTGGCAGACTTTCGAGCGTTCGGCAAGCGGTCGTTCCAACTGCCACAATTTTTTGATGATTTTTTTTGTATTCAAAAATTTTCTCAAAAATTTCATACTCAACTTCCGCCGTCTCAGAATGAATTTCGTACGCGCGAATATCGTCCGTGTCAATCGTTTTAAAAGTCCCGAGCCCAATGTGCAGCGTGACGAATTCTCGCGGGTTTTTGAGTTTGTAGAGCAGTGCTTCGCTAAAATGCAAACCCGCTGTGGGTGCTGCGACCGAACCATTTTTTTTGGCGAAAATATTTTGATAATCGGCCTCCTTTTCACTGCTATACTCGATATACGGCGGCAACGGCAACTCTCCAAATTGATCTAAAAGTTCAAAAATTTCTCCGCCCGAGATCTGCAAAATTCGGCCAGAATCCGTATTTTCCGTGACGATAAGTTCAAAATTTCCCAAAAAAATTTTGGTTCCGATTCGGAATTTTTTCCCAGGTCGAACGAGCGCTTCAAAATGATTTTTATCACAATTTTTGAGGAAAAAAATTTCTCCATCTTTGAGAAGTTTTTCTTCGCCATCACGAAAAAGAGTTTGATTCCGAAGTGGAATCCGCGCGCGCAATACTTTGGAATTATTGAAAAAAAGTACAGAACTTTCATCCAAAAATTGATCCAATTCCCAAAAAGTCGCCTCACTCAAAATTTGAGAATTTTTTTGTGAGACAACAAGTAATTTGGCAGTGTGTGCAGGATGTGCAGCGGTCTCGGCGATGAGCTCGGCCGGCAAGTCAAAACGATAATCAGACAGTGAAAACATGGCGCAATTATACGAAAAAACCGAGAAATTCAAACGAAAAATCAAGTTTTTTGTGAACGGATTTGCAAAATCTTGCGATTTGATTATTATCAGAAATATGAAAAAATTTTTGAAAAAATTGAGCATTTTTTCGGTATTTTTTATTTTGGCTTCATGCTCGCAAAATAGCGAAAATCCCACAACAATGCCAGAAATGTCCGAATTGCCCGAAACATACAACGCGACGCTTGATGACGAGACGCGTCTCAAGCTCACGATTGAGCGACGAAAAGAACAGATACAGATTCGTAAAGGTGATTATATGATGAGCAAAAATAATCCCAAAGCGGCGCTCGAATTTTATCTGCCGCTCGTTGCAAAACTTCCTGATGATGTGGTTTTGTATCGCAAAATTGCGACGGCATATTTTCAACTCAAAGATTGGAAAAATTCGTATGCGTATTTTGTCAGAGTTCCGCTCTCAGAGCTCACGACAGATGAACAATCCAATATGATTTTGGCGTTATTTTATCTCGATAATGAATATGACCGCGCCAAGGAATTACAAAAATTCGCGTTTACCGATTTGCAAAAAGAATATTATTCGACGCTGAATGCTTGTTATGCGGGCATCGAAAAATGTGCGGATATTTTGTGGAATTATACTGGTTCGGAACCACGAATTTTAGCTTTGCAGACGATTACAAAGGATTCTCGCAAAATTTCTCCCGAGTACGAATATCGCAATTTGCTCCTGGCGAAAAATTTTTATGAACAAAAAATGTATCGCTTGGCAGGAATGTTTGCGGCCGAGATTTTAGCGAATAATCCCAATTATCAGGAAGCCAAAAAAATGCGTGCCTTCGCATTGTATGAGCTTGGAAAATATCAGGAATCTCGCGATTTGATGCTGGATTATTTTGCGCACAATCCTGATGACATGGAAATAATTATTCGTCTCGGTGAAGTGTATACTTTTTTGGAAGATTATGCGACGGCAAATTTGTATTTTAATAATGCTATTGTCGCTGGTTACAAGCCAAAAACGATTCTTGAGCGCCGTCTCGCGTACAATTATGCCAAGTTGGGCGACACAGCCGGAATGATAAAAGTGCTCGCGTATCTTTTGCAGGAAGATGATGCGGCGGAAGATGATTTTGCGGTTGCGATTTCCCTCGCGATTGAGAAAAATGATATCGCGCGTGCGTATTCTTGGGCGAATGCGGGCATCCGAAAATTTCGTCAGTCAAAAATTCTGGCACCGCTTTATATTCAGGCTCTACGCTTGGCTCGCAAGCATACTGAGGCAAGTATTTATCTAAGTGGATTGTCTGATGAAATGCTCAATTTGCCAGTCGTTCAGCTCGAAAAATGAATTTTGTTGTTTGAGCAGAAAAATTTTGACGCCGCCAAGAAGATTTTTCAGGAATTGATTCAGATTGATGAAGATACGGATTTTGCTATTGAAGCGAAAGAATTTTTGGAAAAAATCAAAGATGAAGAGAAAAGATTACAAGATGAGACGAGTAATTCTGGTACGACAACAACTGGTGCCACCAATTCTTCGACTACACCAAAAAATAATAATTTCTGGGATTTTTAATTTTTTATTTCAAAAATGTATGTTTAAAAAAGATTTTCCGATTTTTGCCACACATCCGAATTTGGTATTTTTGGATTCCGCTTCTTCAACGCAAAAACCCGCAATGATAATTGATGGAATGAAGCAATATTTTGAGACTAACTATTCCAATATTCATCGTGGCGCGTATGATTTGTCAATGAATTCTTCCGAGCTGTATGACCAGTCAAAGCGAAAATTTGCCGAATTTATCGGCGCTGATTCGCACAATGAAATCGTCTACACATACAACGCAACATACGCGCTCAATCTCATTGCGCGCGGACTCGCCAAAACTGGGATTTTGAAAACGGGTGACAAAATTTTGCTTTCAGAAGTGGATCATCATGCCAACATTGTTCCATGGCAGATTATCGCCGAAGAATATGGAATTGAGATTCTCTGGACGCGCGCCAAGGCTGACGGAACGATTGATTATGCTGATATTGAAACCAAAATTCATGATATAAAACTCATTTCCATTACTGGTGCGAGCAATGTTTCTGGTGAAGTTTTGGATTTGGAAAAAGTGTCAGCAATTTTGTCAAAATGTGAAAAACGACCGCTTTTTGTGCTTGATGCCTCACAGCGATTTCCGCATTTGGCGACGGATGTTAAAAAATATGGCATTGATATTTTTGTAATTACGGCGCATAAAGTGCTTTCTGATACAGGTTTTGGGGCTTTTTATGCACGAAAAGATTTGCTCAAAGAAATCAATCCAGCGTTTTGCGGTGGTGGTGCGATCAATGGCGTGACAACTCATGGTTATGATCCAGCTGGCTTGCCATTCCGTCATGAACCAGGAACGCCACATATTGCGGGTGCAGTGTCGTTCTTGCGAGCAATGGAGTACATCGAATCAATTGGCGGGTATGATGTCATCGAAAAATATGAACAAGACTTGACTGAATACGCTCTTGAAAAAATTAAAAACATTCCTGAAAATATTCATCTTATTGGCTCCAAAACTGCCAAAAATCGTCTTGGCGTGTTCGCATTTTATTTTGATAATGCGCATCCACACGATGTTGCGGAGGAACTCGCGGATCGCGGATTTTGCGTTCGATCTGGGCATCATTGTGCTGAGCCACTCCATCAGGCGCTCAATATTGGCGCTTCATTGCGCGCAAGTTTGTACATTTATAATTCTCGTGAGGATATCGACCAATTTTTTGAAACACTACAAAATCTTGAAATTCTCAAATAAAAAATCGCCACAAGGCGGTTTTATTTTGTAAAAAACTTGAATTTTTGGAAAAATTTTACATAATAAAGCGAATTTAAAAATTTTTATGAACTCAGCAGAACTGATTATGGCGTATTCTCGGGATGTGCCGAACAAATATATTATGGAAAATCCGACGCTTCGATATCGTGAAGTGAATCGCGTTTGTAGCGATGTGGTGGAGGTTTTTTTGCGAATTGAAAATGATATTTTGACAGAATTTTCGTTTGATGGATATATGTCGATTACCGCAACGGCGTGCGTGGCGATCACGGGAGAATTGCTTTTGGAGCACAATATTGATGAAATCCTCACACTCAATGAAAAGTTTATTCACGAAAATATTGGAAATGATATTTCTCCACGCCGTCGCTTGGCCTCGCTTATCGGGCTTCTCGCCATCAAAAACGCCATTCATATTTATAAAAATGACAGCATTCGGGAAGATTTTAGTGATATCGAAATCTAGCCAAAAATAAAAACACCGAGAAGGTGTTTTTTTGATTTTTTCTGGTGTCAATGGGCGGACTTGAACCGCCGACCTCAGGGTTATGAATCCTGTGCTCTAACCAGCTGAGCTACACTGACAGATGAGTACGCCCATTATATAGAATTCTCAAAATTGTCAATATATTTTTTGACTTCCTCGCAAAAATTTTTGTACTCACGATTTTGAGCAAAACTTGGCTCCTTGGAAAGATTTTCTACAATTTCTCAAATCGAAATTTTTTCCTCGTCATTCCATAATTTTTTTTGTAATTTTTGTGTTTCATTGCCAAAATTCATAAAACGCAAATAGTCCTCACTTTGTTCGTGAGGGAAACCGCCAATTTCGTGATAAATATTCCACAAAAATGGCTTTTTCATTTGCAAAACTTGTGAAAAACTCACTTCGCCACGCGTGATAATCGCATCCGAAAAATGAAAAATCCCATACATTTCTTCGACTCTTACAAATGGCAGAAAAATAATTTTTTCGTTGAGATCTGGATATTTTTCTCGAATTTTTTTTTCGTTTTTTTGTTGCCCGAAAATAATAATTTGCCAATTTTCTGGAATATTTGCAAAATAAATTTTCGCCAAAGTGTCATCATATGCAAATATCGACATCCATTTTTTTTGTTTCGACAAACGCCATTTTTGTTCTATTTCATCGCGTTTTTCATTTATTGCAAATATTGGCAATAATCAAGAACCACGATTTTTAGGGGAAATTATCATTTCAAAAATTCGAAAATCCTCGATTGATAAAAAGTGCTCATCGCCATTGTGCGTAAGCCAAGATTCATCAAATGACAAATAATCCACGCGAAAAGCCTTTTTATAAGCCTTTTTTGGGAAATCTGCATGCAAAAAAGAAATCGCCAAATCACTCATTTTTCGCCAATCTTTGACATCATAGATCGACACATTTTCGACACAATTATTTAATGCAAATATTTGTATTAGTGATTTTTTGTCATTTGTGAAGATATGAAAATAAAAATCTTGAGGATATTTTTTCTTATAATAAAGGCAAAATTCGACGATAAATCCCATATCGCCAAAATTATCAATAATATTCACAAAGCAGTCGATGTGTTTTTTTGTGTGTTGCATTTTGCTATTTTATGAAAAAAATATATAATGTAAAAAATTTTTTCTATGTTTGCATATATTTCTGGAAAAGTCATCAATACAGATGGTATCAATATCATGATTTTGGTCGAAAATACTGGCCTTGGATTGGAGATTTTTGCGTCGCCAAATCTCGTAGCGACGGCTCGCGAAAATGAGTTGATTTCCGCTTGGATTCATCATCATATCACTGATGTGAGTCAGGTTTTGTTTGGTTTTGCGACGATTGACGAGCGAAATCTTTTTAAAAATCTGATTAAAGTTTCTGGAATTGGCGGAAAGACGGCACTGAATATGCTTGGATTGGGCGGTGAAGCCCTTATAAATGCCATTCAGACCGAAGATGATAAATTGCTCGCCACCATTCCTGGAATTGGCAAAAAAACGGCGCAAAAAATTATCGTGGATCTCAAGGGTTCGATCAATTTTACAAAAACCTCATCAACATTAGAAAAAACGCCAACCGTGCCGGATACTCCACTTGTGAGCTCGCTCGTGAGCATGGGATACGAAAAATCTCGTGTAGAGGCGATTGTAGCAACGCTTGATGACTCGCTTCCACTCGCAGAAAAAGTAAAATTGGCGATTAAAAGTCTGTCATAATGTACGAATTTAAAGAACAATTCATTGCATCCATGTGAATCAAAAACGCTCCAAATTTTCATGAGAAAGAGCTTTTTTTGCGTACACAAAAATATATTGATTGTATCAAAAATACTCGCGGAATCAAAATGATTGCCATTTGCAATTCTTTGTCGATGTTCGCCACAAAAAGTGACTCGGATATTGATTTATTCATCGTTACTGATGCAAAAATGCTTTGGTATGTGCGTTTTTTTGTTACACTCAAATTTTGGAAAATGTGAGTTTGGCGAAAATGAACTGATATCGCAGGAAATTTTTGTCTTTCGTTTTTTGTTACCGAAAAAGCGCTTGATTTTCAAAAAATTGCGCTCAAAGATGATATTTACCTGTATTATTGGATTTATTTTTTGAAGCCAATTTTGGATTTTGATGATTCGTACGAACGATTTTTGCAGCAAAATTCTTGGGTCCAAATCGACGAAAATCAAGAAAAAGAAAATTTTCATTTTGTGAAATTTTCGGGAAAATCGCGAAAAATATTTTTTTGGCACTATTGGTTCAATGCGCTCATTCAGTTTTTTGGTGAGCGAAAAACGCGATGAAATTGGAACAAAATGGGAAGACCGAGTGGTGTGATTATTTCTTCTGATATGCTCAAATTCCATGACAAAGATCAGCGTGAAAATGTCAAAAAAGCCATTCAAAATGGCAATATTTTCGAAAAAGATTTTTAAAACAAGAAAAATCAAAAAAAATTTTGACAAATCAAAAATTTTTTATATACTGCGTGCACTGTTTTCGACAACATCCTGGAGAGATGGCAGAGTGGTCGAATGCACCGGTCTTGAAAACCGGCAGTCCGCAAG
Organism: Candidatus Altimarinota bacterium; assembly: GCA_013332525.2. Taxonomy (GTDB): domain Bacteria; phylum Patescibacteriota; class Gracilibacteria; order BD1-5; family UBA2023; genus GN02-873. Next base: position 99,373 of record JABCOP020000024.1, read on the forward strand.
GGCTCCAGGGTTCGAATCCCTGTCTCTCCGCCACTTGAAAACAATCGCTTCCTTTCGGGGAAGTTTTTTATTTTTCGAGATTTTTTGCGATTTTTTTGAGATTTTCATCAATGCTGTGTAGGCTCGTTGTAATTGACACAACACCAATAATAAAAAAACCGAGTGCTAAAAAGATAAAAATATCAGCATGTTCAAACAAAAACGACATTCCGTGAAATTTTTCCATATTGTAAAATGATTTCCAGCATATTATCACAAAATTTTTATTTTTGCAAAAAAGAGGCTTTTCTATATAATCTGCCCATTATAAACACGATATGTCAAATATTTCAAATTTTCACATCGAAGACAGAATTTTATTTGCGCTTGCCGAGGACAAAAAAATCACCGAAAAAGAACAATTTCATCGCCTGAAAAATGAAATTCTTGCCGAATACAAAATTCCTACTTGACCAAGCCATATTTCATTGCTTAATAGATTTTCTGAACTCGTAAAATCGGGAAAAATTGAAGATGAGCTTCGTATTCGAAAAGTGCTTCGTAAGCGCGCGGTTCGTTCGCTTTCGGGCGTTTCGGTGATTTCACTTTTGACCAAATTTTGGGGTTGCCCGGGAAAATGTATTTATTGTCCGACATACGATGGTTTGCCAAAAAGCTATATTTCTGACGAGCCGGCCGTACAACGAGCTGAGATGAACGCGTTTGATCCGTTTTTACAAGTGCAAAATCGTCTTCGGTCCCTTGAAATCACGGGAAATGCGATTTCCAAGTGCGATGTGCGAATTATTGGTGGGACTTGGAGCGTGTATCCGCAGAAATATCAGGAAGATTTTGTGAAAAATATTTATGATGCGCACACGCTTTTTGCACAAAAAGAGCATCATTTTTCAGAAAATGGAAAATATTCGCCATTTGAAGAAAAAACTACAAAAAATGAAAATATTGAACTTTCTGAGACTTTGGAAGAAGCTAAAAAACGCAATGAAACCGCGGAAAGTCGAGTGATTGGAATGGCAATAGAGACACGCCCAGACTGGATCACGATTGAAGAAATCAAACGCCTTCGTCGCTATGGAATCACGCGCGTGGAGATTGGCTATCAGACGACGCATGATGATATCAATGAGAAAAATTTGCGCGGTCATGGGAATGCTGAGTCAATTCTTGCAACCAAATTACTCAAGGATGCTGGATTTAAGGTGGTGGCACATATGATGCCAGGATTGGTTGGCGCAACGCCTGAGCTCGACAAATCCGCGATGAAGCGAATTTTTGAGGATCAGAATTTTCGACCCGATGAACTCAAGATTTATCCAATGGTGGTAACGCCAAATTCTGAATTGACAAAACTTTGGGAAGAAGGAAAATTCCACCCATATGAAGACAAGGAATTGATTCCATTGATGGCGGAATTGCAGTCGTATTTGCCAGAATATGTGCGACTCAATCGTATGTATCGCGACATTCCTGCGCATGAGATTTTGGCTGGTTCCAAAACGGCCAATTTGCGCCAAGTGACCGAAGTAGCGATGCGTGCCCGAGGTCTTAAACGCCACGATATTTCTGCGCGCGAGATTCGCGCCAAAGGCAATTCTCCTGACGATGCGATTTTGGAAATTGATTTTTATGAAGCCTCTGGCGGACACGAATATTTTTTGCAAATGATTGATCCTCGTGACCGCACTATTTTTGGACTTTTGCGCTTGAGAGTGCCATCGCAGTATTTTTCTCATGAAAAGCATTTTATTCCAGAGCTTGAAAATGCCGCGTTGATTCGCGAAATCCATGTTTTTGGAGATCAGATTCCAGTGGGCTTTACGGGCGATCATTCGGGTCAGCATCAGGGTTTTGGAAAAAAAATGATTGCCGAGGCGGAGCGAATTATTCATGAAAAATACCCAAGCATCGAAAAAATGGCAGTGATTTCTGGTGTGGGCGTGCGCGGATATTATGAAAAACGCGGATACGCATTGGACGGCGAGTATATGGTGAAACGCTTTGTTCATGAATAATTAAAATGGAGAATTTGAGAATAAAAAATATTTAGCAAACAAAAGATTATCATCGGGGACCACATTCGAATTTAAAAACATCTTTTTTTGTGATAACCTCTCCATAAGGAGTTTTAGAATAATACATTGTTTTGAGGAATGCTTCATGATAATCTTTGATTTTTAAAATATTTATATGATTATATCATTTTTAAAAGCATTTTGACTTCAGGAAAATTCTCCGATTTTTCACTATATTTCACCAATTTTTGATGAACATGAAAAGTTTTTGCAAAAAATCTTAGAAACCAATTATGTGCTTTTTGATGCAAAACTTCGTGAAAATTTGCGAGATGGAACTATTTTGCTCTCGCTTGCTGAAAATGAAAAATTTGAAAATATTTTAGAAAGCCTTGGTGGTTCAGAATTTATTTTGCAACTCTATTTTGACCATCCGGATTCTAAAATATTTAATTGACCGTAAAGCGTGATAAAACTTGAATTGTCGCATCATTCTTTTTCCGGAAGCTTTTAAAAATTCTTCAAATGTACTCATAAAATAGAAAAATTTTCTCAATATATTTTTCTCAAATTTTTAAAAAATCCCCAAACTGGGGATTTTATTTTTGTACTTTGGCGAAAACCTGCGTTCCGAGAAAATCTTTTTTCCCGATTTCAAAGCCAAAATGTCGCAAAATATCGTACGCTGTTGTGATGTGAAAATACATATTGGCAAAGAAAAATGGAATAATGTCTGATCCAACGAGCTGTGCTTCTGGGAAGAAAATTGGATGAGAAAAAGTTTTTTCGCTCGCATTGGCAAAATCTGATTCTGAAAGGCTTTTGAGGAATTCAAGATTTTCGGAAATTTCTTTTTTGTACGCGTCAAGTGTTGAATGCTCAGTACCGGTTTTTGGCGCCGTTTTTCCTGTGAAAATTTCTGCGAGCGCAACGCTTTTGTCAATAGAAAAACGAAGTTGTTTTCCAAAAGTAAACATATCATCAATCAGGCGAAGTCCCAAAAGTTCATCATCAGAAATATTTTTTGTTTTTCGTTCCGCATCAATTTTTTCAAGAATTTCTGCGAGTGCACTGAGTTGCAAAAATGGAAGCGTTACAGAATTATAATAATACATATTTTAATTTAAAAAATAAAGCAAATGAATTATATTCTAAATGTATTTTTTTGTCAAATTTTTTTGAAAAATAAAAATCCCCCGAGGGGGTTATTCTTGATGCAAGGCCATTTCTTCCTTGCAAGCAAGATACGCTTCGTACCAAACTGCCAAAATGAAAATTTCTAAAACAGAGTTGAGATATACGATGAAAACAAACAGAACGGTCGAAATTAATGAGAAAATCACAAGAAAAATAATTTTGACGCTGATGATAGTGAAATATGCGAGCGCGCTCGAGATAATGAACGGCATGAGCAAGAATAATGCACCAATGAACAAAACTCGCAAATAGAGGAGAAGATTTGTGAAATAAAGTCGAGCCGTGATATTAATATTTCCGACTGCCATTGCTGTCGAGCTTGAAAGTGCTTGGCGAGCCTTTTTTTCTTCAAAAACGATGAAAAATGGCGCATACGCAAAACACATATTGAGCAAAAACGCGAACAAAAAATATACGCCCATCGCTATTCCGATCAGGCTATGAAGCCCAGAATCGGTGATGCGAAACAAAAAAATCGTAAAAGTGATGATGGTGAGCGGCGCAAAAATGGCTGTGATATTTTGTACTTCAAAAATTGGCAAAAAATGCGAAAGGCCGTCGAAAAATCCTTGCCACGAGCGATGGAATTTTTCGCCATTATTCTGGCGATATGTGTGCATCATGTGAATCATTCCGCCTTTTGCGATCGGATTGAGGAGGCTATAAAACACAAAAATAACAATCACGCCCACAACAAGTGAGATAAAATACGGCTCATTCGGCAAGTGTTTGAGAAAATTCCAGACATCATCAGTTTTATTGAACGATGTCGCGAGCGCAAATGTCACCTGGTATACTAAAATCATTAAAAGCCAAATCATCCCAAAAGCTGATGGCAAAAAGTTGAGCTTTTTTAAGGAATGAAATTGGCTTACAAGTCCCCAGGCATTTTGAACAATTTTTTCTTTCATTAGTTTTTTTGAGGAGAAAGAGTTTCTGCGAACCAAGAGAAAAATCCTGAAATATTTTTTCCTTCGGTATTTTTCTGATATTCTTCGCGTTTACTGAGTGTGTCAAAAACATATGCGAGCGCCCCTGTATTCGGGATAATATTAGGCATATGCATTCATTTGACATCCATATGCATATAAATTTTATGAACTGGCTGCGAAATCGGCAGATAAAAATTCTGCTCATTCATAAAATCAATAATTTTTTGCTTGAGCTCATCAGCTGCGTTTTTGTCAGCGGTATTTTTGAGCTCTTTGAAATTATCTACAAAATTTTTACTCGTAATATTTGAAAAATTTGGATTTCCGCTTTCTGATGAGAAAAATGCTGTCCCCAAATCGGCAATCGTATTTGGCGAACGAACCCCAACAATAATCATATCATAATTTTTTTCACCTGATTTAATCATGGCGTCAAGGCCTTTGGTATCGATGGGATCAGATTCTACCACGATTCCAAGCTGGCGAAGTGCCGAAATCGTGAAATCCGCATAAGTAAGCGATGCTTCACGATCGGACACAAAGGTGAGCTTCAGTGAAAAAGGCTCATAATCCGAATTGTAATACAGATTGTCTTCGAGTGCTTGGATTTTTGCAATTTTTTCTTGTTTGGCAGTTTCTCGTTCAGCAATTTTTTCGGCGCTATTGAGTTCTGCAAGGAGTTCCTCATCAACGGATTTTTTGTATTCTTCCATTTTTTCTTTGTCCGTTGTATGATAGATGGTGAGCGTTTCTTTGAATACTGAACCATCTTTTTGTGTTAATTCGAGATTGTAGGTATTTTTTCCATCTTTAATAGTTCCAAGTGCCGTAGAAATTTTATAGACAAAAGTTGTGCTTCCGGCAGAATATTCTTGCAAAGTGTAACCATTGATAGTTACGGAAGTTGTTGTATTTGGAACCACACCATTGAGACTGATTTCGCCAGCAGGATCGTCGCTATACAAAATTGCATACCCATTTCCATTTCGGAAATATTGCATTTTTGGAATTTTTGCACCACTCGTGAGCGTCGTCTTGATCGCGTACGCATCGTTGAGAAGTGATCATTTTTTCTTGTAACCCTTGTCATTCATGAAATCCTGAAGACTCATCGGAAGTTCTGTTTTTCCTGTTACGCTCGCGCCACTCAAAAATATTGATTGTGTAGGGATTTGATTGGCTACTTCGGGTCCATTTTCTTTGAATCGTGCTGACAAATAATTGACCAAAATTGCTCGCAAATTCGGGTCCATTCGATCGGTATTCAAGAAATTTCCATAAAATTCATAATTTCTCACATCAATTTTTTTGAAGCTTGATGAGAGATTGAGATTTTCCTGAGAAAGCGGCGGAATCACGATTTCTACGACAGAAATTCCGCGTTGAAGCGTCGCCAAATCTGGAAAAATTTTGAGACGAATATTGTTGAGCCAAACCGTTTTTTGGTAATTTGGATTTTTGGCAAGCACAATATTGTGATAATTATATTCACTATCGTCCGTTTCATCCTCAAAAATAAATGGTCCAGAAGTGATGTAGCTTTCTTTTTTGAGGCGATTATTTTTGATTTGATCAATTACATCACTTCGAACAATTGGATACGAAAGTGCCTCAATAATATTATAATTTTTGCTCGAAGAAGTGATAACAATCGTATTATCATCTCCAGATTTTACTTTTGCATTCGAAAAAACTGTTCGCATCGCACTTGTGGTCGCATGTTCTTTGAAGGCTTCAAAAGTGGCTACAACATCTTCAGTCGTCACTTTTGTCCCGTCCGACCAAATCGCGTCATCAGTGAGTTTACAAGTGATTTCTGAAATATTTTTGATATCACAATACGCTAAATCTCATTCATAAATTTCTGTCGCAGGATTGTAGCGAATGAGGCTTCGGAAAAGAAGATTATAGAGCGTATCGTCGATTTTTCCACTTCCGTACAAAAGCGGATTGAGTGGATTGGGATTGGAATCAGAAACGACACCCACAGAAACGCCCCCACCAGGAAGTCCGACATATTTTCCGCCACTATAAATGTACGCGCCCACCAAGTGCACAACAAAAAAACTACATAAAACCGCACACACGAGAAGCGCTGTTTTTCGGTATTGTAGGAAGGATTTCATGATTTAATTTTTAGAAAATAATTTCTGCAAAACTATGCGAAAAAGTAGTATCCAATGCACAATGCAACAAAAATCACAACGAGAGAAATTGTAATGACATGAAGTGTTTTTTCTGGTCCGCGTCGTTCAAATTTTCCAAAATCATTTGACCCGGGAACGATAGAAAGCCCTGTTCCTTTTGATTGAAGCATAACAAGGGTGATGAGGATAAGTCCTACGGCAATGATAGCAATAAGTAGTGGATTCATAATTCAAAAAATAAAATTGGCCTTCATTGTAACGGAAAATTCATTTTTTGCAATTCTAATGTTTGCTTTTTTTCAAAAATTGTGATAGCATAAAAACGAAATATAAATTTTTCCTTATGAAATCACGATTTTTTCGGACATTGTGACATCAAATTTTACTCATATTTTTGGCATTTGTGGCGATTTTTTCGTTTTCAAATGCTGAAATTTTTGCTCAGCAATCCATGGATTTTGGAAGTGGTAGCTTTCGGATTGACCTTTCTCAATTGGATCCGATTGATCACGGCGTGAAAACGTCTGATTCTGCGAATAATCGTCCAGCACAAACAGGCTGGAAAGGGCTTTTTTTAGGAATTATGAATTCAATTTCCAATCTGCTCCTCACGATTATTCCGTTGCTTGCGGGCGTAGCGTTGATTATTGCAGGATATTTTATATTTTTTCGTTTTCGGATGGGGAATTTGCGCAGCGTGCGAAAAATATTATCAAATATAACCTCATTGCGATTCTCGTCGCATTTCTTTCGTGGGTCATTATTTCGGTGATTGCGAGCTTTTTCTCCTAAATTTCAAAAATTTTCCAAAAAACTTGTATGAAAAAATTTTTCCAAAACTCATTTTTCGTTTTCTTAGCATCACTCGTGCCAATGGTTGCGTTTGCGGCACCACAAGTAATTTCGCCAACATGACAACTTCCTGGCGCTCCGAATGGCACTGGGCAGGCAACTGAGTCGAGTGATGTACTCGGTGTTTTGCCGAATATTATCGCCTATGTGATTGGGATTACGGCCGTTTTGGCAATTATTGCGGCAACTTGGGCTGGAATTCAAATGTTTCTTTCTGTCGGAAACGAACAAAAATTCGACGAAGCGCGAAATATTTTGATCTATGCGCTTGTGGGTGTAGGTCTCGCTGGTGGTGCGTTTCTTATCGTTCAAATTGTTTCCAATCTTTCCTTCAAATAATTTATGAAAAAATTTTTCCTCAAAATCTCGTGTGCGATTTTGGCTTTGGTGTCAGTTTTTTTGACAACAACCAATTTGGCTAATGCGCAATCTGATAATTCTTCCAAAGAACGCTCAACGCTTGAAAAAATTTCGAGTGCCGAAAAAAGTAAACTTCAACGATTTCAGGTGGATCCGCCGAAAGAATCCATTGATATTCCGGTTGATGGGAAAAATGCGGTAATTCATTTTTTGGCGTTTATTCAGAAAATTTTGTTGCAAGTGATTTTGCCGCTTGTAGCGGTTGGTTGTGGGCTGTATATTGCGTACGATTTGTTCACAGCTGATGGTGACGAAGCCAAAATGAAGCAGGCTTGGACGGCGGTTTTGTATTCGATTATTGCGATTGTTACGATTATGCTTTCGGCTTTCGTGATTTCTCTTATTTCTCGGCTTAATATTGGCTAATATGAAAATTTTTAAAATATTGATTCTTGCGATGATATTGCTCTTCCCATGGGCCACTTTGGCAGCGCAGACAAATTGTCGTGTGACAACGGAGGCTGGTTCTCAGCGGATCGATACGATTGTGGGAAATTTGCGTGATTGTGCGAGTGGAACGAGCGGAATTTCGATTGAAAATAATTCCATCAATTCAGCAGATGGAAAAGATAATTTTCGTGAACGTGTTCTGGAGCTTGCGTCTGGCTTTATGCGATATGGAGCGCTTTTTGCGGTGATGGCGCTCGTAGTTTCTGGCGTGATGTATACGACTGCTTATGGCGACGGCGAACGCCTCAAAACTGCGAAAGATACGGCGATTTTTGCGCTCATTGGGCTGATCGTGGCGCTGGTTTCATTTCCGCTTGTCAATGCGGTTTTGGCGATTATTTATGGAGCTGTTGGATAGAATATGCGAACAAAACTTTTGAAAAAATTTACGACATTTTTGATAATTTTTTTTGTTGTTTTTGCGAATTTTTCTCAGATTTTTGCACAGACGACAGAATTTTCTGGTGCCAAAATTGTGGTCAATGGCGAGCCAATCATTGTGAATCGTCAGATTGACCTGATGAAGCGCACTATGGGATCGAAATTTTTCCCGTTTCTGTATACGGGATTGTCGATTTTTCTTGATGCCAATCAGAAAGAACCACGCGGCCAACTTCGTGGGAAAGAAATGAAAATTTCTGCGCAAGTCACCAATGATACCGAGTTTATCAAGCTTTTTACGCATGAACTTGCCCATGTGGTGGATATTTATTTTTTGCGCGCGACTCAGAATTTTCCGGATCCATCCAAGGATTTTTATAAAATTTCGTGGCAATCGATGAAAACCAAACATGCTGGCACATCGCTTTCGGATTTTATTTCTGGCTATGCTGCAACCAATCAGTACGAAGATTTTGCGGAAAGCTTTGTGTGGTATGTGTTTCACAACAACAATTTTTTGGATCGCGCGATGAAAAATGAATCCCTTCGTCAAAAATATTTATTTTTTGCGGATAATGTTTTTGTGCATGGAGAATTTCAGGGAACAGATTTTTCCCTTACCCAAGCGCCAGACTATCTCTGGGATACGACAAAAATTCCAATTCTTTTTCAAAATTACTTGAATTTTCTCGGATAATGTGTATACTCTTTCTACTTTTTGAGGTATGACCTCACTCGTAGAAAGAGTTTTTATATAATACATTTCTCGTTTTTCACCCAATTTTATTTTGATTGTATGGGTTCAATATTTCAAGAAAGCGAAAATTTTGGCTTTGGAAATAATTCTTTTACTGAAAATTCTCGTGAGAATAATTCAGAAAAAACCAATATTTCTGCCAAAAATTCGTGAGAGAAAAACAAAAAATCTTATTCCGAAAAATCCTTTCTGGAAGAGGTTTCTATAGAAAATTCTCTCAAAAATTTGCTCGGCTCTATGAAGCCGTCATTCTTGGTGAATGAAGAAAAAAAATCGCCAATTCGTCAGGTGGTTCTCGCGAATCAGGGTACCGATTCAATGATTTTGCTTAAAAAAGATGATACTTCTGTGCTTATCGGAACTGGATTTGGCGAATATTCTGAATCTGGCAAAAAATATCCAACTTTTCCAGATATTCGTTTGCCGTTCTCAGAAAAATCTCGCCTTCACGCATGGATTTTGCTCGACGAAAATATCGACATTGTTCGTGTGCTTCTTATTCTCGAAAATCTTGACTTTCCGCCAATTTTTGCAACAAAAAACCTTATTGCAAAAATTCGTAATAATATTTCTGGTGCTCAAAAATACGATAAAATACGATTTTTTGAGATGTTTTCTGAGGAATTTTCAGAGAGAAAAATTGGATCACTGGAATTCGTTATTGCAAAAAATGGCAATAAAAAAATGCTTGGTTTTCGTTCGGGAAATTCTATTTTTGGTTATGAAAAATTGCCAATTTTAGAAAATTTTTCTCCTATCGCCAATGCGGATTTTGTGATTTCAGAAAATCTTGAAATCGGGCAAGAAAAATTTGCGGTCGGAGAGATTCTCGCTTTTGTCAACGAAAATTTTGAAAAACGCACGATGAAATTCAGTTTTGATACATTTTATATTGATGAAAAATCGGTTGGAACAATAGCTTGATATGTGCTTTCTGATCGAAAAAATCTCGCTGAGTCGGGCGTTGTGACTTTTACGATTGAGGAAGATGTGCGGATGCGAGCGATTTCTGGGCATATTTTCATTGATTCTCGCGGCTTTGTGCATGCACATGAAATGATGAAAATTCATAAAGAAATCATCAAGTCTGTGCGAATTCTCTACGAGCAGACGATTGCGGAAAATCCAGTGATTGAGCGTGGAGGCCTCGTGCAGATTCTCAGGCGCGAAATCGGAAAATTGTGTTTTGTTCTGACGGGCAGAACGCCGATTGTCATGCCAATAATTATCGAAAAAAATATTTCTAATTTTTAATATATGCAAGAAAAAAATCTAAAAAATCAGGAAAAGCGGCCGAATCATTCGCGCAATCCTGACAAGAAATTTTCGCAAAAAAATGGCGAAAAGAAAAATTTCAGAAATTTTTTCAATTCTGGAAAAAAACTTCACACCAATTCTCATTTGAAGCCGGGGGATTCTTTCGTTTTTGAAGATAGCTTCCGTCCACGAAAATCATTCCCATTTTTGACACCCACACAGGCTCTCAAAAAATTTCTTCATCCAGTAGAAGAACGTGCAAAACCGCTTGAAAAAGAAACTTTGCGAGTGATTCCGTTCGGTGGAGTGGAGCAAGTGGGACTCAATTGTATGGGCTTTGAATATGAAGATGAATTGCTCATCGTGGATATGGGGCTTCAGTTTGCTGATCAGTATCAGCTTGGTATCAATAACACGATTCCTGATTTGTCTTATTGTAAAGGGAAAAAAGTGGTGGGCGTGTGTATTACTCACGGGCATATCGATCATATCGGTGGCGTGTTCCACCTAATGGAACAACTGGGGCGCGATACGCCGATTTACTCCCCAGCGATGGCATATGAACTTATCAAGCTCAAGCAAACTGATATGAAAGCACCACTTTCTAAAATGATTGAATATGTGCGCTATCGTCCAGTGCAGATTGGAAAACATTTTCAGGTAACGCCGTTTGTGGTGGATCACTCAATTCCTGATTCTCTTGGGCTTTTGATCGAAACACCAGTCGGGCGATTTGTACATACTGGTGACTGGAAATTTGATCAGAATCCGCTTCCACATCGTCCTTCTACCAATTATGATTGGCTTGAAGCGCTCGGGAAACGTGGCGTTCGTGGACTTTTCTCAGATTCGACGAACGCGCATTTGATCGGGTCATCTATTTCTGAATCAGAAGTGATTCACTCGATGGAAGAGATTTTTGAAAAAGCACCAGCGCGTGTGATTACAGCGACATTTTCGTCTATTATTGATCGCGTGATGCTCATTATTGCCACTTCGGAAAAATTTGGTCGAAAGGTGGTTTTGATGGGTCGTTCGATGAATAATTATATTGATATCGCCATCAAACTTGGATATGTGCGACCAAAGCCAGGGACGATTATTTCTATGGCGGATGCAAACAAATTGCCAGACAATCAAGTGACGATTTGTTGTACAGGGGCGCAGGGTGAACGTTATGCGGCACTGATGCGTATCGTAACGGGAGAATCTCGTGATACATATCTCAAGCCTGATGATACGATTATTTTTTCATCATCAGTGATTCCAGGAAATGAGCGTGCAGTGCAAGGGCTTTTTGACTTGATTACTCAGCAAGGTCCACGCGTACATCACTACAAAGAATCAGAAATTCATGCTGGTGGACACGCTCGTGAAGAAGATACCAAAAAAATGATTCGCCTTCTCAATCCAGAATTTTATATTCCGATCTATGGATATCCGCATATGCTTCGTGGAAACGCGCGAAATGCCTACGAATTGGGATACAAAAAATCTCATGTTCCTATTTTGAAAAACGGAAAATTGCTCGAATTCACAAAAGATGGAATGCGTGAAACGGATCAGTATGTTTCCAAAAAACTTATCACCGTTGATGGGCGAATGGTTGGATATACTGGAGAAAAAGAATTGCACGACCGATTTCAGATTTCGACGCAGGGAGTGGTTGTAGTGGCGATTTCCAAAAAATCTGGTGGATATCATATCAAGTATGATAGTGTTGGCTTGCCGGCTGTTTCGCAGGTTCCTGGACTTGAAAAAAATCTTGATGAAGCGATTCGTCATGTTTTGCAGGATCTTTCTCGTTTCAAAGATGCCGACGCGTTCGCGCGATTCATCGAACGAAAGGTGGGCGATGTGATTCTCCGAGAAATCGGAAAAGAACCCAAAGTCGTTGTCGTGGTTCAATAATAACTCCACATAATAAAAATTTTTTGTCAAGCGAAAATTTTTCATAAAATATCATATTGTTGAGAAAAATCCTTATTTTTGCTACCATAGAAGAAATAATTTCCTTCTATGGTTTTTTCTTTGTCATCTCTTCGGAAGAAGTTTTCTCGCATTTCTCAAGCCTCTCGTGGTTTCA
>JABCOP020000025.1 GCA_013332525.2 Candidatus Altimarinota bacterium
AATCATGAAAGGACGCAACTCAAACACCTTTGCTCCAAAAGAATTCATCCCAAGAACTGAAACTAGTCGAATGATCTATCGTACATTCTTTGGTGGAAATGTATAATTCATTTTGAGAAAATAAAAGGCCCAAATCGGGCTTTTTATTTTTTGTTATTTTTATATGAAAAAGTATCAAAAAAATCCCAATTGGGATTTTTATATTTTTCCAACGAGCCATTTTTTCAGGTTTTCGGTCGATTGCAAGAAAAATTTGGTGGATTTTTCGGCGTTATTTCGCTTCAAAATAATTTCGATATTTCCGCTCTGCTCGCCTTCCAGGAATTTTCGCAATTCTTCAGAATCTTCACGCGCCCAGAATGGCGGCAGAATAATATCAAATCGCTCCGTTTTTTGTTCGTTGACAGGCGAAAAACCAGCAGTTTTGGCAAAATCTTGAAATTGGGAAATGCTAAACGTTTTCACTGAATCGGATGTGATTTTTTCTCCCGAACGACGAAATGGCGTAATCGGAGCGATCGAAACCTCGCCGCGCTCCTCATCAAACCGTAGTTTCCCATTCACAACCACGATGTGATCCTCAAGAATTTTGTGCGCATACACTTCGTAATCTCGTGGGAAAACTGCGATGGTAAAATTGAATCCAGCACTTTCCGCTGTCGCGATAATCATTTGCCCACCCGTTTTGGTTGGAATGTGGCGAACCTCCGATACAAAACCGATGAGCGTCGCTGTTTCGTCCTCTTTTTTTTCTTTTTTGAGTTTTTCAGAATTTTTTTCCTCAGATTTTTCTGGCATTTTTTCTGTTTCGACTGGAGGATTTTCTGGGTTTGTATTTTCAGAATTTTCGTCATCAGAATTGTTGGCATTGTGAAGCTTTTCGAACCACGCTTCCACCGCACCGAGATTTTTTGATTTACTTTTGATAAAATCCTCGATTCCCTCCAGTGGATGTCCAGAAACTGGATATCCAACCATCGCTTTTTCCCCTTTCATTCGTTCTTCAAATGTCATCGGCTCGACTTTTTCGAGTTCAAATTCTACTTTTGGCGCATAGTCCAAATCAAAAAGTCACATTTGAGAAGTTTTATCTTTTTTCTCAATTTCTTTGAGATAAGTCGTTATTTTTGGAATGCTTGCAAGGAGGCTTTTTCGCTCACCAAAGGCATCGAGCGCCCCAGAATAAATAAGCGCTTCGAGCGATTTTTTGTTAATCACATCGCCGCCCGTTCGTTCGATAAAATCCTCGATAGAATCAAATTTTTTGTCTTTGAGTGCTCGACGAATCGTGGCAATCGGTCCATCACCAAGCCCTTTAATCGCTTTAAGTCCAAAACGAATCGTTTCATTATCAATATAGGTAAAGTGCTTTCGTGACTCATTCACATCTGGCGGTAAAACTTTCACGCCTTTCGCATGCGCTTCAGAAATTTCCATACGAATTCGGTCGATGTCTTCCTCATCAGACACCATCAATGCCACCATCGATTCCGTTGGATAATATGTCTTCATATATGCCGTTTGATACGCAATCATCGAGTAGCACGCCGCGTGCGACTTATTAAAACCATACCCCGCAAACGGCTCAATAATTTCATCAAAAATATAAATCGCGAGTTCTTCTGGATGTCATTGTTCTTTGGCGGCATCGATAAATTTGACGCGCTGCTCCATGAGGAGCTCATATTTTTTCTTACCGATGGCACGACGCAAAATATCGGCTTCACCAAGCGAAAATCCTGCGAATGCCTGCACGAGCTGCATAATCTGCTCCTGATACACAGCAATTCCGTATGTTGGCTTCAAAATTTCTTCCAGTGACGGATGTGGATATTCTACGACTTTTCGGCCAAATTTTCGGTCAATAAATTCTGGGATATATTGCAGCGGACCTGGTCGATACAACGAAACCATCGCGATGAGATCTTCAAAACTTGACGGTTTCAATTCTTTGAGATAACGACGCATTCCTGTTGATTCAAACTGAAAAACTCCCGTCATATCACCTTCCCCAAAAAGCGCCAAAACTTTGGGATCTTCATAATCAATTTTGAGCAAATTGATGTCAACGCCGTGCACATCTTTTACGATTTTGAGGGAACGATCCAGGATAGTGAGGTTTCGAAGTCCAAGGAAATCCATTTTGAGAAGCCCCAATTCTTCGAGTGGGCCTGCGGAAAATTGTGTTACTGTGGTAGTTGGATCTTTTGGAGGTGGCTGCAATGGACAAAAATGCGTCATTGGTTCTGGTGCGATGATTACCGCACATGCGTGCACGCCGAGTTGGCGCACTGTTCCTTCAAGACGAAGTGCTGACTGAATTGTTTTTTGGTAGCGGCCATTTTCCTCTTCGTAATATTTTTTAAATTCTGGCGATTCTTCGATGGCTTCTTGAAGGCTAATTCCTGGGCGAGATGGAATGAGTTTCGCGACATCATTCATTTCAGAAAATGGAATTCCCAGTGCGCGTCCAGCATCTTTCACGGCAGCACGAGCCGCGAGTGTTCCAAATGTACACACCTGCGTTACGCGCTCTTTTCCGTATTTTTCACGAACATAGGCCAATACTTGGTCGCGTCATTCGTCAGAAAAATCCACATCAATATCGGGCATCGATACGCGCGATGGATTCAAAAAACGCTCAAAAAGCAATCCATAACGAAGCGGATCAATGTCGGTAATTCCTGACAAATACGCCAAAAGTGCTCCGGCTGCTGAACCACGACCTGGACCTACTGGCACGCCATTATTTTTTCCGTATCGGATAAAATCCGACACGATACAAAAATATCCATTAAATCCCATAATATTCACCACAGTGAGCTCATATTCGAGACGCGCGACGATTTCGAGTTGCTTTTCATTCATGGTTTCAAGCAATTTTTTCTTGTCGTCGCTGTAATAACTTTCCGCGATTTCATGAAGTTCTTCCACCGAAATATCGGTCAGTTTCTTGGTAATTGGAGGTGTTTCTAATTTTCCGAGCAAAACGCGTTTTTTCTCATCATCAAGTCCAAAATCGTATCGAAAATTGAGGCCATTGATACAAAGCACGCGCAAAAGCCATTCTTCCGCCTGGAATTTTTTGAGCTTGTCTTTGTGCGTCGCGTTGTATTCGTCGACAAAATTTTGATACTGAGCAAATTGTACTTCTTCCTCATCAGAAAGCGGAAAAATCGGAATTTTATAATCGCCATATTCAATGTGCAGATCAATCATTTCCGCAATTTTTGCTGCATTTTCGTATGCTTTTGGCGCGTACACAAAAAGCTCTTCCATTTCGCGACTTGGGCGCACAGAATAATCCCCTTCCATGAGCGTCGTTCGGTCTGGATCATCCAGCTCGCGACCAGCCGCCACTGCCGACATCATATCCTGCACCTCGGCGTCATCAATCGTCTGGTAATAACAATTATTTGTTCCGACAATTTCGAGATTATTTCGCTTGGCAATCGCGATAATCGTCTCGTTGATTCGTGGCTGCATCGGACGATCTGGATGTTCTTCAATTTCCAAAAAATAATTTTCTACGCCAAAAATTTTCTGATAATACCGAACGCGTTCCAAAATATAATTTTCGTCGCGCCCCGTGATAATCGCCTGGCCGATTTCGCCATACATTGAGCCAGAAAGCGCCACAAGATTATTGGCATATTGCTCCAAAATTTCAAAATCGATGCGCGGTTTTCCATTCCAAAATCCTTCAATCTGAGAAATCGTCACGAGCTGAATCAGGTTTCGGTAGCCTTGCTCATTTTTGGCAAGTAGTACAATTTCAAAAATTTCATTATCTTTATCACGATTGGTTCGGCCTTTTTTGGAAACCAAAAATTCCACTCCAATAATCGGCTTAATTCCTTCCGCTTTACACGCAACATAAAATTCGAACGCGCCATAGAGATTTCCCGCGTCCGTGATTGCAATCGCTGTTTGTCCCAATTCTTTCGCGCGTTTGGCGAGTCCTTTTGGCTTACCGAGCGCTTGCTGAAAGGTATAATGCGTGTGCGTGTGCAGATGAACAAAACTCATATTTTCAAAAATTTAATGGTTTCATTGTAGAGATTTTTTCAAATTTTTCAAAAAATTTTCGTGCCAATTTTTTGCATTTTTTCCAAAATTTTGTTTCAGATTTTTTCAAAATTTTCCCCAGGTTTTTTGATTTTCAAAAATTTTCATACAAAAAATCCCAAACGGGATTTTTATTTTTTCTGATCAACTTTTCGGTTGTTGCGGAATGGTTTTTCATTTTTGTCGCGACGGAAATTTTTCTCACCAGAGCGTCCGTGAGATTTTCCACGATAGTCATAACGGCGTTTTTTGCCGCCATTTTTGTTTTCAGATTTTGGTGGACGAGGCACGACTTCACCAGCAAGATTGATTTCGGTGATTTCGATTTTGTGCATTCGTTCGATACGCATGAGGTCACGATTTTCTTCTGTTGAGACGAACATGATTGCCTTTCCATCAGCACCAGCACGCCCTGTTCGCCCGATTCGATGAATGTAAGCTTCTGGATCGTTCGGAACATGATAGTTGATTACAAGGTCAATATTGTTGAGATTGAGTCCACGACTGGCCACATCCGTTCCGATGAAAATTCGAGTTTTTCCTTCTTTGAAGGCACGAAGCGCACGCACGCGGTCTCGCTGGAACATATCTCCGTGGATGTACGCCGCATCGAATCCGTCACGATACAGATATCGTTCGAGTTCTTCTGTTTCGTGTTTTCGTGCTGTAAAAATCATTACTTTATCATTTGGATATTTTTCCAAAATATTCTTGAGCATCGTGTATTTGTCGCGTGCACCAACTCGCATAAACACGTGGTTAATAGTATCAACCGTCGGCGTTTGTGAAAGAATCAACGACTCGTAATCGCCCGTGATATTTTCGTCAAGCATCGCCATAATCTGCTTGGTGTACGTTGCAGAAAATGTCATAGTTTGCTTGAGATTTCCGAGTTGTTTCCAGATTTCAATCACGGCACGAGAAAATCCCATATCCATCATCTGATCTACTTCATCGATGATGAGTGTTTCTACGGCACTCAGATCAATCGCTTCGCGTTCCATGAGATCCATGAGACGCCCTGGTGTAGCAATCACGATTTGAGGGCCTTTTTTTAGATCTTCGATTTGACGACGGATCGGAAAACCACCAAAAACCGCGAGCGAACCCATTCGCATGTCGGCAGAAATTTTAAACACTTCTTCGCGTGTCTGCATCGCGAGCTCGCGAGTTGGCTCGAGAATCAAAACCTGTGGTTTGCGGTTTCGTCCTTCGATAGTGTTGAGCGCTGGGATGACGAAAGCCCCTGTTTTCCCTGATCCAGTCGCGGATTGTACCACGAGATTTTTCCCGTTGAGCGCGAGCGGAATCACTTGTGTTTGCACGCTCGTGGCTTCTTTGTAGCCCATTTTTGAAAGCGCCGAAATAATCTCTCGACGCAAGGCGAAATTTGAAAATTCCATAAAATATATTCAAAAAATAAAAAACAATCTCTCAAAAAATGGCAAAATGCCTCAAAATCGCAAAAAGCGAGAATTTTTCTTTTTCCTATAAATATCGTAAAAATACGCCAAATATTTCAAAAGAAATATTTTTAAAAAGAAATTGTAGCGTCAGTATATGGATTTTTGAGAAAAAGCAAATTTTTCTTTTTTATAAGAATTTTCCCCTCAAAATTCCTCTCAAATTTATTTGACAAACAAATTATTTATGTTACAATATTTCCGCAACTTTTTTGATTCACTTTTTTATAGGAGACTATCATGATTGTCATTAAAGTGCTGGACAAACGTAACCGCCGATGGTGTTGTGCAGTTCAATATGGACCCAGGTGAATATCGGGTTTATGTGAGCGGTAATTACATTACCACGCAATACCTCAGCGAAACAAACAATACGTTTCATGTAAGATGACGTGTTGTTGGTTACCAGCAAATCGCCGCCAGTTTGGGGCGATTTTTTTATTGTAAAAAAATTTGATAAAAAAATATTTTCTACTACAATATGGACGCACTTTTTGGTTCGTTTTGGGAGGAGATTTTTATGATCACTATTCGAGTGCTGGATGCGAACGGTCGGCCCGTGGCTCATGCTACGGTGACGATTGAATCGACATATCATCAAGAGAGCATGACGGCCCTGACGAATCATGAAGGGATCGTGAAAATTAATTTGCACCCCAATGAATATGATATTTTCATTGGTGACAAGTTGCTCAAAAGAAGCTATCTTGGTTGTGTTGGTAATACTATTCTTTGTTGATGTGTATTGCTAAACAAAAATCACCGCCAGTTGGGGGTGATTTTATTTTGTGGAAATTTCTTCCAAAAAATCTTCGTAATGAAATTCTGTGCATGGCTTTTCAGGATTTGGATTATCTTTGAGAAGATTTTCCAGGCGTATATTCGTGTCTGGATGTGATGCGATAAATTCGGTATATTTTTCGAAATTTGAGGCGTGATTTTTGAAAAATCTGTCCGCGCACGCTGTGTTGAGCCCGAGATCAAGCAACAATTTTTTCCCACCGATATCGGCTTTTTCTTCGGCTTCACGAGAAATTTTACTCAAAATAAGTTGTTCAGGATTGAGAAGATTTTTGTTCCAACCGAGGATTTCCGCGACGAGCGTGATAGGAATGCTTTTTACAAGGCCAGAAATCACATCGCGATTATAAATATGCGCGCGTTCGTGCCCAAGGATAAATAAAATTTCTTCTTCGGTTTTGGCGTTTTGAAGTAATTTTTTCGTAATAGCAATATTCCCTCCGAGCGATGCATAAGCGTTTTCTATGTCATCATCCGACACCATCACACGATCGAAATCAGTAATGAGTTTTTGTCCAGTCGGATGATTCTTGATAGTTGTAAAATTTTCCACAGCAAGTCGCTCGGAACTTTTTTGATCCAAAACTTGACCAAAAATTTTTTTCTCCGTCTCAACATCCACATAATTGAGGATAATCGAACTGAGGCTCATATACGCGAGAAATCCCATTATAATGAGCACAATGATTGTGATAATGCTCGAAAAAATCAATCTTTTCGCAGGATTTCGTGGCGTTGGTTCCTCGATTTTTTCAATCGGCAATGAAATTTTTTTGATTTCCTTCATATTTTGCAAATTTTTTTCATTATAAACAAATCGTGCAAAAATCAAAAAATTCTTGCAAATTCCCTTTCAATCGTTATATTATTGATGTTTATTTTTTACTTTTTGCTTATGGAAAAATGACATTCGCAAAATATTCTCAAACCGCAGAAAAAAAGTTTTTATTTTTTCTCATTGTTTGGTGCTTTTGTAGCGCTTGCACTCGTTTCTGCGGTCGTTATCATAGCCTTTATGTGAGCTAAAATGGCGCCTCAAAATTATCTGTATGTTCTCGCGGCTGATGTTGTTCTCTTTGGGTTGTGTGCCTGGTGGATGTCTGTTATGTATCGAAAAACCGAATATGAACTCGGAGCATCCAAGCTTACTATCCGCTCTGGAACGCCTTTTTCAGATTCTTCGACTGATATTGATTTTGATAAAATTACAGAATTGACTGCGCGACTTGGCTTTTGGGAACAAATGTTTTTCAAAACGGGTTCGCTTCATGTTTCGACTGGTGGAATGGGAAAAGTAGTTCTCACAAATCTCGATTCCCCACTCGAAAATTATGAAAAAATCCAAGATTATATGCGTGATAATGGCTTCCATTTGCAGAAAGATTCACTCGTGCAAGAAACTCGTCCGCATGTTTTGGCGGTAGTTTTTGAATTGATGAGTTATATTTTTGCCATTCTGGTATTCGTTTTTTATACGCTGGTTCAGATGGGATCGCTCGAAAATTTGAGAAAATTGGATCTTGTAGAATTTTTGACGGAAAATATTCTTTGGGTTGCGCTGATTGTAGCGATTGTGATCGTTCTCGCGATTCTTCGATATTTGGATCTTCGCAAGCGTGTGTATCTGGTTTTTACTGACGCGATTACCTACGAAGAAGGATTTTTGACCAAAAATTATTCGGTTTTGCCGATGGAAAAAGTGGCGGATACAGATAATCGTCAGGGCTTGATTTCCAAAATTTTTGGTTTGCACGATATTATTATTTCCTCGGAAGGAAGCGGAAATCAGGTGATTTTTAGCAATATGATAGATGGTGAAAAAATGCTTGCCAATATCAAATATTTGAAAAATTCTATTTCGCTTGGTGAGAAAAACTCTGAAATCACTACCGACGACGCAAATCAAAATTCTGAAAATGCATCGATTGGATACAAAAATATTGTGGATCGTGAAATTCGTTACAATGAACATTTTACCGCGAATTTTAAAATGAATCTCAAGCGAACATTTTTTGGAGCAATTGTGGCAATTATTTTCGTTACGATTATTTCGCTTGTAGTGTTATTTTTTACGGGGTCACAGGGGTTGGTTATTTTGTTTGTGATTTTGCCGATTATTTTTGGAAATGTTGTGGCAATTGTCATGGCTTTGTATACGCATTATAAAGTTGATGTTTCTACGATTGAATCGCGTTTTTCTTTCCTTTCAAATCGTCATTTAACTTTTACGGTCGACAAAATCACAAGAATCGATATCTTGCGAAACCCGCTGGATTGGATTTGTGGCACTGCGACTGTAGTTTTCGCCTCAATTGGTTCGTCGCAGCGAATTATGTTCAAAAATATTTCGTATGATGAAAATCTTGAAAAAAATTTGCTGGAAAAAGTTGGGATTTATCAGGATGAAAATGCAGAAAAAACGATTGGAATCAAATTTTCCTTCGCCGAATTTATCAAAGCGAATTTGATTGTTGTTGTCTTTATAAGCATTGTTGTTATTTCGATACTTGTGTTTTCGAGTGTTATGGTGCTCGCATCGCAATCGTCAAAAATTCTTGCACTTCTCACACTCATTCCATTCATTTTTTTGTGAATTATATTTGCTTGGGAAAAATTGGCGTATTCTCCACGATTTTACCACAATGCGTATACAGAAGAGTATATCAAAAGTTTTTCTGGCGTTATTTTCCGAAGTCGTACATTTGCGCTTTTTGATGATATTAAAGGACTTTCCGCCACTAAAAATATTGCGACCAATGTTGGGAAAATTTTGTTCAAAGTGGCTGTGAATCCGCCTGCTTTCCAACAGCAACAGCAAAATAATAATCAGGAACAGCAACAATGGTCGATTTTTTCGCCATATATTGCCGTAAATTATGTTGAAAATGCCTTTGAAATGCTTGATATTGCCGATGAAAAAATTTCTCGTTACGAAACGATTGACTCGAGTGTTTTACATGATTCACATCGTAGCCTCAAAAATTCGATTATCACTGGAATTCTGACGATTATTGTTGTTGCGATATTGAATTTTTTCATTCTGAGTAGCGCACCAGAAGGAATTTACATAACAACGACGATTGTTGTATTTGTTTCGATTATTCTCATTTTGTGGCTTTTATCCGTATATTTCGAGAGATATCGACTCGAATCGCAGCGCATGATAAAATTTTCTGGAATTTTTTATAAAACTCGCGAAACGATTTTGTATGAAAAAATGAATTTTATCAACAAAAATCAATGAATTCTTGGGAAAATTTGTGGAAATGGAAATATCGAGATTTTCACACTTGGTGCCGATGTTCTCGATATGAATTTACCAGAAATTGATGATTATATCAAAGTATACGATACTCTTCGTGAACAAAACGTGATTCATAGAAAAAAATAAAAATAAATCCAGCAATGGATTTATTTTTTTATGGTTCCGAGGAGTTGATATTTTTGAAAAAATTTTCTTCGCTGAATACTCTCTATCCAGAGGATTCCAAAGAATAAAAATAACAAAATTGGCGTTAATGAAAATTTTTGCAATTTTATTTCTTCTATTTCATTATTGCTAATATTTGCATTAGTTTCATTGAAGGCGTTTTGTAGGTCAGAAATATTTTCCGCACTATAATATTTTCATCCCGTCATTATTGCTATTTTTTGCAATAATTCATCATCAAGGTCGCCAATGATTTTTTCTCCATTCGCATCATAGAAAAAATTTTTCTGCCCATTGAGGTCGGTGTATGTAAGCGGATTGTTATCTTTTTTCCCGATTCCAATCGTATAAATCGGGATTTGAGATTTTGCAATTTCGCTGGCTACTTTCTCGGGGTCTGAGCCAACATTGGCACTTCCATCAGTCATGAGGATAATATTTTTTTTGCCAGTGATTTTATCGAGCTCTATTTTTGCGAGCAGAATTGCATCTCCAATATTTGTTCCAGAAAGTCACGGCTTTTCTTGAAGAATATATTCAGGTGTGATATTTTCGACAAAAGCCTCAATTCCCGCCTTGTCCGTTGAGGGTGCAACAACCAGAAATGCTTTTCCCGAAAAAATGATGAGCGCCAATTTGTCATCTTTTCGCTCAGCAATAAATGATTTAATCGTATTTTTTGCAACTGCCATTCTACTCGGCGAAATATCTTCTGCGAGCATCGAACGAGAAATATCAAACACGATCATAATCGTATTTTTTTCTGGGATTTTTTTGGTAATATTGATAGAAAATGTCCCGTTTGCCAAAATCATACACAATATTATTATTGCAAAAAATCGTAATAATAAATATATTTTTCTGCCTTTTGGTTTAATGCTAAATTTTGCAATAATTTTATTTGGAAGTGGTTGTCCATATTTTTTCACATCAAAAAAATACCAAATCCCAAAAATAATTGGCGCGAGAAAAAAAAGAAATGGATAATCAAATGTGAACATTAGTGGCTTTCAAAAATAATTTTTTGCAAATCGTTATGGATTTTGGTTTTCTCTATATCTGAAAATAATTTTTTTTGATACAGCGATTTTTCGAGTAAATTATATAATTCTAAGATTCTTTTATTATTGCAATATTTTGCAATATCAGAAATCGTATGGGAAAAAGAATTTTCTGGCATATATTTTTCAGATACAAATTTTTGCAATAATAAAAAACTTTTTTCTCAAAAATTTTTTTCAGAAATCTCTGGAAGAATATATGAAGTTTTTTTCCGTTTTGGAATATTTTTTGATGATTTTTTTTGAATTTTTTTGAATACAAAAAAGATGAGAAATATTAAAATGCTCGCCCCCAGTGCGAGAAAAATATTTTTGAGAATGAAAATTGATGGCCCACTCACGGGCTCAACCACAAAAAATACACCTTCATTCATAGGTGTATTATAATCAAAAATGTAAATCAGCAAAAAGATTTTAAAGATTTGTCACATAAATCCAACCGAAAATCCCGAGAATATATTGGAATCCATAAATAATTATTAGCCCGACAATTAGTCCCACAAGCCAATCTTTGAGTTTTTTCTTGTATTCTGGGTTATCACCACCAGCAATAGTCCATGCCACACCGAGCGCCGCCGTTGCGAGCACTCCAAGCAAGAGCGCGATTTGAATAATCCAACCTACGATACCCTGAATAAGCTTGGTGAAAGTCGGAACTTCACAGACATAGAGACGATTTTGAGGTTTTTGCGTACAAATTTGTTCTTCCTGAACGAGATACTGTGTTTGCTCCCCTTTTTCTTCTTTTCGCACACACTGACATTTCGCTCCGAGAGGTTTTTCTGAAACAAGGACCGATCCAGAGCCAACCTGAGCACTATTTGTCCCTTGTGAATTGTTGCCTTGCGCAAAAGCAATATTTGTTATTGCAAAAATTTGAAATAACACAATGATGATAGAGATGATATTTTTTTTCATAAGTAACAATTAACCAATCTAGCCGAGAAATTTTGTCAATCCGATAATTTCGTTCAAGAAACTTGCCCCGGCAAGCAAAATAATTGATGCCAAAAATGTGTACAAAAATATTTTTTTCCCTTTAGAAGCACGATCTTCGTCGCCCGCGGAAGTGATATAATAATATGCTCCGAGAATCAAGAAGAAGACAGCCACTGGCGCAGCAAAATAAAACGCGAGCCCAAAGACATTTCCAGCGATTTTTGAGATTTCTGCTTGAAGTCCTGTTTGTGTAAAGGCGTACGACCATGCTTCAACGATTCCAAGAAACAACAGCCCAAGGACACCATACACCATACGATTTTGCGCATTTTCTTTGTATTCATCTTGTCCGCGCGAAGTCATGAGCCCAATTGCCCCCCAAATAAATGACAATATCGCCGCGACAAACGCGATAACTTTCAGAAGGCTAATCACGCTAGAAATAAAATTATCTGCACCAAAAACTCCGCTAAAATTCCAAAAAGCTGATTGGCTCGATACGTCTGTCCAAGTTCCAGCGCCAATATTTCGGTTGTCCGTTCGCATAAAAATACGATACACAACATCAGGAATATTAAGAAAAATAAAAGCAATTCCTGAATAAAAAAGCTGTTTTTTTTGCTTAGCAACAACCCCTTCATCGTCTGAAGAAACAATTAAATTGGCACCAATAATAACAATATAAATCAGCGCAAAACCTGCAACCACCAGGCGTGCAATAGACAGAAGACTTCCGCCAAAATTTCTGGCATCGCTGATACTCACATTTTTCGTATCCTGAAAACTGTCCGAATGAATCGAAACTTCTTTGAGAATTTCCTTTCCAGGAATGTCGAGATATGCGTACGCAAAATTTGTGCTCAGAGCGAACGAAATAAGCGCGACGAGGATGAGAAAAATTTTCTTTTGCATAGTTTTTTCTTATATTAGCATATTTTTTTTGCTTTTGCAAATTTTCGGTTGTATTTTTGTTTGAAAACTTTATAATAAACCTACTTCTTAAAAAATTTTTATGAAAGCAATCGGATATTTTCTTTTGGTGGCACTTCTGATTTGGCTCGCGGCAACGCATTTCGGTAAGTCTCTTGGTATCGAACTTACTGGGCAAAATACGTATATTTCTGCGCTGATTTTTGCAGTTATCCTTGCGCTTGTCAACCTTGTGATTGGCTCTATTTTGCGCATTATCACCTTCCCTTTCAATATTTTGACACTTGGGCTGGTATCATTTTTGATTTCCCTTTTGATGATTTATATCACGGATTCATTTTATGATAACATCAAAATTACTGGACTACTCGCGTATCTTGTGGTTGCGATTATTCCAGCATTTGCTGGCGTGATGGTTGGGAAAAAATAATCAAAAATTATTATTGCAAAATTTCGCAATATAAAATACTTAATGCAAAAATTTGTATTAAGTATTTTTTGATTTAATGATGGATTTTAAGAAGCAAAATAATCGCGAGCAATGCGAATTAAATCGAAATGACAATAATATTTCCCCATAATGAACGATCTCGATAAATGCTTGTGAGCAAAATATATGCGACGAATTGGAAACTTCCGAGAATAATCGCGATGAGCATAGCACTTTTGACTGACATAACGCCGAGCATAGAAAGTCCCAAAACTAAAATAGTCATCTGTGAAGAATGGAGAATTCCTGTGCTGTTACGATACATTTCCCAAGTTCGTGGCGCGGAATTTTTTCTTTTGGGTGTATCAGTTTTTCTGCCAGAATATCAGAAATAAGGCTTGCAAGCCAAAGTCCCACGATTGTTGTGAGAATGGCAAAAAGCATATCTGTGCTTGTTGAGTGGTTGATATGCGCATAAAAACCGATATTGAGCGCCAAAATCGTGATTGAGCCATAGATCCGTTCTTTGAGATATGCAGGCGAATATTATTTGAGTGATTGAAGTTTCATTTTTTAAAAAATTTCGATGATTATATGAAAAAATTTCAAAAAGAAAAAAGATTTTAAAAGATTAATATTTTTTATGTTGCTTATGATTATTAGTGCAACAAATTTCCCACAAAAATAAAATCCCATTTATTGGGATTTTATTTTATAAATTATTTTTGGATTTGAATGGTTACCTTTGCACCATTTTCAAGTTCAAAAGTTTTTCCAAGATCTGGGCTAGTAATACGATTAGTAAGCGTAGAAAGTGTTTCGCTCGTAATCATCGTACCAAATTTTTCAAGAATCTGAGAAATTTCGAGATTTCCTGTTCCCTCGTCGTTGTGATGTGCCGCGATATGAAGTGAAATCTGATCAGTCACCTGATAATCTGCTTCTTTTCGCATATCTTGGATTTGACGGATAATATCGCGCGCATATCCTTCCAACAAGAGTTCTTCCGTAAGATTTGTATCCATCGAAATCACCGTTCCATAGCCGCCTTCAATATCCGTCACGCCTTCCATTGCTGTATATTCAATCACGAATTCTCCTGATTCCAATCGGAAATCTCCAACCTGAATGCTTCCGTCTGTATTTTCCGTGAAATCACCATTT
This sequence comes from Candidatus Altimarinota bacterium, assembly GCA_013332525.2. Lineage (GTDB taxonomy): Bacteria > Patescibacteriota > Gracilibacteria > BD1-5 > UBA2023 > GN02-873. Next base: position 14,287 of record JABCOP020000025.1, read on the forward strand.
TTAGCAGCGACGATAATTTTTTGAACATCTTTTCCAAATTTTGGACCAATTTTTCGAGCATCTGGTTTACAGATTTTTTTGGCAAGATTTTCGGGGTTTTCAAATTTTACGGATTTTACATTGAGTTCATTTTTGATAATTTCCTCATAATAATGCGAAAGTTCCGTCGGAATCGTCACGCTCGCGAGCGGCTGTCGCACACGAATATTTTTGCGAGAACGAAGTGAAAGTCCGAGTGAAACAAAATTTGACGCGAGTTCCATATCGCGATTGAGTTCGGACGAAATGAGATATTTGTTTGGCAAAGTTACGTATTCAAGGTGCACGGACTCTTTTTTGGTGAGTCCCTGGAACATACTTTCCGCCATGAATGGCATAAATGGCGCGAGCAATTTTGAAGCTTCAACCAACACAGTGTAGAGCGTATCGTATGCAGAAGCTTTGTCGGCGGTCATTTCTGTTCCCCAGAAACGGCGGCGAGAAAGTCGTACATACCAATTCGTCAATTCCCCCATATAATCCACAATCGCGCGAGTCGCACGAGAAACATCATATGCGTGCATTGCGTCATGGACTTTTCCGATAAGAATCTGCAATTTTGACAAAATCCAGAGGTCAAGCGGATTACAAATTTTTGTTGTCATCAAACGGAATGGATCTGCGTTGTGAATATTACAATTATAATAAGCCGTCTCCGCATCAAGTCCGTGATATTCTTTGAGCATCGGCCGTGCTGTTCCAGCATGCGCTACGATGAGAATTTTTTTGCCAGTATATTTTTGGAGAATATTTTCGTATGCGGCCAAAATTCTTTTTTCAAATTGTTCGATATTTTCGACGCTGTTATTTTTGTATGCTTTGCGAAGCGTTATCATATCAGCTTCTGATTCTGAAAGTCCGAGCATTTCGCGAACTTCTGCCGTAGTTTTGTTGGCGTATTCGCCAGCCGTTTGCTCCGCAAAGCCATTATCAATGATATATTCACCTGTATATCCGAGTTCATTTCCGATGATTTGTGCTGTATCGCGCGTGCGAATTCGATCCGTATGAATGATAACATCAAAATTGATTCCCTGATTTTTGAGAGTTTCGCCAGCGGTTTTGGCTTGCTTTTTCCCTTTTTCTGTGAGATTTGGATCATCCGTTCCATCGCTCATTTTTCCAAGAACATTCGCTTCGCTTTCTCCGTGTCGTGCGAAGAAAATTTCTGTTTCATTCTTTTTCCAATGATCGATATTGGCGTATGTCGTGAAGAAAGAATATGTATTCCAGATCGGAAGCATCACATTCTTGATAGTTTCGATAATTCCCTCTTCCTTAAAATCCATATCACCGCCTGACAAAAGTGGTGAATTGAGCATATAAAAGCGAATCGGATCGGCTCCATATTTTTCAATTGTGGCGCGTGGATCAGGATAATTTCCGAAGCTTTTTGACATTTTTCGGCCGTCATTTCCGTTGATGACTCCTGTCGTGATTACATTGGTAAAACTTGGCGTTGGCTCGGTTTCGTTATTTGGATTGAGCAAAACTCCGAGAACGTGCATTACATAGAACCACGCACGAACTTGTCCCACGTATTCCGCGATAAAATCGGCTGGGAAGCTTGCTTCCATTTCTTTTTTGTTGGCGAATGGGTAGTGCATTTGTGCATATGGCATTGAGCCAGAATCCATCCAAACATCGAGCACCTCCTTGATTCGTGTCATTGGTTTTCCGGTTGTTGGTGAGGCGAGCTTGATTTCATCGATATATGGACGATGCAAATTGAGTGCCTGTGCTCGGTCCGAAAATGCAAAATATGTTCGTACAAAATCTTCCACTTTTCCTTTATTGGAAGGCATTTTTTTCTTGAGAGATTCGTATGATTCGTCCAAGAGAATTTTTTCCATCAAAACAAATGGGTCGCCGTGCGTACAAATCACGATTGTTTTTCCAGCATTTTCTTTGACAATGGTTTCAAGGCTTTCACGGATGCGCATTTCGGCTTGTGGAAGCGTTTCGTCGCCAGCGACTGTGTCGCCCCATTTGAGATCAGAACACTTAAATTCTGTATCTTGCCAGCTTGGTTTTTGTAATTCTTGGAAATTTTCTACTTTCGAAATTTCAAGATTTTTGGCTTTTGCAAGCGGAGAAATCGTATCAAGACAACGATTGAATGGACTTGAATAGATTGCGTCAATTTCTGTGTCAGCGAGAAGTTTTGCGATTTCTTCAGCCTGATTTTTTCCAAAATCCGTGAGATTAGCTTTGTTTAGTGAATCCTGTTTTTTGGCGTCGTTGTAGTCTGTACGGCCATGACGAACCAAAATAATTTTTGTCAATTGTGCAAATGGCTTGTTGTGCTGGAAAATTTCTTCGCGACTTGCGGCTACGAGTTTTTCGTCATTTTCTCCAATCCAGATTGGCATCGGCGCACCCCAGAATCGTGTTCGAGAAATACACCAGTCTGGCGCGGATTCGATACCTTTGGCAAAACGACCATATTTGAGATATTCTGGGAACCAATTAATTTTTTCGTTAGCTTTGAGAAGTTTTTCTTTTTGTGACTGAATGTCAATGAACCAACTATCCTGTGCGCGCTGCACAAGCGGTGTACCAGAGCGTGGACAGAATGGGATTCGGTGCGTGATAGACTCGTTTTTAAAAAGAGTTCCATTGGCTTTCATTGTTTCTGTATTGGCTTTGTTGGCATCAAGATAATGCATTCCCGCCAAATGTCCAAGTTGCGCTGTATATTTTCATTCATCATCGAGCGCTTCTGTGATGGTAATTCCCTTCTCTTTTCCGAGCAAATAGTCGACATCACCAAATTCTGGCGCTGTATGCACAATACCAGTACCATCTGTATCAGTTGCAAAATCCGCGATATACACGCGATGATCAGCAGGATTATTGGTTTTATTTTTATAAAAATCAAATGGTGGAATGTATGAAAGTCCCGAAAGATCTGCGCCAGTTATTTCTTGAATGATTTCATATTCTCCTTTTCCTTTAAATACAGCTTCCGCGCGATTTTTAGCAACGATAAAATGCTCGTCGTTATTTTTTACGAGAACATATTCGATATTTTCACCAACTGCGAGCGCCATATTGGCAGGAATCGTCCAAGGCGTTGTCGTCCACGCGAGAATTGCGGTATTTTCTGGGAATTTATCATTTTTTTCAAGAACAAAACGCACCGTGATGGCTGGATCGTTCACTTCCTGATAAGTATCATCCATCGCCACTTCAAAATTGGAAATTGGTGTTGAAAGTTTCCAAGAATAGAGTGAAACGCGTTTTCCTTTGTAGATGAGCCCTTTGTCCCAAAGCTGCTTAAAAACCCACATCACGGACTCCATATAATCCTGATCCATAGTGCGGTACGCGCGATCCATATCGACCCAACGACCGATTTTGTCGATGTACCAATCCCACTCAGCCGAAGTCGTGCGAGTGTAGTCGTAACATCCGTCGATAAATTCTTTGATTCCGCGTTCTTCAATTTCCTTATTGGAAGCGAGTCCAAGTTTTTTCTGAACTTTTTCTTCGATTGGCAAACCGTGACAATCCCAACCCCAAATGCGATCCACGCGTCGTCCTTGCATGGTCCAATATCGCCCAACAGCGTCTTTTACGACAGACGATAAAAGAGAACCATAATGCGGCGTTCCAGTGATGAATGGAGGTCCATCATAAAAACGATACGGATTGTCTTCTGGACGAGATTCGATCGATTTTTTGAACGTATCATTTGCTTTCCAGAAAGCGAGAACTTCTGATTCCAAAGCAGGAAATGATTGCTTTGGTGAGATATTTGGAAAATGTGACATAATAAATTTTTAAAAAATTAAAGCGTATAATTTTTGATTTCGAGAATTTTTCCGAGCCCGAGTTTGAAACATTCTTTTCCGTTAAATTCCTCGATCCCCAGAATTCAACGATATTCCATGACAGCGGTCGGCGAAGTGGCTTTGTAGCCATTGATGATATGCACGACATCAAAATGTTTCGGCGTGCCATCTTTTTCAAAAAGTCGCGACTCCCAAAATGGTTTGGCTTCGCGATAACGATGTGAACAACCTTCGGTGACGAGTTTTTTGAATCCATCGCCACAAATGCGAAGTGTGAGAATTTTTTGCATACAATTCCAAAATTTTCAAAAATAAAAAGCCCACAAAAAATGTGCGCTTTTGGCAGGAAAAATCCTGAGTTACCACCCAAAGCAGTGCTCGATTTTATTTTTTAACGAAGATTTGCGACTTCGGAAAGTTCTAGTCAGGCTGTGCCCTTTCTTCTTTCAGCTCGTGGTTGATAGCCACTCAAACGCTTTTAATTTTTGTTATTTTATAAAATTTTTTCGTTTTTGCAAATTTTTATGCAATCAATTTTAAAAATTTTTCTTCAAAAATTTTGGTGTCGAATTTTTGAGCTTGTTCAATACATTTTTCGCTCAAAAATTTCCCATCGAGATTATTTTGGTGGAAAATTTTGAACTTTTCTACAAAATCCGCTCCGAATTTGTCATCAAAAAATCCGCCCGTTACGCCGTCAATATTTGTCTCAAGGAGTCCTCCTCATCGGTAAGCGAAAACTGGTTTTCCGGCCGCCATCACTTCAATTGGCACAATTCCAAAATCTTCCTCACCCGGGAAGATGAGTCCCATACTATTCTGCACGAGATGCACGAGTTCATCGCTATATTTCGGCCCAACGAAGGAAATATTTTTTCACTGCACCATTTTTTCGAGCGTTTCGCGATGATTTCCCGCACCAATAATCACGAGATTTTCTTCAAGATTATTGAATCCATTAATCGCGATTTCGATTTTCTTGAACTCAGTCAGCGCCGAGATGATGATATAATATTTTTCGTATGGTTTCGTAAAATCCTGATTCGTGATTTTTCCTCCAAAACGCGCTGTCTCGACTGGTGGATAGAGAATTTCAGAGTTTCTGCGATAATATTTGGTAATGCGATTAGCCGTGTTTTGGCTGTTTGCAATCAGAATATCTGAGCGTTGTCCAGCCACGAAATCCCATGTTCGATTTTCAAAAAGTATTCATTCGATAATTGGCCGCAAAAAATATTTTTTCCAGCCAGCAAAAAGTCCCAAATCGCGCTTGTATTCATTGGTCCAGTCCCACATGTATCGGGCTGGCGAGTGGCAATACACGACAAATTTGGTGTCAGGTTTGGTGATCGCGCCGTGCGCGAATCCGCTCGAGCTACAAATCACGAGGTCGTATTCTGAAAAATCCAATTTTTCGACCGCACGAGCCATATGTGGCAGACAAAATCGTTGTTTTCCCGTGAAATTGTAGATTTTTTGCGTCCACAAATCCCAAACTTGTGGTGAAATTTTGGATTTTGGGAAAATTTTCCCGCATTTTTTCTCGTCATAAATGAGCGTGAGAATATCAGCTTCAGGAAAAAGTTTCATAAAATTTTCCACGACTTTTTCGGCGCCGCCCAACTTGATGAGCATCTCGTGAAGAATCGCGACTTTCATACGCAAAAATTCTGAAAAAATAAATTATTTTCATTGTATTTTTTTTTCAAAAAAGGCAAATTTTTTCCCTCATTTTTTCTAAAATCTTCAAAAAATTCTTAATGCAAAACTTTGCAATAGTATTTTTCTCAAATTTTTTTTCCGATTTTTCCTTTATTAAAAGTATTTTTATTATTGCAAATATTTGCAATAATGTTTTTCGATAAAAAATAAGCCCCGAAGGACTTATTTTATTTTTCTCGAAGGAATATGTTGTCAAAATAGATTTCTTGAATATCAAATTCCTGAGTATCTGTATTTTCTTGAATTTCGAGATGGTTGATATTGGCTTGAATGTCGTATTTTTCACTCGTTCCAATGAATTGCAAAGTGTCTGGCTTTTGGTTTGTTGTTTTGTAATTTTCCATGATTTGTTTGATAAAATCAGTCAGATCATAGGTTGCAATCGTGTTTCCGTATTGTGTCAAATTGAGTTGATTTCCCTCCATGACTGCATAGAACTTGATTGATGAGGCTTTATTTCTGCTGTATGCATCGCCTCATTTATAGAAGTTTGCTCCGCTAATTATCCAGTCATATCCAGTGATTTTTTCGGGTTCGTTATTTTCAGTGCTGGAATGGAAACGATATGTGATGATATTTTTTGGAATTTTATCTTCGCGCTGGCCATATACGGTTTCTTGCAAGTGCAGTTTTTCTATGATTTCTTCGCGTTTTTTGTATGGAGTGAGATTGCTGTCGATAGAACCCCCAAAGAGTTTGTCAATTTTTTCGCAATCATACCATCAGCAAAGGTATGAGATTTTTTCAATAATTAACTGAGAATTTTCATAATCGAGCATTTCGAGATTTTCTGTAACAATTTTTCCATCACGATAGCGTCCAGTTTGTTCGAGTTTTGCTATCAAATCGTTGTATTGAAGGGTTTTTGGAAGTGCAAAAATCCCCCACGGCCCAATCGACATAAATAACGCCAGACACGAAAACATCATCGGAATCATCACGAGACGCTTTCGCTTTGCAATCATCAAATAGAGTGAAATCACGAGCAAAATACCACCGATAATTACGACCAAATAACGATTTGTTGTGAGTCCATATTGTTCGATACGCAAATAAATCGCATAAAAAAGCATAAAAAGCTGGAAAAACACTGCCCACGGCAAATATTTTTGAAATGCTATAATCATGCGATTTTCGCCTTCAATATGCCGAGACTGCATATATGTGTAGTATCCAATCACTGAAAATACAATCACGAGATATGAGATAATTCCATGCGGCCAATTCCAAAAATTCATAAGAACGCGCGCGCTATATGCGTACAAAATGACAAAATACAAAACTACAAATGGTACGCCAATATTTTTGATGAGAAAATTTTCAGCTTTTGTGAGCGTATGATTTTCCGTATTTTGCTTATCATAATAAGGAAAATTGGCAAGCACATAATACGAAGAAAAAAGCGTTACCGAAAAAAGGCTCCACCAAGCATTAAGCCGATAAAAATCAAATAATTGAAAATTATCATAAAAATCAAATAATTGTCCAACTGACCAAATCGCGAGATTTCCGAGCAAAAACACAACGATGGAAATTCCTGCCGCGAGAAAAATATTGCTTACCACTGATTTGAAAAAATTGTCATAACGAACTTCGGTTGCGTCGCTCCATTTGTACGCCACCCAAAAAGGAAAAAGCCCAAATGCAAAAAGTCGCAGCACAATCATTGTAAAATTTTCTTCGTACCAAGTTGAGGTGTTATAATTGAAATAATAAAAAATTCCCAAATACGCACCCATCGCGAGATATAGCCAAACGACCGCATTATTTTTGTATTTTTCACACAAAAGCTCGATGCTGAGTGAGAGAAAAAATCCAAAAAGCATCGTGAGTGAAAAATAAAATTCTGCTGGTTCTGGCGTTTCTTCTACAAAAATATAATACGACCAAAACGCAAAAAATCCGAGCGAAAATATCGCTGCCATCGGAAAGCGACTGAAAATATTTTTCAGCGGAACTGCGACATTTCGTGAGAAAAATCCATGTTTCATAATACGAAATTAAGAAGTATTTTGATTATATCTAATTTTTGCAAAAAGCAAAAAATAAAAACGCTCAAGAGCGTTTTAGAGATCATCTTCAGAAACCTCTTCCACAACGGGCGGAATTTCTTTGGGCGAATTTTCGGTGTGCTTGACTGCTGGCGTTCCGCGACCAAAAATATATTGCACCAAAAACATTCGCATTTCCGTTTCGAAAAAATTATTTTCTTCGGGCAACAAAACCGTGATTGTATAGGTATAATCGGTCGCATTCGTGTTACTCATTGTGTATTCGACATCAATTGGAAAAAAACTATTGATTTTCCCTTCTATAACGCGCAGCGCGTGGCTGATTTCTTCCGAAGACGTTGTTTTCGCAAACGGAACGAGCAATTCGTAACTATAAAATCTTCGACGAGAAAGATTTTCTACCGATTCAGAATAAATCACTTTGTTTGGCACGTACACAACTTCTCCTGTTTTATTCGTGATTTTCGTGTGATTGAGTGTGATTTCTTCCACCATTCCTTCAATCCAAAGCCTGAGTGTTCGCACACGAATCGTATCGCCGATTTCAAAAGTTTTGGAAAGCAAAATCGAAAGACTTCCCAAAAGGTTCGTGAACAAATCCTTGTACGCAAGCACAAAAATGGCACCACCAATTCCCGCCCCTGTCAGGATATTTCTCGTATTGATGCCGAGCGCTTCCAGCATAAAAAACCCGACCAACATCACGATTATGGTGTTGATGATGAATTGAAAAATTGGTAAAAATCGTCTGATGAGTTTGGTTTCAATCGCTCGCGAATGACGAATTTGATAAAAAATTGTTCCAACAATGCTCCACACAAATCCACCCACCAAAAAAAATTCGATCACGTGATACGCTGTCTCAATGTGCCCCAGAACTTTTGGTGTCCAGTGCATATATCGCACTGAATAATGATACAAAATCACCACCAAAAAAAGCGACATGATCCAGCCCAAAATTCCAAAAAGATGTTTAAAATACCGAGAAAAGTACATATAAACAATTCAATCAACTTTATTTTTCTCATTGTAGCGTAATTTTTTATTTTTTGCAAATTTTGCAAAATTTTTTTAAATATTTTTTCAAAAAATCTTTATAAAATAAAAAAAATAATCGACAAGTGCAACTCGAAAACAAAATTGATTTTTTTAAAAAAAGCGTTAAATTGAGGCATAATTATAGAATTTTTACAAAAATTTCAGCAATGTCCTTTCATCTGGCTCACATTCACGATTATGAACGATTTTTGGTGATAGATATGGGAACATATCGTGTTCGAGCTGGCGTGTACAAGGTGGAAAAACAGCAGTTGAAAGAAATCGGATACGCGACGGCGCGCCAGAATCGTAAAAATTTTTCTGGTGGACAGATTTCTGATATGCAAGGTGTTGCTGCGACGATTGAACAGGCTATTTTGCAGGCCTCCAAGGATTTGGAACATATCCCGGAAGATATTATTATTTCATTTCCGTCGAGTGATTTTCTGTTTGATTCAATTACAACGCAATACACGCGTGCTGACCCATCTTCAACGCTTACGATGCAGGAACTTGACACGATGATCAAAAAAATTGAATCTCAATCATACGCTCGCGCTCGTGAAAAAGCTCGTATTCGTTCGGGAGTTTTTCAAGATGATTTGCGCCTTATCTCATCAACTATCACATCGGTCGCGATTGATGGTAAAAAAATTACCAATCCAGTTGGTTTTTCTGGTGGAAAAGTAATGCTCACGGTGCTCAATGTTTTTGCACCAGCAAGCGAATTTAACATTGTTCGCTCTATCATTGCCTCACTTGGACGAAAAATGATTTCTCTTATTCCGATGCCGCTGATTTTTCCAAAAGTCGTTGAGCAAACTGAATATATCAACGAACGCGCGTGCTATCTGGACATTGGATATTCGCACACGACGGTGCTTGTGATGCAGGACAACGAAATTAAAACTTTTGAAACTTTCCCAGTTGGATCGCGGATGTGTATGGAAATGCTTCGTGATGAGCACAAGACCTCTTCTCTCTTGGGCATTGAAAATATTTTGGTCAGCGAATCAGAAATTCGTGAGCCAAAAAATCAGGAAATTCTGAACGATTTTTTTGAATATATTCTCGATATGGTGTGGGCGTTTTTGGAACAAGAAAAGCTCAATGTGCATTTTACCAATCTTTTTTTGCACGGAAATATTTTTGAGAATCCTGCGATTTTTAAAATTTTTGGAACTGCGTTCGAGGAAAATTGTGGTTACAGCGTCCGAAAAAAACGCCTTTCTTCGCTCGTGAATCCAGAATATCGCCACGACGAATCCATTACGTATGGATTGGCATTGACCGCTTCCGAGCTCTTGGTAGTCAAGAAAGATCCACTGATTCGAATACTTCGTTACGTTTTATATAGTTATGAATAATTATCACACGATTACCATTTCTGCAGAAATGTCTCGAACGGCCGCGATCAAATTTATCAAAAATTCGTTGGCAGAAAATCCTGGCGTTATTGTCGTAGATTTGCTCGAAGCGGGATTTCCGTTGCATCGAGATTTTTTCTTGGTGCTTTCGAGAAAATTTCCACGCGATCGATTCATTTTACGGGTAAAATCCGAAAAAATCGTGGAACTCACGCGCTCGCTTGGCTTGCAGGCGGAAGTTGCGGGCATTCGTGCTGAATTTGAACGCGCCTATACTGGGCAAAATATCGCGACACACAATATGAGTATGATGGAGTATTTTCTCTACGAAGTGCGTCACGGTTGGCTTTGGCTTAAATTCGTGATTTTTGAGCGAAAAAAAGACGAACCAAAATTGCTGCATTACAAAAAAACCAACTTTCAGATGGTGCTCATTGTAGCGGGATTGATACTTTCGCTCGTGCTACTTTTGTTCATTTTCCATTTTGCGATTTCCAAAACAATTGTGACAATTTCTCCGCAAGTGTCGGTGCGTCCAGTTTCTGCAAATATTGTGTATCGCCTTGAAGGAGCGACTGGATCAATTCTCGAAACTAAAAATGTTTTGCGTCTCAAAAAAATTGAAATGCCTGTCGAGATTTCGCAAAAATTCAGCGTGACTTCTATTGATGCGGAATCTTCTCGTAATGCGCACGGAATCGTAACGATTTATAATGAATTGACTACGCAACAAGAACTTCGTCCGTCGACGCGATTTGTGACGGATGATGGCGTCGTTTTCCGCACGAAAGATTGGGTGCGTGTGCCAGCAACTCGTTCACTCAACGGAATTACCGAAATGGGTGTTGTGGAAGCGGAAGTTGTGGCTGATGTGAACGATGAATCTGGAAAATTGATTGGCCAGCGTGGAAATATCGCGGCAGGAACAAATCTCATTATTCCTGGTCTCAAATTTAACCGCGACAAAGTCTATGCAAAGGCAAAAGATAATTTTTCTGGCGGTGAAAATCCAAGCGTGCATGTCCTCACGGAGGATGAACTCAAATCTTTTCAGAATACGCTCAGCGAAAAGCTTCAAAAAGAATGACGAGAAAAAATTGAACAAAGCCTTGCAAATATCAAAAATTCCACAGGCGAAGATTTTGCACTTCTTATTCCGGATACTCTCAAAATGGGTGAAACTGGCTATGAAATTATCTCCGGTCACAAGGTTGGCGATGTAACTGATGAAATCGAACTTAAAGCGCGCGCCAATGTAACAGCGACCGTGTTTGACCGAAAAGCGACGATAAATTTTTTGACAGAAAAATTCCGAGAAAATCTTCTTCGTGGAACCAATAAAGAGCTCGCGATTCATCCTGACACGCTTCGTGTTTCCAATGTGATTTCTCGCACGGAAGATGATTCTGAAATCAAAGCAACACTCGAAATGAATGCCTCAACCGTGTATGATTTTGAAAACGCGTCCAACGAACTAACTCGTCGTCTCAAAATCATCATTGCAGGAACTTCCGAAAAAGATGCGCTTGATCATCTCATCAACGAGTGACAAATCAAGGAAGCAACGATTCAAAATACGCCATTTTGGCTTCATAGTGTTTCGAGTAGCCCAGAAAATATCGAATTTGTCATTAAAAAATAAAATGAAAATAAACCCGATTTGGGTTTATTTTTTGTAAAACTTTACTTACCAAAAGATTTGACAAAAAGAAAATTCAGACTATACTTAAAAAGTAAGGATTTTTTATATCATAAATTACTCGTATGAAAAATAGCCTGCACGCTTCTGAATTTTCATCAGAAAATCTTTTAGAAAAATCAAAAAGCAAGATTGCTTCGCTTCGTTCTCGTACTTCTGCGGTGGTGCTTAGCGTGATGCTTGCGTCAGTGCCTGCGGCAAGTGCTGAGGACGCGTGATATGAAAATTTTTACAATTATGAAGGGGCAACAATGTTTCGTCCAATATTTGGTTTTATTGTAGAACTTGGAGAGAAAAATGTGTGTGACTCTATTTTGGAAGGAAAACTTGATGATAATGCTATTGAAGAAAACGCGCAAGTTCAAGAGGATTATGCGACTTGTACCGAACTCAACGATAAATATATGACTTTTTTAAAAGAACAAAAAGAAGAGCTTGATGCGCTCAACCTCGCGAAACAAAACGAAGAACTGAAAAATACGCTCAACAAACATCCACATGTGGCTGGAAATACAAAATAAAAAGCGAAAATTTTCGCTTTTTATTTTTATAATTTTTTTTATAGCTGAAACTATAAAAAAGTTTGAAATAATTCTACAAAATGTGATTGCAAAAAATGCCCGCGATGTCCAAAAATGTGCATCTCAGATTTTGGTAAATATTCAAAATATCTTTCTGAATCCTCAAAATTAACGATATCATCATCACGACTCGCCCAAATATGGATTTCATTGCATTGTGATGGGATTTTTTTGAGATTTTTTGGTTCAAATGAAAAATTGCCGGTATTATGCAAAATGCTTTCAGGATGGCTCCAAACAGGCGCTACAAGGTGCAAAGCACGAATCTGGCGAATAAAGGTATTTTCTGATAAATATTTTGCCAAAAAAATTCCTCCGAGCGAATGTCCGATGAGCGAGATTTCCGCATTAGTATCAAACAAATCAATATATTTTTCGAACCAAATTTTCCATGCATCATAATCCGCATTGGTTTTGTCTGGTAAAGAAATTCGCTTCACATCATAACTATCAGAAAGCCCATGTGCAAGCCAATCTTTCCAGTTTTTTTGCGGCGGATAAAATGGCGCGCGTTCGCACCATTCCAGATATTTTTCGCGCGAGCTGAACACTTCCCCGCCCCCAACAATCCAAATAATGGGCTTGATTTTTTCCATATTTTTCGAATTAGAATGCTCGTATTATAAAAATTTTTTCGAAAAACCAAAACAAAAATACAAATTTTAAAAATTGACAAAAAAATATTTTTGATTATAAAATATTTGCATTTCGCAATTTTCAATTTTCAAATTTTAGAAAGGATTCAAAATGAAAAAATCGAAAAAAATGTCGACCAAGTAATGCAAGCTGATTTCTCTTGGTGAATTGGCTCAAAATGCGGCCAATGTTGCCAATTTTATGCAAATCAAAATCGTTGGAAAAAATTTTTCTGATGATTTGGAAAAAATTTTAGAAATTTTTCTCATTTTGCATGCCGCGAAAATCAATAATCTGAGAAATCCGATTATTGATGAGCTTTTTCTCTATAAAACTGTATTCCAGTCGCAATTACGCGAATTGGATAAGCGAAAAAATAAGAATTTTCTGATTCGTTACTATCCGCGAATTGTGTTTCGGAAAATGCTCGGTGAATATATTGAGCAACGATTCGAGACGCGCGCTGAAGCGAAGAAATTTTTGAAAACGCTTATTTTTGAGAATCGAACAATTCGATTTCAGCCTTCTCATGATGAAAATGAGTGAGGCGAGACAATTGTGATTCTTAAGCCTCTCTCGGAGAGGCTTTTTATTTTGAAAGATTTTCCCAAAATACAAAATCCCCGAAATGAGGATTTTAAAATTACGCGAGTTGTATATTTTCTTCCAATGCTTTGATGCGGTTATCAAGCGAAGGATGAGTTGAGAACATACTATCTGGCTCGCTGATCATAAATGCTGCCATTTTTTTGTTAGCTTCAGCATTTTCTTCAGAAACCTGAATTGTCGCGCTCGAAAGTTTTTTCAATTTTTGAAGTCCAGCAATCATTTTTTTCTTGCTTGTGAATCGAGCACCACCTTCATCAGCGCGGTATTCGCGATATCGAGAAAAATACATAACTACCAAAGACGCGAGAAATCCAAATACAATTTGCAAAAGCATATACACAAGATTATATGCGAGTACTCCCATTCCTTCGCCATTTTCATCAGAAAGCCAAGTATCAATCGCACGCGTGATTACTTGTGACAAAAATACGACAAATGTATTCATTACGCCCTGAATGAGTGTGAGCGTTACCATATCACCATTGAGAATATGCGCCATTTCATGACCAACTACACCTTCGATTTCGTCCAAATCCATCACATCGAGAAGCCCAGTGGAAACTGCTACAAGGGAAGAATTTTTGGTAGCACCAGTTGCAAAAGCGTTTGGGTCAGACGATTCATAATATCCAACTTCTGGCATATTGATGCCATTTTCGCGAGCAATTCGTTCAACCGTATTCCAGACAATTTGTAATCGAGAATCAGCTGCCGCACTTTGTGCATCGAGAAGCTGAATGTTGTACATTTTTTTCGCGGACCAACGAGAAATCCATAGAGAAACAAATGATCCAAGAAAACCAAAAATCGCAGCATACACGAGCATGTACATATATCCACCGCCCACATTTTGCAATCCTGGAAAAATCATCTGCACAATCATCATCACGATCGTAAAAAGTGTTAACACCGCGATATTCGTCAATGCAAAAAAGAAAATTCGTTTCAAAAATGCCATTTTATAAATTTTAAAAGATAAGTGTGCTGATTATAAAAAATTTTTTTCAAAATACAAGTCTTCCACGAAAATTTTTAATATTTTTTAACTTTTGCTTTTAAAAATTTTTTCAATTCAAAAAAATAAATTCCCCTTTTGGGAATTTTAGTTATTATCAGAATCAGAGGAATTATCTGTATCAGAATCATTGCTAGTATCAGTATTTTCCGCTTGATGATCGGAATTGTCGCTCATTACCAAGCCCAACCCGAAAAAAATTACACCAACCACAACGAGTCCGATTTTAATCATCCAGGCTGTATCTTCGCCCCATTCATAAATCCAAGAAAGGATTTTTGGAACACGATTTGCATAACCGAGCGCAATCGCCATAGCACCCAAGATAGCGAGCGCTGAGCCAAAATTTCTAAAAAAATCTTTCATACAAAAAAATTAAAAAGCCCGCGCATTATATAGATTTTTCGTGCTTTGTAAAGAAGTTATAAAAACTCTTGACTTTGGTTGGAAAAGTCATATAATTCTGAAACTTTATACTTTTTTAACTTTTTGAATATTATGTTTGGTGGACTTTCAAAAAAATCTGAAAATGCCAGCATTCTCGATCCTTCGATGCGAATGCACGGAACGGTAACGGTGGGTACAAAGGGGCAAATTGTGATTCCAAAAGAAGTGCGCGATATGCTCGATATCAACGAAGGAGAAAATCTTTTGGCGATTACAAAATATGGCACATTTGTCGGTTTTATCAAAACGGATGATGTAGCCGAATTTATTGAATTACTCCGCAAAGAAGCGAATTTGAGCGGAAAATAATTTATTTCTTAAAAAATTTTATGAACAAACAATTTTTGGCGATATCTCTCATATCGCTCCTATTTTTGGCTTCTTGTGGCGGACAATCGACCGATACAAATACAGAAAGCGGTGCCACGACAGAGAAAACTGATTTTATCGTGCGGACCGATTCGCTCGGAAGTTTTGGAACGGATATTTCGACAGAAAAAACTGCCGTGATTCAGGCTGACTCTACGCTCACATTGGGTGCGGAAGCGAATGGACAGATTTCGAAAATTCTTGTAAAAGAAGGTCAGACAGTGCGTGCTGGCGCACCCATTGCGACGATTTCTGACACGATGAGCAATTTTGATTTGTTGCTTTCTCAGGCGCGAAATAATATTGAATTACAAAAAGCTGGAAATGCTTCGCAGATGGCAAATCTGGATATTTCGATTTCAAACGCAGAAACTGCTTACAAACAGGCTTTGCAGTCGTACAATCAACTTTTGGAAAAAACAAATTTGGAATATGATAATCTCGTAGATTCCAATAATACAACACTCAAAACATATAATGATTCGTATCGTACGCAAATGTCAGGATTGGATGCGACGATGACACAACTTTTGCATGATGCGGATGAAATCCTCGGGATGACAAAATATCGCCAGTATGAGAATGATGCGTGGCAAGGATATCTTGGTTTATTGAATGGTGAAGGTTCTGGAAAATCTGAAGATTCGTGGAATACAGTGACTGCTTCTCGTGGTGCTATCCGCGCGCGATTGGAGAAAAAAACTGATTTTACAGAATCTCCAAACGAAGATATGGCGATTCTTGAAAAAGGAATGGATGATACTCGAAAAATGGTGGATAATATTATTTCTATGCTTCAAAATAGTGTAGAAAATCGTTACCTTACCAGAGAAATGCTTCAAATGTGGCTTCAAAAATGGAACGCGCATCGTGCAGCGATTCAAGGAACGGAATCTCAATTTGTTTCTTGGAAAACACAAACAAATGCTTTCCTTGATAATTACAAACAAAAAGAAATCGCTACAAAGCTCGCAACGCAAAAAAATACTGGAATGTCAGCGGAAGAATTTAATGCTTTGCAAAAAGACGAAAAACTCAAACTTGCCTACCAAAATGCAGATTTGAATGTTCGACAAGCGATTGATAATGCCAAATTGAGTGTATCACAAGCCAAAGATGCTTGGGAAAATGCTAAAAAAATTAAAGCAACAACAGAACGACAATTGGTAGCTTCATTGAATAATGCACAAATCGGACTTGCTCAAGCTGAAAGAAATGCTGGAAAATTGACAGTAACCGCACCAATCGCTGGAACGATTACCAAGATTTCAGCAGAAGTTGGTCAAAGCGTAAGTATGGGAACTCCAGTGGCAGAATTTGCTGGATCTCAGGCGCAAGCCGCTATCGAGGTAGACCCACGCGTTGCACTTTTCTTGAAAGTTGGTGATGAAGTTCAGGCTGTCGCAAACGACCAAGAAATTACCGGAACCATTGCTTCTGTTTCGACTATTGCTGGGAAAAATCTACTTTCAAGCGTTCGAGTTGCCTTCCCAAAGGCTGACAAACTTATTGGCCAGCCAGTGGTGATAAAATTCCAAGTTGCTGATGCGGTTCACAAAAATAGCTTTTTGCTTCCTATTAATGCCGTGCGAATTATTGCTGAAGGACAAGGAAAAATTGAAACTTTGGTTGATGGAAAAATCGTCACACGCGATGTACAACTTGGTGCGATGTATGGCGGAAATGTGGAAGTTTTCACGGATTTGCCAGCCGATACACAAGTTGTTTTGTCTGATGTAACGGAATATAATTCTGAAACACAAAAATTGGTTACCGAAAAATTTGCTCACTAATTTTTTATGGAAAAAGATAGAAAAAAAGAATTACAAAATAAGGTTACATCAGGTTTTTGGGGATTTTGGATCAAAAATTATCGCCTTTCTTATTTGATGACGATTTTGCTCATCATCTTGGGATTTGTTTCGATTTTGATGATTCCAAAAGAGGCTTCGCCAAAAGTTGAACTCGGGATGGTGACGATTACAGCGGTCTATCCTGGGGCGAATCCGCAAGATGTGGACACGCTTGTAACCGAAAAAATTTACAAAGCGATTGAAGGAATCGAAGGGATTTCGAGTGTGAAATCCACTTCTTCCGTCGGAGTTTCAAGTCTTATTGTATCGGCAAAAACGGGTGTTGATACCAAAGATTTGCGAACGGAAATTCATTCAAAAGTAAGCTCCGTATCACTTCCAACAGAAGTGAAAGAACCAAATGTCACAGCGATTGCTACGAGTGCCAATCTTGCATTTTCTGTTTATTTGTATCAAAAAAATAACGAAGCTTCGCAGGATGAGCTCATTGAGCGCGCCAAAGTTTTACATGAACGCCTTGAAAAACTTCCTTCTGTAAAATCTGCCGCAGTTTCTTTTGATGCAGTGCTGACTTCATCTGTTGTAGGAGCTTCTGACGACAGCAAATATGATGCTGAAATTATTGTAAAAGATGAAGCACTTCGTGCGCATGGCTTGACGCTTTCAAATATTTCTCAACAAATCTCTGGCTTCAATCGTGATATTCCTATCGGAAATTTCCGCATTGATAGTAAGGATTATGATTTTCGAATCAGTGGAAAAAATGTTTATACCAGCGATTTTCTCAAAACGCCGATTAGCCTGCCAAATGGTGGGACGATTACACTTGGTGATATTGCGACCATTGAGCGAAAATATGATTCCAAAAAAATTACCAACCTCGTAGTTGATGGGAAAAATTATTCTGCGATTGGGCTTGTGATTTCCAAGACCGATTCGGCTTCGATTTTTGGAGTTTCGAGTGAAGCCAAAGCAGAAATTGAGAAAATTTTCCAAGAACAAGGATTCAAGGATTATGGATTTTTGTATACTTCGGATGTTGCGGATCAGATTATTACAATGTACGTTGATTTGCTCTGGAATTTTGTCAGCACGATTGGGCTTGTGTTCGTGGCGATGCTAGTATTTGTGGGGCTTCGTGATTCGATTTTTTCGGTAATTGCATTGCCACTTGCCTTTCTTGCGACATTTATCATGCTTGATAAAATCGGCTATACGATGAACTCACTTACCAATTTTTCTCTGATTATTTCGCTCGGTATCGCGATTGATACGGTGATTATTTTCGTTCAAGCATCGAGCGCGAAACTTAAACTCGGGTATGATCCACAGACCGCAATTATTCTCGCCTTCAAAGAATATGCGGTTCCGGTGATTGTGGGAACAATTACGACGGTGGTTGTGTTCATTCCGATGATGAGTCTTCCAGGAATTATGGGACGATTTCTTGCGTTCATTCCAGTGACGATTTTTGGGGTTTTGGTGTTTGGATTGATACTTGCGGTAACCATCAATGGTGCCTTGTATCGCGCGATGGTGAAGCCACGAAATACTTATGTCGATAACCTAGAAATGCTTGAATATCTGGATAACGACCAGAAAGAATTGTTGCTTTTGGAACGCGAAGGAAAAAAAGAAGTTCAGGAAAATTCGCTTTCTTTCCGTGCGCGACTGATTAGTGGAATGACCGCGAAATATCGAGCGCTGATGGATCGACTTTTGCCGAAAAAATGGTATCGCCGTCTCGCGATTGCATTACCAGTATTTTTCTTCTTTTTTGGATTCAATGTTATTGCACCGCAGATTAACTTTGAACTCATGCCAGCTGACGATAACGATGAACTTTCGTATACTATCAAGTCAACGGTGGGGCTGACGAGTGAGGCTATGGATGCGATGGTGGGCGATGTGGCGCCATATTTTGCCAATGATCCAGAAATAAAAAATGTTTCCAAGGTAACGGATGGAAATATTACGACGCTCACGATCAATTTGACACCAAAAAAAGAGCGCGAAAAAAATGGACAAAAAAGCGCCTTTGATCTTGAAAAAGAAATGGCAAAAAAGTTTGAATCGCTTCGTTCCAAGGGTTTGCATATCACGGGTGGTGTGACCGCGCAAGGACCTCCAAGCTCTGGCGCAATTGGTATCAATCTTGAAACTGCTGACAATAGTCACTTCCAGACGCTTGTGAGCGTTGCGAAGGATTTTGAAAAATATCTCGATTCCCTTCCCGAAACCAAGGATATTACCAATTCTTCATCAGAAACTCCGGGACAATTCGTTTTTCGTCTCAATAAAGAATTGCTCGCACAGAAAGGAATTTCTCCAGCGATGATTTATTCTGTAATTGCAGAACAAACGAACGGAATTACAGTGGGAAGTATCAAAGATGGCTCCAAGGATATTGATGTGAAACTGAAAAGTTCGACTTTCACGGGCGCGGTAACGCCTGATATGATTGAGAATATTTCATTTTCTCTTGGAAATACTTCGTACACGATTGGAAATTTCCTTACGGTTGTTCCGCAAAATTCTGTGGCGAATATTGTCCGCGATGGAAAAAATGTTCAAATCACAGTTGGTGCCGACCTTGTCGAAGGCGCAAATTCCCTTCAAGTCAATGAAAAAGTACTCGAATTTGCAAAAAATTACCACTATCCAGCAGGCATTAAGTATTCTGCGGGTGGTGCTCAATGAGACAATTCTGAACTCATTGTTGCGATGATGACGGCGCTTTTTGTCTCAATGATGGCAATTTTTGCAACACTCACTTGGCAGTTCAATAGTTATTCTCGCCCAGCGGTGGTGTTCTATTCTGTTCTGATGGCGCTTCCGTTCGTGTTGATCGGACTTTGGATTACAGGAAATCCGTTTTCACTCATGTTCGGAATCGGATTTATCTCGCTCATGGGAATCTCAGTAAATCACGGAATTCTTATCCTTGATGCAACGAATCAGAACCTCGAAAAAGGAATGGACGGATATCTAGCACTCACGGAAGCGACGGCGTCGCGTTTGGAGCCAATGATTTTGACGACACTCACGACGGTTCTTGGCATGGTGCCACTCACAATGGAAGGCGCGATGTGGGCCGGACTTGCTTGGACGATTATTTTTGGGCTGCTTGCGACGACATTTATTGCACTTTTCTCGCTCGGAGCGCTGTATTATGAATTATTTTTGAAGCCAAAAAAACCAAATATGTTCAAAAGAATTTGGCGAAAAATTTTTAGAAAAAATCGTTCACAGAATACAAAATCTGAAAAAAATTCTCAGAATGATTCTAAAAAGCCTGAACCAGTGGCTCAAAATTCGCTTCAAGTAGCAGAAAATTTGCAAAATGAATATAACGCACGAATGAACCAAATTCTTGAAGTTGCGTAAAATCTGCTTCAAATGCATGCTAAAAAATCCCTGAAACCAGGGATTTTTTTGAATCAGGATCTAGCAATTTTATAAAAAATATTACAATCCTTGAATAATTACGCCGAGTGAGACTTTTAGCTCTGAATTGATTTCAGATAGTATTTCTATCGATCTTTTTGCAATTACCGCTCCGTAAATGAGGGCTTTTGTCATGAGCAATCTAATACTGAAAGCGATGATCTCTATATACAGCGCATATTTCGCCCTGTCTCCTCCAGAAAATTTTCTACGAAGCATGGCGCGCGCTTCAAGATATTTGATAAATTTATTTGCCGTATTACTATCAATATCACTCGAAACTTTATTGTGTGATGATCCAAATCGTTTATTTATTTTTAGGACGATTTTATCAATTTTTAAAAGATAATTAAAATCCCAAAATTACTTTTGGGATTTCCTTTTTTGTAGGAATAAGGCGACCTTAGGTGGCGCTATATTTCCAATATTTCCAAGAGAGGTTTGGTGAGGAACGCATTGAGATTAGTAAGGGTGTCTTCAAAAGCCTTGAGGCTTATTTTTGAATAAGGCAGCATCACGAGGAAGTCTGCCCATTTGCGTCTTTTACAAGCTATAAGCTCCTCACTAAACATTTTCTCATCTTCAAGATATTGAATATAGCGATATGCCACTTCGCTACTAATCTCATTCGTCTTTTCCGGTGCACCAATACTCTGGTGCACTTTGCTGACGATTTTTGCGATTTGCTCAGCTAAGTCCTGATCTACTGCTGTTGTCGACATTTCTGTCTCCAAGGTTGTTAAAAGGACTTCTATCATATCGAAAATTTTTTTCTTGTCAAATTTTTAAACAGATTTTACTTTTTTTGTGAAATTTTCTAGAAAAATCGTACAAAAAAATCCGCTTTGGGAAATTTTATTCTTCCAAAAGGGATTTTGTTAATATTTCATATCCATCGTCTGTCACCAAAATCGTGTGTTCCCATTGTGCTGAGAGTGAACCATCTTTGGTGCGAACGGTCCACTGATCTTTGTCGATTTTTGACGCATATTTTCCAATATTGATCATCGGTTCAATCGTGAAAACCATTCCTGGTTTCATTTTTGGTCCAGTATTTTTCGCTGCTTTATGATAGACGAATGGCTCCTCGTGAAATGCGACACCAACGCCGTGTCCACCGTATTCGCGAACTACAGAATAGCCTTTTTTCTCTGCAAAATCCGCAATATGAAAACCAATATTTCCAAATTGATTTCCTGGGAAAACCTGAGAAATTCCAACTTCCATTGCAAATTTGGCGTCATCAACCAATTGTTGCGCTTTTTCAGAAACTTGTCCAACCGTGTACATTCGAGATGCGTCGCCAAAATATCCGTCCACGATTGTCGTTACATCAATGTTGAGAATATCGCCTTCTTTGAGAATCACGTCGGCAGATGGTACGCCGTGACAGATTACATCATTGAGTGAAATACAGGTACATCGCTTGTAGGCTGACGGATGATTAGCCCATTTATTGTTGCCAAGATAATTGATGCACGCAGATTTTCCGCCATTCGACAAAATAAAAGTATTCATGATGTTATCGAGCTCAAGCGTTGAAACGCCCGGTTTGATATATTTTCCAATCATATCGAGTGTTTGCGCTGTTAATCGGCTTGCTTTACGGATTCCTTCAATTTGTTCCGGTGTTTTAATGATAATTCCAGTCATATTTTTAAAAATTTTAGAAACTTTATTTTATACAAAAAAAAATCTTTCGCAAGTTTTTTTATTTTTTCAATTTTGTAGAAAAAAATCCTTTTCTCATTGATTGTGAAAAAATGAAACAATCACGAAAAGGATTTTGAAAATGCCTTGCCAATCTCACTTTGACACGGCGCGAGACCTACCTCACTTTGGCATTTTTAACGAGCAGTGCCAACTCGAGGGACAATTTTTTTTGCCCAAAAAATTTTTTAAAATATTTGTATTTGTATGAGACGCTCTAATTTGGAGCGTGGTTAAGGTTGGCGAGTGAGCGCCTTCGTGAAGTAAGTGATTTTATTGTAGCAGAAACTTTTTAAAAAGTCAAAAAAATAAAAAATCTCCGAATTGGAGATTTTTAGACGCGAATTTTTTTGATAACTTCGCCGAATTTTTCATTTTTTGTGGTAAGATTGCGACCATTGAGGAAAAGCCCGACAATAAGCGTAACAAATCCAAACCAGAAAATCCAGTTGTCAGTCGAGATATTCGCAAAAAGTGCGCCAGAATCGTTTTGTGCTTGATTGACGCTTTCGGCGGTTACTTCTCCATTTGAAGGCGTTTCTACATTCGGAATATATGCTTTTTCAGTCATAAAAAATACTGAAAAAATCATCATCAAAGCACCGAGCGTCGTAATCACTTTTTTCCAAATCGCTTTTCTAAAAAGTCCTGGATCAAAAATCCCACGAACAAGTCCGACAGCTGGAAAAATAAGCAAAATATA
>JABCOP020000026.1 GCA_013332525.2 Candidatus Altimarinota bacterium
AATCATGAAAGGACGCAACTCAAACACCTTTGCTCCAAAAGAATTCATCCCAAGAACTGAAACTAGTCGAATGATCTATCGTACATTCTTTGGTGGAAAACTTTAAAATAAAGCTCGAAAGAGCTTTATTTTTTGCTTGTACTTGCCTTTTTGGAAAAAATTTATATACTAAGCGTATATTTTTTAAAAAATAATTATGTTTTCTACCGACGCAACCAAAATTGAAAATCTGCTTACCAAAGGCGTTTCTAATTGTATTGATAGAGAGAATCTCGAAAAACGCCTCAAAGCTGGTGAGAAACTTCGTGTAAAGCTTGGGATTGATCCAACGGCGCAGAAAATCCACCTTGGTCATATGGTGCCTTTTTTGAAACTCAAGCAATTTCAGGATTTGGGTCATGAAATTGTCCTTCTTTTTGGTGATGCGACGGCGCAAGTTGGTGACACTTCTGACAAGGACGCAGAACGTCCAATGCTCACACGCGAAGAAACTACCGCGAACGCGCAGGCTTTTTTGAAAAAATTTGAAAAAATTATCGATCTTTCCAAGATTCATGTGTATTTCAATAGTGAAGGGCTTGATAAAGTCAATTTTTCTGGCGTTGGCGAAATCGCGAAAAATTTTTCTGTCGCAGAAATGCTTGATCGCGACAATTTTTCCAAGCGAATTAAGGCTGGAAAACGAATTTCTCTGCAAGAATTTTTGTATCCGCTTATGCAAGGATACGACAGTGTGTGTATTGCGCGAAAATATGGTTCGTGTGATGTGGAATTGGGTGGAAATGATCAATATTTCAATCTACTTGCTGGTCGCCGAATCCTCGAGGCTTTTGGCTTTCCGAAGCAAGATATTATGACTTTTGATTTACTCCTCGGAACAGATGGCGAAAAAATGTCCAAGACGCGCCCAAATTGTATCTATATCGACGACGCTCCGGCTGATATGTATCAAAAAATCATCAATTTGCGTGATGATTTGATTGTCAACTATTACACATTTATCACGGATGCGACACTCGATGAAATTCGCGAAATTGAAAACCGCCTCAATGCTGGCGAAAATCCTCGCATTTTTAAAGAAGATTTGGCGCGACGAATTATCAAAATGTGTCACCTCAAAGATTTTGACCCGAACGACGCTTCCAATATTGCTGAAATGACGGTTGAAAACACTAAAAATTCTGTTTCCGATTTACTCAAAATGACGGGGTTCGCGACGACAGGCGGTGATATTCGTAATGCAATTTCTGGCGGTTCTGTGCGAATTGATGGCCGCGTGATTACTGACGCAAAAGAGCTTATAACAATTGGTGCTGATGGGATTTTGCTCGAAGTAGGAAAGAAAAAATCAAAGAAAATTTTTGTAAAATAAAATTACTAGAATTTTTAAAAAAACTTATTATTACAAATATTTGCAATAATAAATGCTTTATTAAAGCGAAAAATACATTCGAGAATTTTTATTGCAAAAAATTGCATTAATAAAAAATATGAAAAAATTTACTTTTTTTGGCATCATTTTTTTGGGGATTCTTCTGGATTTTGGGACAAAATATTTTTTTCATGGACCATTTCAAGAAATAGTTTTTGGCGATGCGATTCAAAATTTGCATTCATATTTTCCGATTTTTTGAGATTTTTTTGGGATTCAATTGATTTATAATACGGGCATCGCTTTTGGAATGCCAATCCGTGGGATTTTTTTGAAAATAATTACACTTGCAATTATTGGAGGATTAGTGTATTATTATATGCGATATGAGCGCCCCAAGAAAAACCAATGTATCGATGTGGCGTTTGCTTGTATTTTTGCGGGAGCAATTTCGCACGGATACGAGCGAATCTTCGTCGGTCAGGTGATTGATTTTTTTTCGATAAAATATTTTGCGATTTTTAATGTGGCAGATATTTTTATCACGATTGGTGCGATTTTACTTTTGTATGGATATTACACTTATGAATGAACCAATTCAAAATAATAATTTTTCCCTTGTGGATCCAGTGGCGACGCCCGAAGAGATGCTTGGGCCGCCGCATGTTGATGGGATGGGAATTTTGCTCGTGGCGTTGACTTCGATTGTTGCGGGTGGATTTATTTCGCTCTGAGTTCTTATTGCGTCGTTTTTGTCACTTGGAAAATTTTCCATCGAAAGTGGCGTTTCACCCATGATGCTCGCGATTGCAACATTTTTCTCATTGCTTTTGGGTGGAACGGTATATCTCTCGATTGTAAAAACAATTTTTCCATCGATTTATACACGGACGAGTGAACTTTTCAAACATATGACGATGTATATGGTAATTCTTTACATCTGTCTTATGCCGATATATTTGCTGGTAGCGTCTGGCATTCAGCATAATGCAGTGCTTGTCGCATATCTTGTGCATATTATGCTCGCGATTTTTGGGATTGAGCTCATCGTGGGCGTGATTTCTCAGTATCGATATGTATTTTTGTCGTTTTATGCCAATATTGCGGCGATGATTCTGACTGGCGGAATTGTTTTTATTCTATTTGCGAAGGCGAGCGATTCTGGTACTTCCCTATTCATTCTGATGGGACTTTCGATTTTGACATTTTTTCTTTCTGCGACTTTTATCAGCGTGATTAAATTTTTGTACTACAAATTTTACACGCTGACAGGCAACGACCCGCTTGGTTCGACATTTTATGGAATTGAAATGGAAGAAAAAAATCTCGTTGAAAACGCCAAAAATACTCTTTTACAAAAATAAAATATGCATGAACTCGTTCGAAAAACTCTAGAAATCTATCTTCGCGAGCGTCGCGTACTCGGACATTCGGATTTTCCACCATCGGCTTTGCCGCATCTCAATGAGAAAAATGCTGTTTTTGTGACGCTGTATTTTGGCGGAAAAGTGATTGCGTCCCAAGGTCGAATCAATTGCAAAAAAGAAAATACGCTCTATGAGTGTGTAGATTTGGCTCTTGCCTGTCTCACGGATCCGCGTTTTTCTGAAAATCTCAAAAATCCTGACTTGATTGATCAGATTCATATTCGCGTCGATACTTTCGCGCCGAGTTCTCGTCAAATTTTGCGTAATATTTCTGAACTCAATGTGCGCGATGAAGGGATTATTTTTCTTTCGCAGAATCTTGGAAAATTATCTGTGATTTTGCCGAATATGATCAAAGAAAATCCGACGAGTGAAGCGTATTTTGAGCTGGCGAAACAAAAAGCTGGAATCACTACGGAGCTTACCAATGCGGATTATGTGATTTATGGACTCAAAACGACTGTTTCGAGCGATTTTTAAAAAACCAAAAAAATCTTTTTTGACAAAAATTTTTATTTCCCTACAATAAGGGAAATTTTTTATTATGAAAATTACAGAATCAAAATTTTATAAACATGACGCGGTTTTTGCGACGCGGAGTGGCAATCGCGGTGAAATTCTTTTGGTCGATGCGAATAATACCAACACCAGTTCTACGCCGTTTGAAAATCTTTTGGATTCGCAATTCACGAGCATGTATCTGGAAGATTCTAGTCTGATTATCACGGCGGAAAAATTGAAACAATTTGAAAAGTGTGATGATTATGTATCGATGCAGTATTCCAAAAAATATAATCGATTTTATGAAGATGAGTTGTGTTATTTTCATCACGATTTGGAACTTTTTATATTGCTCAGCAAAAATCTGGTGGACAAATATGACGAACAGGATTTTGAAGATGGAATTTTTCGCGTAAAATATGTGTATTATGATAATAGTAATCTAAAATCTCGCGAAAATCTCAATTTTTTGTTGGAAAATTTGCTTGAAAAATATATTTCCAAAGAATCCAAAATTTCTATTTTGCTCAGAAATAATCACGGAATAGAGCTCAAGACCCACACAATTCATTCGCATCGAATTGATTTTACAACGATGTACAATGATGATTTTACGAGCGTGCATCATCGAATCAAGGACGAAATTACGACGGAAAATAAAGGAATCGTGCTTCTGCATGGCGTTCCTGGCTCAGGAAAAACGAATTATATTAAATGGCTCACGAGTCAAATTCCGAGCAAAAAATTTATTTTTGTGCCGACGACAATGATTTCTTCACTCACGGATCCAGGATTTTTGAGTATTCTCATCGAAAATAAAAACTCGGTTTTGGTACTTGAAGATTGTGAAAATTATATTGCCGAGCGAACCGACTCGGATCGAAATACTGATGTAGTTTCCTCAATCCTCAATCTGGCTGACGGAATCCTCTCGGATGTGATGGAATGTCAGTTTATTTGTACATTTAATTCTGATATTTCCAAAATTGACACTGCCCTGCTTCGTAAGGGACGCCTCATTGCCGAATACAAATTTCGCGAACTTTCTGTCGAAAAATCTAACCAATATTTACAATCTCTTGGCAAAAAAACTCGCGTGGATCGACCGCATACGCTTGCTGAACTCACACATATCGATACTGAAGAAATTCGCGAACACGAAAAAGTGACGCGCATTGGCTTTGGTGTCGAATAAAAAAATCCCGATTTGGGGATTTTTTTAAAGTGTGGATTTTCAATAATTACATTCGAGACGAATTTTACAATTTTCACATTTTGGTTTTTTAGCCGTGCAGTGATATCTTCCAAAAAGTACCATTGGATGGTGGATTTTTTTCTTGATTTTTTCTGGTAGAATTTTTTCCAGTTCTTTGTCGGTTTCGAGTGGTGTTTTGGTTGTCACGAGACCAAGCC
>JABCOP020000027.1 GCA_013332525.2 Candidatus Altimarinota bacterium
CAGCAGTTCCTCCAACATTAACCGCTACATTTCCTTTTCCCACAGACACTCCCATCATTGGTGCTGTCTGATTCTGTTGATGGTTGAGGCTAACCTGGGCATTTACAACATTTACAGGGCGAAGTTCGCGTTCTCCCTGAGTGGAAACATCAGCTTGAAGTGCTGCCACTCGTGACTGAGTATCCTGCGTTACTTTTTCCATTTTTGTCTTTGCCTGTGCTGGCGATACGGCGAGCGCTGCTGTTACGATAGCACCAGCCAATTTGTTCGGAGTATTCATTCCCATAGTACAATAGTAAATGATTAAATAAAAGGTTTATGCTGAAAGAGTGAGCATAAATTACAAGAATTTTACAATATTATTTTATTTTGTCAAATATAAGTTGAGAGAAATTTTTGACACAAGAGAAAATTGAGAAAAATTTTCTCCAAAAAATGATTGATAAGCCAAAAATACATTTTTTTGTCTAGAATTTTTGAAAACAGGGAAAAAATTTTGTCGTCAATATTGAACAAAAAATTTGTAAGATATGAAATTTTGGAAAATGGTGACAACGAAACATCAAGAAAAATTTTTCTTAAATTTGACAATTTTTTCATCTGCTTTACAATGAAAAAAATAAAAACTTATGAAATTTTTCTCTCACGGAGTGCTCGGGATGAACGCTCGAAATCTCAAATATATTCGTACCAAAAATGTCGGAGAATCCGTTTCTCTCGCGGATAGCAAACTCAAAACCAAGAATTTTCTCTCAGGGCGGGGAATTCCTTTCGCGGAGACATACGCGGTGTTGGATTCGCAGACGGAACTCAACAATTTTTCTTTTGACTCTATTCCTGAAAATGCCTTTGTAATCAAGCCAAACAAGGGAAGTAAGGGGCAGGGGATTTTGATTGTGAAAAAAACAAAAACTGGAAAATTTGTCATTGATGGTCGAGTTTGGACGGAAGATGAGATTCGACTGCATATGACAGACATACTTGGGGGGGCTTTTTCACTCTACGGAAATCATGATAAAGTCGTGGTTGAGGAACTTTTGCGACCAGGGCGTGATTTTTCTAAGTTTTGTCGTCATGGACTCGCTGATATTCGTATGATTGTGTACAATTATGTGCCTATCACTTCTATGGTACGCATGCCAACGGAAGCCTCTGGCGGAAAGGCAAATCTCGCGCAGGGCGGTATTGGACTTGGGCTCAATATCGCGAATGGCGAGGTGATGAGTTTTTTTCAAAATAAAAAAAGTTTCAAAGAAAAATTCCCTGATGGATATGAGCATCTCAAAGGGGCGATTGTGCCTTTTTGGGATAATATTTTGCTATATTCATCGCAGATTCAGTTCTACACAGGGCTGGGGTATTTGGCGCTTGACTGGGTGATTACAAAAAATGGTCCAAAATTGCTTGAAATCAACGCTCGTGCTGGGCTCGAAATCCAGAATGTAAATCTCGTTCCACTTGCTAAACGCCTTGAACAGGTGGATGATCTCAAAATCAAATCTCCAGAAAAAGGTGTTGAAATCGCAAAATCTCTGTTTCATAGTGCGGTTTCGAGTAGCGCCGTTGGGAAAAAAATTATTCGTTTTGCACAGCAGGCGAGCGTTCGTGGTGTTGAAATCACTGTCAAAGTTGATCCAAATGCTCAGGAGACTGCTATTTCCAGTAATCTCAAAAAATATTTTTCTCGCGATTCAGTAATTCAGTTTCCTGATGGAGTTCAACTTTCTCTCGGAAAAATTGAAAAAATTCTTGAAAATAACGAAAAAAATCTTGTAATTCTCGGGCAGACGGATTTGGCAGATTGTCTCATTGCACCGACGATTCTTGCGCCAAACACGCACCAAAATTCACGATTTTCGCCTCAGATTCACGATATTGACGACAAAATGCATACTTTGGCGCGAAAACTTAATCTGTCGTCCATTTTGCGACCACAAAATTATTCTGCGGAATTGCACAATTTTTTGAATAATCCGCACGAATACAATCCGACTTTTGAATACAAATTTCCGACGGAAGAAGTCTTTGCTGACATGGATGTGCTTTTTGCGGATTTGGAAAATGAAATTTCGTTACTGAGTGCCAAGGATTCTACGCTTCAAAAATTATTTTCTGAAAAACTACAAGAACTCTCTGACCGAAAAAATCTCATTCTTGCATACAAAAATTCTGATTATCCGAAAATTACTCAATACAATGCTAAGCTTTTTGGTGCCATCAATTCGTCACTTCTTGAGCAAGCATCGAAAAAAGTTTTTGAAAAATCTTCAAAAAAATCACAAAATTCTGAAAAAATTCTTGGGAAAATTTTGTCACTCGACGAGATTCAGTCGGAGGTGGAAAATTTTTTGAAATCCAAAAATATTGAGTGAATTCCGGTGAAAATTTCTGAAACGACTTACTCGCGAATGGCGGTGGCGTACAAGAAAAATGGCGTGCACATCAATATTTCTGCCAATGCAAAAATCGCCAAAAATGAACTTCCAGCGATTCTCGAACACGAGTTGGGCGTGCATTTGCAACGATATTTAGCGGGGAAAAAAACGGGCCTCAAAATTTTTGAAACGGGCGTTGGATATTATTTGCGTGATGAAGAAGGGCTCGCCGTGTACAAATCGTTCCAAAAATTACCAGATAATTATGAGAAAAATGCTATGTTTTTTAACTATTATCTTGTTGCGCACGCCGATGAATTGTCGTTTTCGCAGTTGGTTGGGCTTTTGCGATCGATCTATCCAGAGCGTCCGTGGGAAAAAATTTTCTCGTCAGCGTCTCGATTCAAGCGAGGAATTCAAAATACTTCGGTTTCTGGAATTCCTGGAAATTCCTATCAGAAAGACAAAATTTATCTCGATGGCTACCATCTCGTCAATGAATGGGTTGAAAATGGCGGTGATGCGAGCCTTCTGTATTTTGGAAAAATAAAAATTTCTGATTTGCCACTTATTGCTAAACTTTAAAAATATGCGTTTTATTTATTTTTTGATTTTTTTGCTCGTTCCGTTTGGGATTTTTGCACAAGAAAATACACCAGCAGAACCTATTGAAGCAGAAACTGGCTCGGTAGAATCCACTCAAACTGGTGCGATTGATACTCTCAATTTTCCAAAATGTAGCGATGTAATTGGGATTTCTGGGGCGGTACAGGTGCGCTTGGGAACGACACATGAATATAGTTTGGTGGACAATAATGGTTCTGTGGCGCCTACGGGATTTTTCCGTATTCAGATGGATGATTATATCGAGGATGTGAAGGTGACAAATAGTAAACTTTCCTATACATTCAATATTTCTCCAGGAATTGCGACCATCACTTTTACGCCGATTGATAGTGCTGCGTACAATTGTGTGGGAAGCATCACGCGCGAAGTTCACGTGTATCGCGAAGTGATTATGTATATCGGGAAAGAGCGTACTGATATTGGTGATTCGACGCTAGCGAGTGTTTTTCGTGAAAAATCTGTTTTGCTCGATGCTCATTTTGTGGGAAATTCTTTTCAGATTGAAGATCAGTCTGCGCTCTGGAATGCGATTGGTGCGGCTGATATTCTTGTGATCAATCATGATAATATTATTGAATTATTTTCTGAGATGGAACGCCTTCAGCGTATCAAAGAAAATATTTTCACAAATACGAAGATTTTTATTATTTCGCCACATTCTCGTACGCTTCTTGCGAAGGTTTTGGCAAAATCTATCGCCAATCTCGGTATCACTGACAATAATATTTCCCTTATTAGCGCTGACCAGCTCAGTACTTTGCTCGGAAAATGGGCATACGAAGATGATCGTGAAGTAGTGCTTGGCGAGACTCTTTCATATGAAAAAAATCATTTTGCTCTCACGATGAGTAGCTTTTTGGAATATCTTGCGTATGCGGGTGTTTCGTACCAATTTCTTGGATTTTTGCTCTTGCTTTCGGTAGTAGCCTTGATTTTCAATATTCTCAAACAAATTATCGGTTTGGATACATTTTCCGTGTATTATCCACTTTTGTTTGCGATTATTGTTTCGCAGATGGGCTATACTTTTTCGCTCGTTTTTGCGGCTCTTGCGGTGATTTCGGTGGTTGTGTCGAATGCGATTACCAACCGCATTCAGCTTCTCGTCAATGCCAAAAAAGCCTTCCTAATCAGTATGTATATTTTCTTGTTGCTTGCGGCAATGGGTGTGGATAATGTTTTTGAAATCGGAATTTTTAACTATACGATTTTCCAAAATTCTGTTGCGATTGTGGCGATTTTTGCGATTTTGTTCATTATGGAGCGCCTGATTGACGGCATCAAATTTTTCTCAAAATCTGGCATTCTCGAATTGTTGCGCTATGCTGTGATTATCGCGATTGTAGTGGCGATTTTCTCGTCTCGTTCGCTTCAATATTTTCTCATTTCTTATCCGGATGTGATTTTCTTGATTGTGATTGCCAACCTTTTGGTGGGGCGCTATACGGGGCTTCAAGTCGTGGAATATTTCCGATTTTCGCCAGTGCTTCGCAATATCAGCGAAGAAGAATAAAAATTCTCATTTGAGGATTTTTATTTTTCCCAATCAACGAAAAAAGTGAAAATCCTCTTGCAATTTACAAAAAAACAATATTATGGATAATATATTTATTAGATTATGAATATTTCGCAAAAACATTTCATCATGCTCGCAACGGTGAGCCTTTTTACAGGGATGATTGCACCGACTGTAGCTGGAGCTAATATTTCTCGCCCATATGCATTGACAAATATGCAATATGTTGCATATAGTATTTTAATTGGCCTCACAATTCTCTTTTTTCTCGCGCATTTTCGTCTTCGAAAACTCTCATACATTATGACGGCAGCGCTCATTGTGCTCATACTTTCGCTCGGTGTAATGACGGTGACTGGCATGGTGAAAAGTTTTTCTCATCAGGTGTTGCAGGGTTTTTCGTGGGGATGGATTTTTCTGTTGATCGGACTTATTTTTTTGGTGCTGACTTTTGTGCGAGATGATGAGCAATTTTTGGAAGCTCAAAAAACCGATTTTTCTCGTGTATATGAGAAAATTCTCGGAATTGCTGGGATGATAACGCTTACACTTTTGACGGCATTTATTATTTTTATTGCGGAACAAAATTCCGCCAAAAGCACACAATCAAGCACACTCGGAAACATTTTTGCGCATTCGGAAATCACGACCGCGTCGGGACAACTTTTGTCGCCTTCATTTCAGGAAATTCGCAATTTTTCATATAATCGTTCCAAGAATATTTTTTCATTTATCGCGACTGACAAAAACGGTGTTACCAAGGCATTTCCGAGCAAAATAACGATTCAAAATCCAAAAGATTTAGCAAATGTTCGCACGATTGGTGAGAGAAATTTTTTCGTGCAAAATGATGGAAAAATTATCGAAAATGAGAAAAATATTGGAACGCTCGTTTCTGAAGAAAATTCTCAATTTTTGGCTTTTCGATCGGAAAATGGAGAACTTCATATTGTAACAGATTCTGGCGAACAGACTTTCGAAACGGAGACTGATACGACTGATAAAATTTTTTATAATCCGCAGACGAAGGATGTTTTTTGGCGAGAAAAAATCGGCGATGCGCACATGATTTTTAAGAATGGGAAAAAATTGAGCGACGCGTATCCAAGTATTTTGCGCTATGCGGTCGCGGAAGATGGTAGTATGATGATGATTGTCGAGGACCAGAATTTTGCCAAGATGGTGGTAAAAAATGGCACAGTGATTCATACAATTCGCGAAGAATATGTGCAGGGAACACTTCGAATGAATGCGTACAATGTACTTTATGCCATCAAAAATACTGACGATGAGAGCTTCTCTCTCGTGATGAATGGTGCGATTCTGGATCGTCGACTTGATGAAATTCGTGAAATTTTCTTGGAACAAAATTCGAGTGGTTTTGCCTATTTTGGCCGACCACAGGGTGAAAATCGATATTGTTTTTTTACGAGATATCGCGGCAATTTGTGTGGCCTTGAAAAATATATGAATCCTGCTTTGGAAGGCGATAATTCGGGAATTGTCTTTGCAGCTTTCCGTGAAGGGCGATGGTCGATCTATCGAAATGCTACCGAACTTATTCGCAAATCTGGCTACCAAAATCGTGCCGATATTTCTTACGATTATTTTTTCTTTGATCCGACGAATTTCCGTCATTATGTGTTTATTGAGAAAACAGAAAATGGCTATGTAATCAATAAAAAAGGAAAAATTCTCGAACCAACTTGGGAAGATGTTGATGTAAACAGTATTGCTTTTGGTTATGATACGATGTTCTTGACAGTGAAAGATGCTGATGGTTGGCGTATTTTAGAATTTTAATTGACTTTTGAAAAAAATTTTGTATAGTATTTTCCCATTTTTTTTCAACCCACCGGAAGGAGGCAATCATGCGCGTCATGGTTACGGTCGAAGAAATTGTTCAATTCTTCGAAAAGCGCCAAGAAAATTCTGATTCTAATGCAATAATGCAGGAAGTTCAAAAATATTTTCTTGGTAGAACATTGTCCCGAGAAGCAGAAATTGAGCTCGAAAAACGGCTTCAACGACGCTCTCTGGGAACTTAATTTTTAAAGCCCTTATTTGAGGGCTTTTCTCTTTTTTTAAAAAAATTTTTATAAATGAAAAAAAATTTTTGGCAAGCGATTTTTTGAGAAAAAGGCCCAGAGAATGGATTTTCACGAGAAAATGTGATACGATAAATGTATGAAAAAAATTTCTTTTATCATCGCGCTTGTAATTATGGCAAGCCTTGGTTTGGTGAGTGTGTATGCGCTCAATTCCGCGACAACTGGCCGAATGATTGACAATTATAAAACTCGTCACGAGAAAATTTTGTTTGAAAGTCTGCCGTTTACGGCGACTGGCGCGAACGAAGTTTTGGAACACGAATATCG
Organism: Candidatus Altimarinota bacterium; assembly: GCA_013332525.2. Lineage (GTDB taxonomy): Bacteria > Patescibacteriota > Gracilibacteria > BD1-5 > UBA2023 > GN02-873. The sequence continues at coordinate 6,897 of JABCOP020000027.1, forward strand.
AATGAATGGCCTCGAAGCGCTCAAAACTCGCCTTGCTGAAGTGGAAAAATATTACGCTGAGAAAAAACAAGAAACAACAATTGAGCGAATGACGCTCGAAAAGGCTATCAAAAAAATTGATGACGCCATTGCTGCGACTGAAAAATCTATCAACGAAACCAAAGATAAAATCACACAAAAACAGAGCAAAATTCAAGCGCTCGATCACGCGAGTATCGAGCTTAAGAAAAAAATCGCTTCCCACCGAGAAATTATTCTCAATTATTTGGCGAATATGTATTCTGAAGGAAATTTGATTTTTGATGAAAATGGCGATGTGGATGTGATGAAAGCATTGCTTTTGACGTCCGAAAACACGGATTATTATTTGCGAGATATGACCTATAAGACGATTGTTTCGCAACTTGGTCAGCAATTTGTGGATGATTATCGTCAGTTGGTTCGCGATTATTATGTGATGGGTGTAAAAACTCGCGAAGAACGCGTGAATTTGCAAAATTTGCAGACGAGTCTTGAAAAACAAAACACCAATTATCAATCGCAAAAAAAGGAACGAGAAGAACTTTTGGAAATTACGAAAGGACAGGAAGAATTATTTCAAAAACATATGCTCGCGCAACAGCAAGCACAACAGCAAATCGCTGATGCTTGGAAAAAAGCGAATGAGGATTATCAAAAATCATATGAAAATTTCATGTCGCAGTACAAATGTACAGAAAAAATGTCGAGCGAAGAGTGTGATCGTCTCAAAGTTTTTTTCTCAAATGAAGCCGAACTCGCCAAAAGTGAATATGCCAAAAATACGGATAATATTTTCGTTTGGCCGACAGATAGCCGTCGTGTAACTGCATATTTCCGTGATCAGAGCTATTTTCAGGCGATTGGAAGTCATCATGATGCGGTTGATATCGGAACTCCGCAAGGCTCCAATGTGTACGCTGCGGCTGATGGATATGTATATTATATTATGCAACCAACCAGTCCACAAGCGTATTCGTATGTCGTTATCAAGCACAAAGACGGCCTTGTGACGGTGTATGGTCACCTTTCAGAAGTCAAAATCAAACCATATCAATTCGTTCGTCAGGGTGAATTGATTGCGCTTTCTGGTGGAACTCCTGGAACCAATGGGGCTGGTCCCGCAACGACTGGTGCACACTTGCACTTTGAAGTTTGGAAAAATAAAGAGCCCGTAGATCCGCTTCGATTCATACCTCTCTATGATATTGATTACAAAAATTTGCCAGCATTGTATCAGACAAAATTTGTGAATGATTTGGTAGAAAAAAATGGTGAAAATACAGATACTTCTGACTACAAAATTCGTTTTTCTCTGCGTGGAAAAACTGAAGAAGAACGTCAGAAATATATGCTCGCAACCTATGCAACCAAGAGTTTCCAGAGTTGGGAAATGTGGACTGATACGGCACTTTCAGCCAATATTGACCCAAGTTTCCTCATGTGTATCGGACTTTCTGAAACAACACTCGGAAATCATCTCAAAACTCCGTACAATGTCGGAAATGTCGGAAATACGGATAGTGGCGATACCGTTTCGTTCGCATCTCCGCAGGAAGGCGTGCTTTGGATGGCAAAAACTTTCAACAACAAATATCTTGGAAAATATACTAAGGTGAGTGAATTGTCTCGCTGGGGAAATCAAACAGGACCAATTTATGCCTCATCTGCTTCCAACTGGCATGACAATACGATTCGATGTTTGTCCGCACTCAAAGGCCGATTCGTCGAAGATGATTACAATTTCCGAATTTCTACAAAATAAAATTTCTCCGAAAGGGGATTTTTATTATTCGAATTTTCTTTTTTAAATCTTACAATTTTTGTAAATTTTCCAAAATTTTCACTTGCGAAAAATCGAAAAATCAATATTCTAAAAGGGATTTTTAACACAAAATTATGTCAGATTTTCCAAAACAATATGACCCAAAAATTGCTGAACCGCAAGCGCAAAATCTTTGGACAGAAAATAATATTTCTGCGCCGCATGAAAGCACAACTGGAAAAACTTTTCACATTCCGATGCCGCCGCCAAATGTAACGGGAAATCTTCATTTGGGGCACGCAATGACGCTCACAATCGAGGACATTATGACGCGATATCATCGTATGAAAGGGGATTCGACGCTTTGGATTCCAGGAACGGATCATGCGGGAATCGCGACACAAGCCCAAGTAGAAAAACGTCTTCGTTCTCAATGACGCGACCGTAAAGAGCTTGGTCGCGAAGAATTTTTGAAAGAATGCTGGAAATGGATTGAGGAATATTCTGGAAATATTCAGAATCAGATGAAAAAAATGGGTGCGTCGATTGATTGGAGCAAGGAGCGATTTACTTTTGATGAAAAGGCAAACAAGCTCGTAGAGAGTATTTTTGTTGATCTTTTCAAAAAAGATTTGATCTATCGCGGAGAATACATGGTGAACTATTCTCCTGGGCTTGAATCCGTGATTTCTGATATTGAAGTAGAATATCAGGAGGTGACAGAAAAAATGTATCACATCAATTATTTTATTTCTGGATCTGATAAAGAGCTTGAAATTGCAACAACTCGCCCAGAAACGCTTTTGGCGGATCAAGCTGTGGCGGTTCATCCAAAAGATAAACGCTACAAAAAATTCATCGGAAAAAAAGTGATTTTGCCGATTGTAAACAAAGAAATTCCGATTATTGCCGATGAAATGGTGGATATGGAATTTGGAACGGGTGTTGTGAAAATCACTCCAGCGCACGATCCAGCCGATTTTGAAACAGCAAAACGCCACAATCTTCGAATGGACTATGCGGTCATCGACAAAAATGGCTACATGAACAAAGAAGCTGGCACTTTTGCTGGGTTTCATGCAGCGACACAGGCACGCGATAATATCGTGGAGCTTCTCAAATCAAAGGGAAATCTTGTCAAAGTTGAGCCATACACACACAAGGTTGGATTCTGTTCGCGAAGCGGAACTCGTGTCGAAACTTTTGTTTCAACGCAGTGGTTCGTGAAGGCGGGAGAATTGGCAAAACGCGTTATCAAAGGATATGAAGCTGAAGAATTTAAAATTTTGCCAGCACGCTTTAATAAAACGTTTGAAGATTGGATTTACAATTTGCGCGATTGGTGTATTTCTCGTCAGCTTTGGTGGGGACACCAGATTCCAGCATATTTCCATAAAGAAACGGGTGAACTTTTGGGCGTAACGCAAAATCCAAGTGAAATTTTTGAAAAATTTGGTGAAGAAAATGTGCGCCGCGACGAAGATGTGCTTGATACATGGTTTTCAAGTGGACTTTGGCCGCTCACTATCCTTGATTGGGATTTGAACCCAGAAAATATTGGCGAACTTTTCAAAAAATTCTACCCAGCGCAGGTTTTGGAAACAGGGCATGATATTCTCTTTTTCTGGGTGATTCGTATGCTTTTGCTTGCGTATCACTACACAGATGAGACACCATTCAAGACGATTTATTTGCATGGTTTGATTTTTGACGAAAATGGGAAAAAGATGTCGAAAAGTTTTGGAAATGTGATTGATCCGGTGGATGTGATCGACCAATATTCGACTGATGCGATTCGACTTTCCCTTACGCTTGGGAATACTCCAGGAAATAATGTAAATTTCTCAATGCGTCAAGTGGAGGAATATTCACTTTTCCTCAATAAATTCTGGAATATTATGCGATTTGCTGCGATGAATGTGGGAAATATTACCGCTTCTCGCGATGAATTGTATCAAAAAATTGCTGCCAATGAAGACGCGTTGCTTCCATATGAAAAATGGATTTTGTCACGACTTTCAACGACAATTGAAACACTTTCAAATTCGATGGAAAATTTTTCATTCACGGCGACTGGTTCTGATTTGCTTGCGTTTATTCGTGATGATTTCGCTGATTTTGCGATTGAGGCGTACAAGATTGAAAAAGAAAATTCTCAACTCGGAAAAGAAGTGATTTCCGTTGTGGCGCTCGAAATTCTTGTGATGATGCACCCGTACATTCCGCACATTACAGAAACGCTTTACG
>JABCOP020000028.1 GCA_013332525.2 Candidatus Altimarinota bacterium
ACAGTAGCAACTGTTCCGAGTGCAAGAACTCGAGAAGACATTTTTACCATAGCAAGGAATTATTTATAAGATAAAAAATCTTGATAGACCGATACAAGACACGGAAATTATATGAAAATTTCAAAAATGTCAAGTTTTGTTTTCAAAAATTCACACAATATTCACACAATATTTTTATTCTCGCAAATATTTTGAAGAAAAAATTTTGTATAACACGCCACCATAAAGACAAAAAATGATTAACGCAAATAATCCTGAAAATTCTATCAAAGAATGAATCCAGAAAAAACCAAACATCAAAATTATTGGAAGCACTAAAATATTTTTCCAAGAAATTTTTTGTGCGATGAGAAATTTTGCAAAAATTACAAAAAATCACAAACTCACGCTTGATGCTCCCAAAAATGCCCAAACCAAATAATCTGCATAAAGCCCCGGCTTGATAATATTGAGTGCAAAATTTCCAATATATGGCAAAATTACAAAAGACACAATAAAACCAAGAATGGAAAGTAAAATGAGATTTTTTATGTATTTTTTGTGGAAAATTTTCCTAGAAGAATCCATCAAAACTGGAAGCGAAACCGTTTCAAAAATTCCTATGAGCACGAGCGAAAATTTGACCATCACAGCGACCGACATATACACGAGCACTTCCGCATCCGAAAAAATTATTTTTGCAAAAATCACATCGATATTTTGAAGAAAAATATATAATCCCGCCACAATCATATACCAAAAAAGTGTATTTGACTGCGAAAGAAGCGTCATTTTTTTGTAGAAATTTTGATTTTCAGAATTATTGGAAATATATTTTTTCCCAAAAAAATAATACAAAATCGGTGAAATGATAATCGGAAAAACAAAAGCAATCATCCCAAGCCAATCGTACGGAAATGCGATCACGCCAATAGCTGGAAAAAATCGCGCGAGCGCTGCCACAATCAAAATCCAGCCAATTAAGAAAAAAACTTCGCGAGACTGCAAAAGCGCATAATAATACACTCCAAAAACTCCTGGAATCAACGCAATAATAACAAAAAAAGTCATTATCGAAATGGGAAGGTCAAGAAAAAATATTCCCAAAAATACCCCAAAAATCGAGAAAATCCCATAGAAAAAAGAATATTTCCAGAGTTCTTTTTGAAAATTTTTTGATACAAAAAGTTGAGATTTATCGGAACGAAAGAGTTCAAGCATGAGTGACCCAAAACCAGACGCGGGAATCGAGAGAATCCCGATCATACTCACATACACGCCCACCTGTACATAATCCCTTTCTGAAAGGTATCGAATTAAAATTGGATGTGTGATATAATTCAGTAATCCTGTCAAAATAGCGACAAATCCGAGAAATGATGCGGTTTTTATTTTTGACATTGATAAAAAGAAAGGAATTCATTATCTATGATTTTTTGGCAGGCAGAAATATTTTCCAAAAAAACATAATTCTGAGAATCAGCACAATTTTTCATCAGTAAAATATGCGAAATATCCGTGTCGTTTAAGTCGGACAAATCGTGTGATTTGAGAAATTTTTCAATTTTTTCACTTTCAGGAGAAGCAGAATTGGAATACAAAATCTGGCCAACTTCAATATTGTCTGCCACCACCACCGAAAGTGGCGCCATCAATCCACCAATCGGATTTGCAATCGTTGGACGGCCTGTCCAGCTACAACCCATATACGAGTGCCACGGAAACGCCAAAATTTTTCCAGAAAAATTCTGAGTCAAAAGCGCGGTTCGCAGATTCTCAAAATCCTGCGGATATATGGTTGTGCGAAGTTGTCCCTGATACGAAAAAAGCGTTCCAGGCGACCAAGTCCAGAGCAACAATCCAATAGAAAAAATGGCCGAAATTTTCACAACAATATCCTGAGAAATTTTGGAGAAAATCGCACCAAGACCGATGATGAAAAAAATTCCCTCCACGAGCATGAGCACACCAATCCATTTTTGTGGTTCGCGATATCATTGCCACATCGGAATATTCTGCGCCATCCAGAGCGTCAAATCTCGAAGCATTGGCGAGGCGATTCCAATCCCAAAAATCAATGCTAAAAATCCTAAAATCCCACCTGCCAAAGCAATTTTTTTGGATTTTTGAAATGCCTTATACAAGCCAAACAATGAAATCATCAAAATCGCCAACCCCGCAACGAACCAAAAAGCCGACAAAAATCCCACATTCGCATAATGATTCGCAAATCTTTCGCCCCAAAATCCATACAACAGAAGATTCGTAAACCACACATTCATCGGCGCGAGCGCTTGCGTGGCAAAAGCCTCAAAATTGGCCGGATTGAACGCAGAAACAAGATTAACACTATTGGTGATGCCAAAAAACGGCGCCAAAATCCAGTTGAGATTGAAGATGAAAATAATTATTCCTGAAAGCAAAAATCATATAAAATCTCATTTTTTGCGAGCAAAAAATATGATATACAAGCCAAAAATGAGCACAATCATAAATGATGCATGAAGAAAAAGATTCATCGAAATCCCAGCAAAAATCCCAGCGAAAATATATTTTTTGTACCCATCAAAGCGAAACAACGAGAAAATAATATATCAGAGCAAAATAATGCCGAGATAAATCGTTGGTTGTACTATCATTCGCTCGTATGCGAAGGGATTTGTCAAGAAAAATATTCCCGCAAAAATTTCAAGAATTTGTGGATTTTGGAAAGAAAACTTTTCAGAAATTAAGCGAGCCAACAAAATTCCAAGAAATGCTGATGTGAAGAGGATAAGTGCAAAGAAAAATTTGGATCCAAACTCAAATCCCAAAAAAGTCACGAAAATCTGCGGAAACATATACCATCCGTTTTGGTACCACATGAGTGGCTGATGCGGCGTTGACAGGTAGTCAAGCAATAAAATTCCTCATTGATCCCAAAAATTTGTCCCCAAAATCACAAAAATCAGAGTCGTGAGGATAATTTCTGAGATATAATTTTTATATAATTTTTTCATGCTTCTTTTTAAAAATATTTTTTAGTTCTTGAAATGCTGTTAACATAGTTAGGAAAAAGATAGATAAGATCGTTGCTAAAAATCATACATAAAAATATAGTTGAGGCTTGAAAAAATACATATAACATCAATGTAATCAATCAAGTTTTATGTTTGTAAGATATCAAAAAATAACGCTTATTCTCTCTTTTAAATCATTTTCAGCAAATAAAGATAATTCTGAAATACCTGACAAAAATCATGAATTAAAATTCTTATTCTCATATATTGTTAATCAATTTCAATTATTTATATTTTTTATTTTACACATTTGATCATCAACTTTATATAGCTTCCATTTTTTATGATAAGATTCTTTAAATAGTAAATCTCAATTTGAGTTGTTTCATACATTTATCAAATACTTAGAATAGTTGACTGTAAACACTGAAACACTTCAATTTCAAGCAAATTCCCAACGAATATTTTTATCAAAAATTTTATATCTTTGAAAGTATTTATTGCTTTCAAGTAATTTAAATCACTTGATTCTAAGTAATGTCTTTGTAAGTGAATATTCGCTTTTAGATCTTGATAAATCTTCTGGTTGTAAAATAGATTCATTTAATAAAATTATCTCTCCAATATTAAATTTTTCTAAAATTTCCTGTGAAAAACCAAAAAAATTTGCATAAAATAATTTATCCCTAACTGCTTTTCACTCAACAGTTGAATTTTGAAAAATACTCCAATTAAAAAGTCTGAAACAATTATTATATCCTATATAATAGGAAAGCAATGTATTATTTAAAATATGTCAAA
>JABCOP020000029.1 GCA_013332525.2 Candidatus Altimarinota bacterium
CTTCTGATTTATGAGATGTTAAGGTTCATACTGTCGTTGGTGTTCCCGCTGGCAGTGGGAAATTTATATTGAAAAAGAGAGAAAAGTCAAAAGAATTTTTCACTTTTTTTGCAAAAAAATAAAATTTTCCCTATTTTAAGCCAAAAAAATCTTTGAAAAAAATATTTTTTTCGGGAGAATTTTTATATAAAAAATAAAAAAATGCAAAAGTCCAGCATCATTTTTGCAAAAATTGGTAGTTGGGCGGAAAATTTTTGAAATTTTGTACACAAATAATATACATTATTGGTTTGAGAAAAAGCTGAGAAGTATTTTTGTATTTCGTCTTGCTTTTTTGGAAAAAATTTTTATACTGCGTGCGCAACATCTGGTGGGTTACTCAAGAGGCCGAAGAGGCGGGTTTGCTAAACCTGTAGGGTGCCGCAAGGTGCCGCAGGGGTTCGAATCCCCTACCCACCGCCAGTACAAAATAACTTTCGGGGTATAGCTCAGTGGTTAGAGCAGTCGGCTCATAACCGATTGGTCGCTGGTTCAAGTCCAGCTACCCCGACCACAAAACAATGAAAATTCTCTTCGGAGAATTTTTTTGTAACATTTTTTCCGAAAATCCGAAAATGTAACTATATATTTAAAGAAGAAAATTTGACTTTTTCTGAAAAAAATTATAATGAAGAAAAATATTTTTATGACAAAGATTCGCTTCGCATACCTTGTTCCCTCACCCCTTTCGACTCTCGAAAGGTAGTTTTTGCGAATCCAAAATCCCCCACGAGAGTCATGCTTTCTGGGGGATTTTTCTAAAAATTTTATTATGAATACAATGCCAAAAATTGAAAAACTTTCTGATGTTGGTCAAGAAATTCTCAAAATGGCGATACATTCTCGGGCGGCAAATCAACAAAATATCACACAAAAAGCGATTTTTGATATTCTCTCGCTGGAGCCAAATATTGAAAAAATCGAAAATAATCAGATTTTTCTCAAAAATAAAAAACGCGGCGGCGGAAAGCTCGACCAAAAAAAATTTTTCCAAAATATTTTGAATTCTTAATTTTTTCCTATGTTAAAACTTTCAACTTTTCCTTTCAAAACACTTAAAACGCAACCAAAAGTTTCTGATAATCGTTCCACAAGCCTTTTGTTGCAGGGTTCATATATTCGCCAGGCGATGGCGGGTGCGTACGAATTTTTGCCGATGGGCTACCGCGTTCTTGCCAATATCGAAAAAATTATTCACGAAGAACTCGACAAGGCGGGTTGGCACGAAATGTTGATGACGATTTTGACACCACGGGAAATCTGGGAAACAACGGGTCGATGGGATATTCCAGAATATTTCAAAGTGCCTGGCTGGGGAAATACTGAATACCGAATTGCGCCAACCAATGAGGAAAATGTCACCAACATTATGACAGAATTTATCCAGTCATATAAGGATTTGCCAACGTGCGTATATCATACACAAAAAAAATTCCGCAACGAAAAACGCGCAAAATCTGGATTACTCCGTGGACGAGAGTTTATCATGAACGACGCCTATTCGTTCCATGCGAGCGTAGAAGATTTTGACAATTTTTATGCGGAAGTGAAAAAAATTTATTTGCGAATCTACGATCGTCTAGGGCTTGGTGCGGATACAGTCATTGCGGACGCTGATGGCGGGACAATTTCTGACAAAAATTCTCATGAATTTCAGACATTTTTGCCAATTGGTGAGGATATCATCGTGCAGGATTCTTCTGGATATTGCTACAATCTCGAGCTTGCAAGTGGAATTGCTGACGAAAAAAATATCGCCGACGCGGAAGAAAAAATGCAATATTTGGACAGTATTCCAGAAATTGTAACGATGGAAAAAATGGCGGAATATTTTGAAAATCCAACTTGGAAAATGCTTAAAACCGTGATTTATCGCTCTGAAAATGGAAAATATTTTGCGATTGTGATTCGTGGAGATTTGGATGTTAATGAAATTAAGGTTCGAAATTTTGTCAAAAATTATTATGGAACGCCAAATTTTGAGCTCGTGGATGAAGCAGAACTTGAAAAAATTGGGACGATTCGCGGCTTTGCAACGCCACTCAAAGATGCAAATCTGCCACTTGATGTTTTCGCGGATGAAAGCCTACATTCCGCAAAAAATTATTTTGCGGGCGCAAATGCTCTGGCAAAATCCACCAAGAATGTGAATATTTCTGACTTGGCGATTACAGAATTTTCGGATTTTAATGAGCCAAAAGAAGGTTTTACTTCTCGTAATGTCGCGGGCGAAAAGCTCACTTTCCGCAATGCGAGTGAAGTGGGAAATATTTTCTATCTCGGTGACAAATATTCAAAACCATTCGGAATTTCCTTTACTGATGAGAATAATCAAGAAAATCCGCGCATTGAAATGGGTTGTTATGGAATTGGCGTTTCTCGTTTGATGGGTGTAATGGCAGAATATTTTATGACAGAAAAAGGCATTAAATGGCCAAAAAGCGTGGCACCGTACGATGTATACATCTTGGTGCTGGGCGAAGAAAATATTGAAGCAGCCAAAAAATTGGCGGAAAAACTCGAAAACGAAGGAAAAAGCGTCATTCTTGATGACCGAATGGGTTCAAAATTTGGATTCGGACAAAAGGCTTCAGACTGCGAACTTTGGGGAATTCCCACTCGCATCGCCATCACACCAAAAACCGTGGAAAAAGGCGGGTATGAAGTGAAACATTTTGATGGAAGCGAAGAATTCGTACAATTTTAAAAATCTCCTTTTGGGGATTTTTTGATGGAAAAATAATTTTTGAAAAAATTTACAATTGCACAAAAATCATTATAATCACAAAAAATAATTATGAAAAAACTCAAAATTTTGGTCGGACTTTCTGGTGGCGTTGATTCTGCTGTGTCCGCATATTTATTAAAACAGGCCTGACACGAAGTGCATTGTGGCTTTATGATCAACTATTTGGATGAAGACAATGAAAATTGCACCACCAAAATTGATCTCGCCGAAGCACGAAAAGTGGCAGATTTTTTGGAATTACCATTTTTTACTTTTGATTATCGCGACGAGTACGAAAGTCGAATTATTGATTACATTTATCGTGAGTATGAGGCTGGACGCACGCCAAATCCGGATGTTTTTTGCAACAATTTAGTAAAATTTGATTTATTTCTGGAGGAGGCTTTGTCGCTTGGATACGACAAAATTGCCACGGGACACTACGCACAAATCGAGGGTAATCACATCAAAAAAGGCCTCGATCCCAACAAGGATCAATCATATTTTTTATCGAGACTCTCAGAATTTCAGATTTCCAAAGCCATTTTTCCGATTGGACATCTGGAAAAATCCGAAGTACGAAAAATCGCCAAAGAGGCAAATTTGCCCAATGCAGAGCGAAAAGATTCGCAAGGATTGTGTTTTATTGGAAAAATCCCAATGAAAGAATTTCTCGCCAAAAAATTACAAAAAAAACCTGGAAAAATCATTGATTTGAATGGAAAAATTCTCGGTGAACATGATGGCGCTTTTTCTTTTACCATTGGGCAAAGAAAGGGCATTAAAATCGGTGGCGGACCAGCACTTTTTGTGGTAGCCAAAGATACTGAGAAAAATACAATTACCGTGGGAACAGCTGAAGATTTGGCGCTTTTTTCCAAAAAATGTGAAATTCTCGATTTTGTTGGAAAAATTCCAGATTTTTCTCGTGAATATGCAGCCAAAATTCGCTATCGTCAAGAAGATCAGATTTGCCACATTTCTGAAGGAGAAAATGGCACATATATGGTAGAATTTGAGCAACCGCAACGCGCTATTGCTTCTGGACAAATTTGCGTAGTATATCAGGATGATATCGTGATTGGTAGTGGAATCATTAAATAAAAATCTCCAAAAAGGAGATTTTTATTTTTCGGAAATTTCAACTTTTTCGCCGAGCACCGTCGCCTGTGTTCCACGAATCGCGTCATACATTGCAAGCCAACGCGCGCCAATTTCACGAATATATGTTTGCAAGCCATAATGCAGACTCACATCAGCTGCGCCAAATCCAATTGCGTTGATTTTATGAAATTTTGCCAAAAAAAGCGCTCGTTCAAGATGAAAAGGCTGAGAAATGATAGTGATATCATCCGTGAGCGAAAAAATTTCTTTCGCACGAAGCACACTATCAAGCGTACGAAATCCAGCATAATCCATTACAATTTTATCAGTTGCAACGCCGCGTCGCTCCAGTTCCGTCTTCATATAAAGTGGTTCATTGTACGAACTCGTCGAGTTGTCGCCAGACACAATAATATACTCAATTTTTCCTTTTTCGTAGAGAATTTTTGCCGCTTCAATGCGCGTATTAAAAAACAAATTACTATTCTGCGCGCCAGGGCTCGTGCCGAGCAATAAGCCATATTTTCGCACTGGCACATCGTCTACATTTGTATAAATCATTCCTGTCGTCGCGAATGAAATCAGCATCCACGGCAACATCAGAATAATCCCCACACAGATGACAAATAAAAATAATTTTTTCATAATATTATTGAACATCAATTTTTTCACCAGCAATTGTTTGCATAAATACCGTTTCAAGCGATTCTGATAATTCTTTCATCGCGCCTTGCTTGAGAATTTTTCCACTCACAATAATCGCATATTTATCACAAACCGCTTCTACATCAGGCAAAATATGAGAATTCAAAAAAATCGCCTTACCTGATTGCTTGAGTTCCAAAAGTAAATCTTTAATCATTTTTCGACCAATCGGATCAAGCCCCGACATTGGTTCATCCAAAAAAATCAATTCTGGATCATGTAAAATGGCTTGAGCAATCCCAATTCGTTGGAGCATTCCCTTAGAATAGGTCGAAAGTCGACGCGCACGAGCCCCTTCCAATCCAACTTTTTTTAAAACCCAATTTTTTCGTTCAGTAATTTTTTCCTTGGAAATTTCATAAAATCCAGCCGCATAATCCAAAAATTCATCGCCCGTCAAATATTTGTACAAATACGTATTTTCCGGCATAAAACCGATACGTTTTTTGACAGAAATATTTTGTGGATTTTCGCCAAAAATTTTCACTTCACCAGAAGTTGGCTCAATAATTCCCAAAATCGTTTTGAGTGTGGTAGTTTTTCCAGCGCCATTTGGCCCGATAAAACCAAAAACATCCCCTTTTTCAACCGAAAAGGAAATATTTTTCAAAATTTCGTGTCACCCAATATTTTTGGTAATATTTTTGAGGGAAATAATTGCTGACATAAATCAAATTATGAAGTTTTTTTGATATGAATGCAGATTTCTGCTACTTCGTACCCTTCTGGCAAATTTTTGAGATTGATATTTTCTATCGGAAAATCACAAAAAATTTTCGAACGATCATCCACCAAATGCGCATGTGGTTCGTCGTTGGATTCAAAATAATTTTTACAATTTGGGCCAGGAATTTTGCGCAGCAAATTCTCCTCAAACATTTTTTCAATATTGCGATAAATCGTCGCACGGCCAACTTTTGGATGAGTTTTTTGAATCTCCTCAAAAATATCGTCCGCCGAAAGATGGCGACAATGACAGGTTTCTAGAATGATTTCTCTATACTGATGAGTTCGCATGCGCGCATTATGCACATTTTTTCTAAAAAATCAAGAGCTATTATGAGACAAATTCTCATAATAAATTTGACTTTCGAAAAAAAAGTGATACACTCTGTGAGCATTTTATTTTTTATACAAACACTATGCAAACCATTACTCGACTCAATCACATCGTCGCTGATATGACGGTGCTTGCTCAAAAAACTCGCCTTTGTCACTGGAATGTGGAAGGTCCTGGATTTTTGGATTACCACGAATTTTTTGGAGAATTGTATGATTTTTTCTCTGACGAAGTAGACGAATTTGCTGAACGCGTTCGTGCGCTCAATGCATATCCTGTAGCTACATACGCGAAAATGCTTGAAATTTCTCACTTTAAAGAAGAAGAAACAATTCCTTCAAGCAAGATGGTAGCAGTGTTGCTCCAAGACATTGAAACAATGGCAAATGAAATTCGTTCTTGGATTCCAGACGAAGATGACGCTATCACACAAGATATGTATGTTGGATTGGTAACAACTTTGGATAAAAAAGTATGGATGCTTCGTGCCATGACGCAACCAGGAGTTCAATAAAAGCAAAAGAGGTCAAATGACCTCTTTTTTTAAAAATCGTTATCTATACTTATCTCGGTCTTCAAGTGAACCCAATTCAATGAGTTTGAAAGAAATAAGTGCAGAAACGATGACTCCAAGAATAACAATGATACCAGTCGTCATGTTTTCCTCCTGAAAATAAATAACAATACTCAACTATTGTAAAGAAAATCAGGGGGATTATGCTAACCCCCCTGCTGGTCATTCATAATCCAGACGATCGTCTCGAAATTCCAGATATGCACCAATGGCAGCACATATTACCATAAGAATGAATGTTCCACTCACAAAAGCGAGGGCATACAATACAAACATTGGCATAGTCATGATTTTCTCCTTGGTTGGTTGAGTGAGGATATTATAATAGAAATTCTAAATTTGTCAAAATAAATTTTGTAAGAATTTTTATGCTTCTTTGGCTTTTGAAATACTAAAATGAGAATTTGTCTCATTTTGTCTTGATTTTTTAAAAAATTTTTATAAAATAGTTTGGTTCAATGGAACATTTAATTTTTAAAAATTTTATTATGTCAGAATGTTGCGGACACTCTCACGAAGAGGAAAATATTTTCTACTCTTCTGTAAAAATCGATGAACGAGCGCACGGGTTTGAAGCGCAAGCCTATAATCCAATCAAAGACGATATCGTAAAGGTTTCTACAGATGATTTGAAAGGAAAATGGACAGTTTTGTTCTTTTATCCTGGAGATTTTACATTTGTTTGTCCAACAGAGTTGAAAGATTTGGCAGATGCAAAAGAAAAATTTGATGATATGGGAGTAACTATCCTTGCGGTTTCAACGGATTCAGCTTTTTCTCATAAAGCCTGGGTGGGAAGCGAAGGTTTGATGAAAAATTTCCCATATACTATGATTTCTGATCGAAATCTTGAAATTTCTGAAGCATACGGAGTTCTGAATGCTGATGGAACTTCTGCACGCGGAACATTTATTATCGACCCACATGGAATGTGTCGTGGAATCGAAATCACTTCTGGTCCACTTGGTCGAAATAGTGATGAATTGGTTCGAAAAATCGAAGCATTGCAGTTTATGGCAGCCAATCCTGGAACAGCTTGTCCTGCAAAATGGGCAGTTGGTGCGAAGGTTTTGAAGCCATCTATCAAAATCGCTGGAAAAGTGGCTGAAGAACTCGAATAAAAAATCCCTCATTGGGGATTTTTTAAATTATTTTTTGGGAAGTTCTACTTTTTCACCAAAGCTATCAACAAAGGCACTTTCATGATCGGAAGATTTTTCTTTCCATTCTTTTGGATTTCCATAATCCGCAAATTCCTGATACCAGCTGTGCGTAAAACGAGGCTTGGAAGCGGCCTTGATTGGACACCAGAATCGTTCCGTTCGCGCTGCCACTTCTACGCAATATGCAAAAAGCCCATTCACATAACTACAATACAGACAATTTATTTTTTCAATCCAGTTGAGATAATCCAGATATTTTCGCTCAAAAATAATATAATCTGAACGCTTCACACGCGGAATTCGATACAATCGAAAAGCGGTTTGCTGATAAATCGTGATACACAAATCAAGAATAAGCGCCGGAAAAATCATTCCATAAATAAATGGCATCGAGATAATAAAGCGCAGATTTTTAGAAATCACGTATCGCCATGCCGAAATTTTTTCTTTGCGATTTTCAGTACGAAAAGCCTCTTGAAATCGTACTTTTCGCTTCTCAAAGGCATAGCCATATTTTTTAGCCATTTCATCGTAACGAGCACGCATTTCATCCTGTAATTTTTCAATTTTTTGCAAAATATCTTGAATAGTTCCTTTCATATTTTATTAATAAATTTTTTAAAAATTTATTCTTGCCGTGAAACGCGGCTTCTCGGGCATTCGAATTTTTATTCTTTCTTGATTTTCAAGAATTGCTGATTCGGTTGGAATATAATTTTTCCAAAAAAATTCGTCTTTTGTTAGGTTTTCTGGCCAAATATTTTTCACATTAAAACCACGAGCCAAACATTCTTCATGCAAAGAATTATATCTTTCAAATAAAAATTGCATTTTATCAAAGAAAAATTTCACATGCCCAGTTCCGAGTTTATAATCACTCGGCTGACCTTCGAGTGAAAATTTCCCTTTAGCAACAAGATTTGGAATACGAGTGAGCTCTCTATGTTCAGCTAAGAGGTGCTGATCACAAAGCTCTGCAGGTGGAATAATATTAATTCGCGTCATATTATTCTCCAGCACCGACAATTACCTTCGCATGACGTAAAACGCGATCACCAAGCATATACCCTTTTTCAAATTCTGTCACGATAATTCCTTCTTTTCCAGGTGCCTGTGACAAAACCTCATGCTTATCTGGATCAACCTCCTGGCCAATAGAATCGAAGGCTTGTACACCCTGATTTTCAAGGTATTTTTGCAATCCTGACTGCACAGCACGAACACCATCCACAAAAGCATCATCCGTCACGCCGTCCTTAATTTTGACCGCACGATCAAGGTTGTCAATTTGTGTTAAAAGCGGTGACAATAATTTTTCGGTCAAAAAGTGAACCATATCTGCACGATCTCGCTCGCCACGCATTTTGAGATTCTGATAATCTGCTTGTGCGCGCGCCAATTGATCACGAAGTGTGGCAATTTCGTTATTTTCAGAAGCCGGATTTTCAGTTGTTTCTTCAGAAATAGTTTCGTCTTGAAGATTTTTGTTTTCTTGAGTCATAAATTATGTTTACAAAATAAACTTTTGACATTATATAAGAAATTTCTGAAAAGTCCACAAAAAATTGCATTTCTGAGAAAAATCCATACAATGAGAAAAATAATTTTTTGGCTATGAAAACACCTGAGAAAAAAGTCAGCGAAATGACCGGAAAAGAACTGGCAGGTTCTATTGCAAAAGGAATTGTAGGGGGCATTTTTGCACTTGTGGCAATTATCTATGGCGGAATGTTGCTCATTGCCATTTTTGCTGCTATTATCAAAAAATTGAGTGAACTATTTGGCGGCTAAATTTCGTGTTTTAATAAAAATCCCAAACGGGATTTTTATTTTTCAGTTTCAAGTGCTTTGGCATATTTTTCTTTGAGTTTCAAGTATGCTGCATCAATTTTTGCTTTAGCTTCATCCAGAAAATCTGCACTGGAAGCCTTAAGGTCCATTCCAAGAGTTTTGGCTTTTTCTTCGGCTTTTTGGAGAGAAACCTTGGCGCGTTCGTACGATTCTTCAGCGAATTTTTTGGCAGAATTGTACGCATCTTGGCTATTATTTTTCGTTTCATTCATCCATTTTTCAGCATGGAATTTGAAATCATTTGCCATTTGAGCGACGCGATCCTTGAGTGTATCAAGGTCATTGACATCATCAAAATTCGTGTGAATAAAATTTTTGATATCCTCAAAAGCTGTTTTGTGCAAATCAACGATTTCATCAACCACATTTTCAAGGGTTGTTTTGGAAACATCATCCGCTAACTTGGATTTTCCTTCATCTTTTCGTTTTTTCATCAAAAGTCCTACTCCAATCGCATATCCAGCCGCGAGCACCGTTAGAAATTTTTTCATAATTGTATAGTTAAAAAAATAGCAGGAATATTATAGCACTTTTTGACGATTTCACAAATAAAAATTATTTTTTCGCCAAACGAACGACCGTCTCGATATGATGAGTGTGAGGAAACATATCAACAGCACGAATATCAGTAATTTCGTATTTTTCTGTGGCCGTCATCAATTCCAAATCGCGCACAAGCGTCGCAGGATTACACGAAACATAAATAATCTCATTCGTCGCAAAATTCAGAATATTTTCAATGGCTGATGGATGAAGCCCATCACGAGGCGGATCTACAACAATCGAATGCGCCGAAAGATTGTTCAGAGCAAAATCAGCCGCAAAATCCTCCACTTTTTGATTGATAAAATGCATATTTTTTACGCCATTTTTGAACGCATTTTTTTCACCATCTTGGCTCGCGGAGGTAACGAGTTCCACAGAATACACTTCGCGAAAATATCGAGAAAGTAGCATTCCAATCGTCCCAGTTCCCGCATACAAATCAAGCAAAATCCCGTCTTTTGCGTTTGAATCATTTTTGGCAGTCAAAAAATCAATCGCGCATTGATACAATTTTTCTGCTGTAAATGTATTGACCTGAAAAAAACTTTTTGGCTGAATTTCAAAAGAAAAATCAAATAATTTTTCCGTAATTGAAAGTTTTCCAAAAATATGTTTCGCGTCGCCCGCCACAATATCAGCTTTTCCAGTATTTTCAAGCACAAAAATAGAGGCAACATTTGGAAATTTTTCGGACAGTTGTTGAGCGATATTTGTACAAAAATCATCCATAAGAATATTTTTTGCATTTCTTGTCTCGCCGAACAATCCATTTACCGAAAAAATAATCATAATTTCATTCGTGTATTTTGCCTTACGGATCACAAGATGACGCCAAAAACCAATCTGCGTTTTCGGGTCATAAGTTGGAAAATCTGAATTTCTCGCAATAGCATCAACTTCGTGGAAAATAGCATTGATTTCTTCGTCCGCCAAAACGCAATAACGACAATTTTCAATGCGATCAAAAGCGCCTGGCAAATGGAATCCAAAACGATATTCGTCATGAATATTTTCTCTCGCGGAAATATATTTCCCCCAAGAAAATTCCACTTTATTGCGATAATGCTCAGTCTCAACGGACGCAATAATTGGGTGAAATGTGGCATTTTTCACTCGATCCTGAATATGAAAAAACGCCTCCTTAATTTGATTTTCCTTGATCTCAAGCTGTTTTTCATACGGAATCGGCAGCCATTTACAGCCACCATACAATTGCCAATTTTGAGGAATTTCTCGTTCAAACGGAGATTTTTGCACCGTTCGAACCACTTGCGCCTCGATATGATTTTTTTTGATTTTGAGAATACGAATATCAACAATCGCCTCAGGAATCACCCCGCCAGAAATGAGAATTTTCCTGCCATCTTCCGCGGTTGCAAGACCAGTTCCACCAAAAACAAGTTTTTCCACCTTGACATTTTCAAGAATTTCATGTTTTTTCATGTTTTTAAAAAATTTTATAAATAAAAAATACCGCAATGAACGGCATTTTATAGAAAAAAATTTTTTTTGCAACTACTTCACAATATTGGAAAGATTGTAGCGAATATTTTCGGAAACAAACTGCGTATCGATAAAAGTAATATGAGTCGATATCTGTTCATTTTTTGAAAAACGAGCAATTATCGTTCCATTTTCAATATTTTTTTGATACATTTGAACCACAAAACGGTACATTCCTGGCGCTAGCTCTGTCAGTTCAATATCTGTTCATTCTGGAACGATTGAAAGGCCTGAATTTGGATCAAAGGCAATCACTCATTCTACAAAATCCACTTTTTCCATTGATTTTCACGCGATAAGCTCAAATCCATTGCCAACATCCTTCAATACCAAATCAGCTTCAAAATGAGCGTTTTTTGAAGGATTGTTGCCCGAATTTGCAACGGATGCCAGAAGAGAATTTCCATTCATTTCCAATCGAGAAAATCCGATGAATGAAAATGCCATCACAAAAGCACAAGCAACAGCCGAAAATCCAAATTGAAATTGTCTGGTGCGGAGGAAATTTTTCAATCGTAAGAAAAATCCAAGTTCGCTCACTTTTTTTGCCTTCATATTTGAGATTTTTTAAAAAATAAGTACAATGATATAGTTATTTTAGCGTAACTTTGTTCTTTTGTCAAAAATATGTCAATTCGATTCTATCTTTTTGTGATAATGTTCATTTTTCTCACGAGTAGTGCGTCGGTTGGGCTTTTGTTTTTCTATATGAATCCCATTCCACACCCAACACGATCACTCACACTTATGGGAATTGGGCTTTTTCTCATGGTTGCAAGTCTTTTGGCACCACTGATTTTTTTTCTCAAAAAAGTATACTATCGAGGTGATGTGAATCTCTCTACAATGAGCGCAAGTATTCGCCAAGCCATTCTGCTCGCGCTTACGACAATTTTTTTTATTGTGTTATCACTGTATAATATTCAAGAATGGCACGTTACTCTGACTGGGTTGGCAACACTGGCCTGTGTGGAAGTAATGTTTCAGGCTATTGATTAATTTATTGTATGTTTACAAATTTAAAGCTTATTTTTTCTCAAAGAAAATATATTCTCGGATATATTCTACTCGTAATGATATTCAGTGCACTTTGGTGGTATTTTACGGATATTAAGCTCATGTTCGGAAACTCTTGAACCCTCCATGCGTCCATCGATACGGTAGTTTCTGTTGTTAATATTTTCGCTTTTTCGCTCTTTATCGTCGCATGGATCTTCCGTAGTACTATGTTCGGGAAACTCTCTCACAAAGGCGATAGTGCAGGTTTTCTTGGCGGAATCCTCGGTGTACTCATCTCAGGAACCCTCTGTTGTGGATCATCACTCCTCATTCCACTCGGAGCAAGTGTATTCACTACTACACTTGCCAGATATCTGCCGTATGACGGACTAGAATTAAAAACTCTTGGAGTTCTCATTCTCCTTTTTGGACTCTATCGACTTCTGAAAAATCTAACCGTGTGTCAAGCAAAAAAATCTCACTAATTCGGTGAGATTTTTAAAATAAAAAACCTCGATTTCTCGAGATTTTCCTTATTCAGCGATAGAAAGAGATCCACCAACTTTTTCGATAGCTACCTTTGCAGAAGCAGAAGCCGCATCAGCCATTACAGTAACTTTAGTTGTAAGAGTACCACGTCCAAGAACCTTCAAAAGTTTTCCTTTTTCACGGATAACTCGTCGTTCGTAAAGCACTGCGTAATCCACAGTTGTAACGCCTTCCTGAGCCAATTTTTCAATCTGATCAAGATTAACGATTACAAATTCTTCAGGATTGTATGCTGTAAATCCACGACGTTTTGGTGTTCTCATGAAAAGGCGAGTCTGTCCACCTTCAAAAGTTGGATAACGCTTTCCTTTTCCTGTACGAGAGTTCTGTCCTTTCATACCACGACCAGAAGTTCCACCAACACCCGATCCACGACCTCGCGCAAGACGAGTCTTTCGAGTTTGTGAACCACGGTTTGGAACAATTGTTGAAAGATTTGCCATAAAAATAGAGAGTTAAAATACGTTTGCAAAATTATTTTACTTTGCTAAACGAGCGAGTAAGTGAAGATGGTTTGAGAGACTGAAGAGCCTTCAAAGTTACACGAGTGTTTGTAATAGTATTTGGTGCACCGTGCTGTTTTGCAATCACATCCTTGAGACCTGCAACCGCAAATACTTTACGAGCAGAACCACCAGCAATGATACCAGTACCTGGGTGTGCTGGGTGAATGAAAATCGCACTTGATTTGAAATTTGCAGTCACATCGTGTGCAATTGTTCCATCTACGATAGGGAAAGTAATAAGGTTTTTACGAGCATCTCGAAGAGCTTTTTCGATAGCACCCTGAACTTCACCAGCCTTTCCGATACCAAGACCAACACGACCTTTTCCGTCACCGATTACCATAGACACTCGGAAACGAAGTTGGCGACCACCAGCAGTCACGCGAGTTACGCGGTCAATTGCAAGAATTTCTTCCTGAAATTCCTTCACTTCCTCACGAATTCCTCTACGGTCATTTCGGCGAGGTTTACGACTTCCACGACCTTTTTCAGAAGTATTTTCTTGAGTTTTTTGTGTCTCCTGAGCCACTTCTGTTGTTACTGTTTCAGCTTCAACTACTTCTGTCTCTGGAGTTTTTGGAGTATCTGACATATTAAATAGAAGAAAGATAATTAAAATGCAATTCCCGCTTCGCGAACCGCTTCCGCAAGAACTTTTACGCGACCATGGTAAAGATATCCTCCACGATCAAATACGCAAGTTTTAATGCCTTTATCAAGCATCGCTTTTGCGATCATATTTCCTACTTCTGCTGCTCTTTCTGATTTATTTCCAGAAGTAATCTTGAGATCACTTGCGGAACAGATTGTTACAGAATTGATATCGTCAATAAGCTGAGCATAGATATGCGTATTACTTCGGAAAACTGAAAGACGAAAACGACTTTCAGAAGTCTGAATTCGAGAACGCACTTTGTGTGCTCGCTTAAGACGGTTTTGTACTTTTTTAAGCATAAAAACGAATAATTAAGATAATGAATAGACTTTTTATTTTCCGGCTGTTTTACCAGCTTTACGACGAATATATTCACCAACATACTTGATACCTTTTCCTTTGTAAGGTTCAGGTTTTTTGAGTGAGCGAACATAGGCTGCAAAATAACCAAGGAGCTGCTTATCGTGAGAAGAAAGGTGAATAATATTTTTATTATCCTTGTCTACTTCGATAGTAATTCCTTCAGGAGCTTCTACTGGTACTTTATGAGAGAAACCCAGAGAAAGTTCCATTTTTTGAGGGCCTTTTACGTCAAATTTGTAACCAACCCCGACGATTTCAAGAGACTTTTTGTAACCTTCAGAAAGTCCCACCATCATATTCTGAATCAAAGAACGAGTAAGACCCCAAAAAGCTTTTTGTTGTTTTACTTCCTGATTTTCAACAGAAACTTTAAGTATATTATCAGCCTGTTCAACACGAACACCTTCAAGCACTGGTACAGTAAGAGTATGTTTCGCATTTTTTGCAACTACTGCTTCTGGCGTGATTTCTACAGTCACTCCAGCAGGAATAGTAATTGGCTGTTTTCCAATTCGAGACATAATAAATAAATTTAGATTTTAGAGGATTAAAACGGAATTTGGACTAGTAAATTTCGCAAAGAAGTTCACCACCAACACCAAGAGCGTGTGCTTCGTATCCAGTAATTACACCCTTTGGAGTAGAGAGAATATAAATTCCCACTCCATTACGAGATTTTCGGATATCGGCAGATTTGATGTAAATTCTCTGTCCTGGTCGACTAATTCTTCGGAATGATGGAATATATTTTGTTTTACGAACATCTTCAAGCTGAACAGAAAAAGAACGAGAATCTTCTGCAAGTTTGTAGTCCACAATATAACCATTTTTCTTCAAAATACGAAGAATTTCACCTCTCATTTTAGAAAACGGAACAGTTACTTCGTGAAGACGAGCAAGGTACCCATTTCTAAGACGCGTGAGAAGATCGGCGATAGAATCGTGTGTCATAAGTTTTAGAATTTAGAATTATAATGAAGAATGATAGAGTCAATTCTACCAACTTGATTTGCGAACACCCATGAGTTCTCCAGCATTAGCCTTTTCACGAATACAAATACGGCAAAGTTGAAATTTACCAATATATCCGTTTACACGACCACAGTTTGAACAACGGTGGTAAAGTCGTGTAGAAAACTTTGGAGTTTTTCCGAGTTCTTTTGCACGCTCAGCTTTTTTCTGAGCTTGTTGACATTTATATACAATTGCTTTTCGAGCCATAGTGAGAAAGGATTAACGACTGAATGGAAAACCGAGTTTTTTGAGAAGGGCATGAGAATGCTCTTTGCTCTGAGTTTTAAATTTGATAGTAATCTGCATACCATGTGTTTTCACTACATCAAGTTGAGGAACTTCAGGGAAAATTGTATGTTCTTTAATACCAAAGTTAAAGTTTCCATCTTTATCAAAAGATTTTGCAGAAATACCACGGAAATCACGAACACGAGGAAGTACTACAGCAATCAATTTTTCAAGGAAATCGTACATACGCTGACCTCGAAGAGTTACCATCATACCAACTGGCATTCCTTCACGAAGTTTAAAGTTAGAAACTGATTTTCGCGCGTGATTTACACGAGGAAGTTGTCCTGTAATCAAGGCAAGATCATTCTTGAGAGAAGAAAAATCTTTGTGACCAGAAGCAACATAGCTACCAATACCCATATTCACTACAACTTTTTCGATCATAGGAAGCTGCATTGGATTTTTAATATCAAGTTCTTTCGCAATTTCTGGAAGAACTTTTTGAGTATAATTTTCTTTAAAAGACATAAGAAAAAATTAAATATTGCGGCTTGACATACCGCGACTAAAATAATGGACTAGAGAGTTGTTCCAGATTTTTTTGCAAAACGAACTTTTTTTCCGTTTTCGATACGGTATCCAACGCGAGTTGGTTTTCCAGTTTTTGGATCCACAAGCATTACATTTGATACATCGATCGCTTTTGCAATTTCTACTTTCTGGCCAGGTGTTGCGCCTTGTTTTTTAATGTGGCGAGTAACGATATTTACCCCCTCAACAACAACTCTGTTTTCCTTTGGAAATGCACGAACTACTTTTGCTTTCGTTCCTTTGCTTTTTCCAGAGATGACGATAACTTCATCATTTGTATGGATTTTCATAAAAATTTGAATTAAAATGATAACAATGTTTGTTGATAATGGGAATTATACAACATCTGGGGCAAGTGAAATAATTTTCTGGAAACCTCGTGCGCGAAGTTCGCGGAATACTGGTCCAAAAATACGAGTTCCCTTTGGTTCACGTTTGTCATCAATGATAACACAAGCATTATCATCACTACGAACGTATGTTCCATCTGGACGTCGAATTTCCTTTGCCACTCGAACGATTACTGCTTTTACTACCGCTTTTTTCTTGATATTTCCATTTGGAAGAGCGCGTTTAATAGCAACAACAATAATATCACCAACACTTGCATAGCGTCGTTTTGATCCACCAAGAACCTTAATACAAAGAGCTTCCTTAGCACCAGTATTATCAACAACTACAAGTCTACTTTCTGTCTGAATCATAGAAGATATTTTAGAAGGAGAATTAAAAATTTTGAAAGATTATACTGCGCTGTGAGATACAACAGAATCTTCGATGAGAGCCCATCGCTTAAGGCGAGACATAGGGCGAGTTTCATGAATAGTTACAGTATCACCAACCTTTGCAATCGCGTTCTCATCATGAGCATAAAATTTTGATGATGACTTATAACGCTTTTTATATTTTGGATGTGTTTTGTATGTCTCAACAGTGACTACAATAGTTTTTTGCATTTTTGTACTAGTCACAACACCAGTTTTTGTTCGCATAGAAGAGAAAAATAAAGAAGAAAATTAGAGTGATGACGAAAGAAATGTTGAGATGCGAGCAATATCTTTACGCATTGCACGGATCAAATGTGTCTGTTTAAGTTCACCGAGATCTTTCTTCATTGTAAGAACGAAAAGCTCTTTCTGTGCCTTGGCAAGCTCTGCTAAAAGCTGAGATTTTTCTAGTGCTTTGAGTTCGTCTACTCTTTTATTTGAAGTAGCTTTTTGAGTTTTAGCCATAAAATAATAGTAAATTGAATATAGTCAACAAAAGAAACACAAATTTTTTTCCTAAAAGGAGAAATTATTAGTATTTCCAATGAAAGAGAAAAACTAGAAATCAGTTTTTGAAAGAATAATTTTCGTTTTAAGTGGAAGTTTGAATGATGCACGAGTAAATGCTTCACGAGCAACTTCTGGTGAAATATCACCGATTTCAAAAAGAATTCGTCCTGGTCTTACTGGAGCGCGGTACATTTCTACAGAACCTTTACCACCACCCATTGGAACTTCAAGAGGTTTTTTAGTATAAGGTTTGTCTGGGAAGATGCGAATCCAAAGATTTCCACCTTTACGAAGGTATCGGATCATTGCCTTACGAGCACTTTCGATCTGACGAGAAGTGATGTATCCAGCCTCTGTAACCTTCAGAGCATAATCCCCAAAAGCAATTTCAGAACCACGAGTGGCAATTCCCTTGATTACTCCACGATGAGCTTTTCGATATCGTGTTCTACTCGGTTGTAGCATAGGATTGAATTATTAGAATTATAAATTGAAAATTTTTAAGAAATTATTTTTTGAAAACATTTCCTTTAAAAATCCATACTTTGATACCAATAGTACCAGCAGTTGTTTCTGCTCTTTCATAAGCAAAATCAACATCAGCACGAATCGTCTGAGTAGGAATAGAACCATCCTTGTAAGTTTCTTTACGAGCAATTTCTGCACCATTGAGACGACCTCCAAGTTTTACTTTCACACCAAGACCTCCTTTTTCCATTGTACGAGCAATGGCGTTTTTGATAACGCGGCGGTATGGCATTTTCTTTTCAATCTGACGAGCGATAGAATCAGCAACGATTGAAGCAGAAAGTTCAGGTTTTTTTACTTCTTTTACTTCGAGAGTAAAATTATATTCTGGGAATTTTTTCTCAAGAAGCGCCTTAAGAGCGTTGATATTTTCATCATCGTTCCCAAGAACAAGAGCCGTACGAGAAGTATAGATTGTAATAGAAACAGTATTGTCTCCGCTGTGGTTAATGAAGATATTTGCCAGAGGAAGACCTTTATAATGCTTCGTAACAACAGATCGGATTGCTACATCAGATGAAACATGACGACCGTAAGATTTTTTATCATAAAATCCGTTTGATCTCCAAGATTTGATGTATCCAATACGAAATGCTAGTGGGCTAACTTTGTGTCACATAGGTTTTAAGTAGAAATAAAATTATACAGAAAGAGTAATATCAACATTTGAAGTTCTCTTCAGGATTCGATGTGCACGACCACGAGATACTGGGTTAATTCTCTTATACATCATTCCTTGAGTTACAACCACTGAAGCAATTTTCAAATCTTCAATTTTTTGAGAATCATTGTGCACAGCATTATTAACAGCACTTTTAAGTACTTTATGAACAATAGTTGCACCTTTTTTCGGCATAAAGCGAAGCACATCAAGTGCTTCTTGTGCCGTTTTTCCTCGAATAATATAAGCAATTACATTAAGCTTTTTTGGTGAGATGCGAACATTTCGAACAGAGGATTTCATATTTTTTAGATAAAGTTAAATGTGGAATCTTGAAAATATTATTTATTTCCAGAGTGAGCCATGAAGCGGCGAGTGAAAGAAAATTCACCAAGCTTGTGTCCAACCATATCTTCTGTTACAAACACAGGAATATGTTGTTTTCCATTGTGTACACCGAATGTGTGTCCTACAAATTCTGGAGCAATAGTACAAGCTCGAGACCACGTTTTAATAATAGTTTTTTTACCTGTTTCATTGAGTTTCTCGATTTTTTTCATTACACGAGGATCAATATAAGGTCATTTTTTAAGACTACGAGTCATAGGAAAAATTGTAAAATTTTAGAGTGAAATGGAATTAGCCTTGAAGTTTTCCAGAGCGAGTACGAAGGATCCAACGATCTGTGCTCTTGCGAGAACGAGTTTTCACACCGCGAGCAAGACGACCCCATGGAGTCTTTGGACCTTTTCGCTGACCGATAGATTGGTGTCCTTCACCACCACCATGTGGGTGGTCAACTGGGTTCATAGATGAACCGAGAACAGTAGGACGACGACCAAGCCAACGAGAACGGCCAGCCTTACCAATCGTTACCTGATTCCAGTCTTCGTTTGAAACTACTCCGATAGTAGCGCTACATTTTTTGTGTACCAAACGGATTTCTCCAGAAGGCATTTTCAACTGAGTATATTCACCTTCCTGTGAAATCACAAGAGCTGAAGCACCCGCTGAACGAATAGAATTCGCTCCCTTTCCAAGAATCAATTCTACATTGTATACTGGAAGTCCTGTTGGAACAAATCCGATTTCCATACGATTTCCTGCAACTGGTTTTGCATCGTTTGAAATGATGATATCATCACCAACTTTCATAGTTGAGTGAGCCAAAACATAACGACGTTCACCATCTTTATAACACACAAGTGCAATAAATGCAGAGCGGTATGGATCGTATTCGATTGTTTCTACCTTTGCAGGGATTCCAACTTTTTCAAGCTTGAAGTCTACAATACGGTACAATTTTTTGTGTCCAGCACCTTGGTGGCGAACTGAGATTCGACCAGCACTGTTACGACCAGCGTTTGCCTTCTTATATACTGTAAGTGGCTTGTATGGTTCATGAGCAGTGATTTCTTCATATGTTAAGCCTGTCATAAAACGACGAGAAGGCGTAGTTGGTTTATACTTTTTAATCGGCATAAAATTGAGAGTTATAATAATGAAGAGAGAGATTAGTTAACCTTCTCGAAATTTGCAATTTTTTGACCAGCCTTAAGCGTAATCATTGCCTTTTTTTGAATACCTCGCTTTCGTTGTACACCCTGACGAGTAAAGTGAAATTTTTCACGAGTTTTGAGAACATTTACTTTTGCAACTTCTGCACCATAAAGTGTGCGGATAGCATTTTTAATGTCAATTTTTGTGGCATTTGCATCAACAATACAAGTATATACACCGCGGATTTCTCCATCAGTACTCTTGTTTGTTACCACAAATGAACGAATCACAGAATAAAGAGAATTCATAGGAAAATTTTTAATAACTAAATAATACAGAGGTATTATTTTGAAAAGTGTTCATAAAGGTGCTTGAGTGAAGCTTCTGAGAAAATCAAATCCTGATATTTAAGAAGATCGTGTGGATTCAAATATTCTACATTCACAACACGAGAATTAGCAATGTTGTATGCACCAAGTACTGAATTTTTTTCATCACGAGTGATAGCAACCAAAGGTTTTTTTGCTGTCATAGCGTTCATAAGAGCTACAACATCCTTTGTTTTTGCTCCGTTAAATGCTTCAACTACTTTTACAGATTCTTCAGAAGCTTTTGTAGAAAGAAGAGAGAGAAGCGCCAAACGACGTTCCTGACGATTCATATCAACAGAGAAATTTCGAGTATTTCGTGGACCAAATGTAACACCTCCTCCTCGACGAATTGGTGAGCGACGATCACCTACACGAGCATTACCAGTTCCTTTCTGACGGAAGAGTTTCTTTGTAGTACCTTTAACTTCTCCACGAGTTTTTGTATGAGCAATGGCAATACGACCATTTGCTTGCTGAAGGACAAGAAGACGGTGAATGAGTCCTGTATTTGGCGTAACACCAAAATGAGAAGCTTCAAGATCTACTGTACCTTTCTGTTTACCGTTTTTATCAAATAGAGGGGCTTTCATAGAAATGAATAGAAATTAAATAATTAGAATGGAAATTCTCATTCAACTAGAATGCAAGAGTAATAAGAGAATTACGAGCTCCTGGAACTGGACCCTTGAGAGCCACAACATTCAATTCTTTATTTACAAGAACTACTGGAACCTTTTTGAGAGTAATGCGATCAAGACCCATGTGTCCGTGCATTTTTTTCCCTGGTTTTGTACGACGAGGTTTTCGGTTACCGATAGAACCAAGTGCACGGTGGAATTTTGAACCGTGTGATGCTGGACCACCGGCGAAGTTCCAACGCTTCATAGCACCCTGGAAACCTTTACCTTTAGAAGTACCAACTACCGTTACGAGCTCTACGCCATCAAGCATATCAAGAGTGATTGCATCACCTTTGTTCATACCTTCGAAAGCGCCAGTGTGTTCAAATTCACGGAGAGTTTCTTTTTTTCCGTCAATCATGCGAACCACGACAGCAGCGTAACCATCGTTTTCGATAGTTTTAATCTGTGCAATCTGAAGTTGTGGCACAGAAACAAGAGTAACTGGCGTAAAAACCCCGTTGTGGATCACGCGAGTCATCTCGATTTTTTTTGCAATAATACCTGCCATATAAAAAATATATACAAATAATGAGAGGTTGCCAATGTATTTTCCGTAGAAAATAGTGTTAGCAACTTCACTTTCAGTGATGAAAGTACTTTCACGAATAAATAAAAAGCTCGTGGATTATATGGTATTTTTTTTAAATGTCAAAAGTTTTTTTGATTTTTTTCAAAATGTCAAGTCAAAATTTTCAAAAAATTTTTTTAAAAAAATAAAATCCCTGAAATAGGGTTTTTAAAAATGTATATAAATACCAAAATATATGATTGCAAGAATTGCGATACGAACACTCTGAGCGCAAAGTGAAATCAGAAAAATTTGTTTTTTGTTTAAGTTCATTCGGAAATAGTGTGCTGATAACGAGCTTACTATAAAAATATCTGGCAAAAATATTCTCCAGAAAATGAAAAAGATTATAAAATGAGAATTTTTTGCAGTTTTTTCAGGATTGTTTTGTAAAAATTTTTTATTTTTGGAAGAAATGCGAGAAAGGATGAGGAAGTCAAGAAGAATTCAAAGTATAGCAGCCATACTAAGAATCTCAATAAATCCTTTTTCATCAATAATCAACATACCGGAACTACTAGTAAAAATAGTCCACAATGAAAAGAGAATATAATCCCAACCCCAATAAGGAGCTAAGTTCCATTCCTTTATAATAATCAAATGCCTTAAGTCAAATGATTCCAAGCCAAACATCAGAAATTTGTTCAAAAATTTTCATAAGAATATAGACCATAAGATAAACAATAAGGCATCAAATGATGCCTTATTTACAAATTAAGAACCTCCTTCTAAGAAACTAATTAAAGATAGTTATAACTTGGGGAATATTTCGTTCAGAGATATCAAATAATTGATATCCTGTCCACTTTCCCTCTATGTTAATACCACCTTTAGTGCGAAGTTTCGTAGATTCAGAACCATCCATCATCACTGTATTAGAATCATTACAGCCCCAGCTATTCAGATCAGACTCAGCCCAATACTGAGTCTTTGCTTGAGCCGTGTAGACCAATAACACATATGATGAATTACCAGAAATATTCATGGGCTTAGCACACAGATATGTGCGACCGATGCTTGCGTCTGGTTTTTCTCGCGACCGCATACTTTTGCCTACAATAGCATCTGGAGCGATAGTCTCATGCAGGGAATGATCATGCCAATTGACTACCTCTACATGACGAGAGAAAAGTTCATCTGCTTGAGCGGAAATCCACCATTAGCATTCACATCACCACCGTCATCCAGCACTCGACCATTTGCTCAAATACCGAAAGAAAAAGTGGTACTAGGGGATGAATTATGGTTAAAAAATTGAGCATTTACCATAGACACACGGCTTGTATAATTGCCATGAAGCCTCCACCAAGCATCTATTGATTGTCGCTTCCAACCTTTAAAGTTACCAATAGGCTGATCGCTCACCTGTTCCAAACGAATATGCCCACCTTGTGAAAAATCCACCAACTGAACATATGTTTGTTTGTTGTGAAGCTGATAAATATGAACATTCTTATACGGAAGCCTTTTGGTGGCGCCATAATTCGAAGTTTCTGCAATTTTCCAGCCGCCCGGATGAGAATACGAAGATTGACCAATAAGAAAAGCATTCGCCACAGGCACCAAGGCAGCAGAAATCCCAAGAACCAATGCAAGGCGTACAAAGGTTTGAGAAATTTTTTGATTTGTGTCAACTTTTTGAGAAGTAGTTGACGGAACTTTTTAAGAATGATTTTTAAGCTTCATCTCAAGTCTCCTTATACTAAGGATTAAAAAAGATTTAACGAGCAGAATTACTCGGTTCACACAGAAGATTCCTGAGAACTCATATATGAACAAGAGAATTATATAAAAACCTTGCAAAAACCAAATATTTCCAAAATTCTTCACAGAAAATTCACAAAATTAAAAAATCCCCAATATTTTGAGGATTTTAATTGTGGAACATTTTTTTGAGCGCGTTGCCCAAGTCATCAGAATACTGATGTGTAGAGAGATTCTTGATGACCGCGTCAAAATCGATAGTTGTTTTGCGAGCCAATTCATCTAGGATTTTTTCAGAATTTTTCAAGTCAATAGTCGGGAAAGAAATTTTGTCCCAAATCGCGTCGTTGGCCATAGTTTCAAGCCAATTCTGCACAGCAATATCAGCTTTGCTGAGTTCATACAGCGTTCCGCGAATCATGTCTCGCTCAAGCGCGAAATCACCAATTTTGAGATTTTGATAGAGTTTTGTGAGTGTGTCACTTGGAATTTTGAGAATCGCATCAGTATCAAAAGAAGAAACTGCGCGCACAAATTCCAATTCTTTGAAAGCATCGAAAAAACTCAAAATCCATCGCATAAATTCATCCCAATAATTTTTTTCTAATAAATTACCCGCAAGAATTTTCCAGGCATTTCCCATTTCATCGGCACGCACGGATTTGTAGGCCTCATTTTTGAGCATCATCGCATCTTCCCAAATCTGATCAAGCACCTCGCGACCCAATTTTTCAAAAATATTCGTCACGGACGCAATTTCTCCTGGCAACAACAACGAAGATTGGAAAAAGTTATTTTCCAGCATCACCGCGTGATCAATCGAATGAATATAATTTTCTGTCAAATTGAGTGAGAAAACCGTACCACGAACGCCCGCCACGATATTGTGTTCAGGAATACGAACCGACATTCGAGAACCTGGATACAGCGTACGAATCATGTCAGTATAAATTTTCCCTTGCATCAGCGTCGCCTCAAGTTCAATCTTGGAATAATCTTCCGCGACCTGCATTTTATTGATCGCAAAAGTCGTCTCAGCGCCAAGCTGCGTCGTAGAGCGATCTGGCCAAAAAAGCGTCGCCTCAGATTTTTCTTCAGTGATGATAGTGTCTTTTTCTTTGAGTGAATATTTTTCGTGTTCAGAAAGCGAAATTGTAACATCGCCACGTACAATGCGCGCCGCGCCAGAATCCACCAAAAGATACGGATCAATCGGGTCATCAGCATGAATTGCGCGATAATATTTGTACGCAGAAACACCCATTGCGGTCAGAAAAATTGTCACCAAAATCACCGAAACGGCAAGAAAAAATTTTTTCATAAAAACTGGATTTTATCAAAAAAATAAATATGATACAGCAAGTATACACTATTTTTCCAAAAAATTCAAAAAAATGAATAAGTATCATCGCCTCATTTTAGCATTTCTGGCTTTTGTGATTTTTTATTTGATTTACCAAATTGTCGTTTTTCAAATTAAAAAATTTCAGGTGGAAAATTTTTCTGATGCTATTACGAAGCAAAATTTAGAAATCACGGAACGAACGGCTCTCAAAGAAAATTTGGAAAAATATATTTCGACGAATGCGTACAGAACGCAGGTTGCTAAGGCTTCGCAAAACAAAAGTATGCCTGGCGAAACGGTGATTAATGTGGTTTCACAAGAAGATGTCAATGGAAACGCGAATGTCGATACACAAGATATTTATGCGGAAAATAGCGGAAAACGCGAAGATCCAACTGCCAAAATGTCAAACCCTGAGCGCTGGCAATATTTGTTTCAAAATGGTCTCAACAAACTACCAAAATAAAATCCCCAATTGGGGATTTTTTAGAGAATAATTCCGTCTTCGTCGCGACGAGATTTTTTTGGGATTTTTTTGTTGGGATCAAAATCTGTCAAATCCACGAGCGCTGGTGCTGCCAAGAAAATTGACGACCAAGTTCCGACGATTGTTCCGAAAATCATTGCAAGCACAAAACCCTTGATAGATTCTGGTCCAAAAATGAACATTGCCAGAAGAACAATCAAAATCGTAAGTGAAGTGAAGAGCGAACGACGCATTGTCCCGTGAATTGCTTCGTCAATAATTGTTGGCAAATTTTTCTTTTTCTCTTCTTTGAGCGTCGCGCGAACTCGATCCATAATCACGATAGTGTCGTTGATGGAATATCCAAGCACCGTCAGCATCGCTGTAATCAAGAAAATATCAATTTTAAATGCTGGGAAAATCGCCGAAGTCAATACATACAATCCAAACGCCACCACCACATCATGCAAAAGCGAAACACCCGTCACTACTGCAAATGGCCAACTCGCCATTCCCGGAATCGCACCAGAAAATGCATACATAATATAAATGGAAATCATAATCACCACAAGTGTAAGCGAAATATATCCAGAATTCTTAATATATTCCCCAAATGACGCACCAATATTTACATATTGTGATTGGGTGATTTTCCCATCAGAAACGCTATTGTAGAGTTCTTGAAGATTGTGGAAAAATTTTTCTTTGGTTGCATTTACAAACGCTGTTTTGGTAGCCGTGTCGCCCGTTGTCATCGCCTCATCAACACCAATTTCGATCATAAAATCGTCAGAACCAGTAATTCGATATACGAGAAAATCTGTCAAAATCGCTTGTTCTTCACGAGAAAGCGTATTTTTTGCTTCAGCGATAAATTTTTCTCGCGTTTCAGAAATTACTTTTTCGGTATCAATATTGGTTACATTATATTTGACCTGCACTCCGCCCGTCAGATCAATTCCCTGATGAAATGGCAGAATAAATGGAGAAATAACAGAAAAAATAAAAAGAATCGCTGCGAGAATATACGCAAATTTTCGATTTTTAACAAATGAATACATAAAAATATTTTAAAATTTTCCTTATATTATGGGAGAGTGCAAAAAAGTCAAAAAAAATCAGAAAATTCTTGCGATTTCGCAAAAAATAGTATATACTTTTCAAAAACAAAAATTATGCAGTACAAAATTCCTATTCAAATCGAAAATGAAGATACCATCGTTCTTGGGCTTTCTTTACGGCAACTCGGGATTATGATGGCATTTGGTGGTATCGCCTATGCGCTCTTTCAATTTTTGGAATCAAGAATTGGCGGAATTGCACTTGTTCCAGCGATTATTGTAGCCGGGCTTGGGATTGGCATTGCGCTCGTACGAATTGCGGAAATGACATTTTTGCCACTCACGCTCAATTTTTTGCGAATGTCGCTCAATGGAAAAGCTCGTCCATGGTCGCAGTGAACGGATAGTTATACCGAACTTGAAATCGGCCACATTTCAACTTCAAATGAAAAAATCGTGCAAACGACTTCCAAAGAAAGTTTTACTTCCTCAATCGCGAACAACGAAGATTTCGCGGAAAAACTCAAAAATCTCTAAAATATGGTTGCAGAAAAAACTACAAAATCCGTGAAAAGTGGAAAAAAACCGAATCAGGATACAAGCGTTCAGCGCTATATGCCTTTTTCTGAGATTCGCGACAATCTCATCGTGATGAAAGACGGCTCGTCTCGTATGGTTCTCAAAGTCCATGCGCTCAATTTTAATCTCAAAAGTACTGAGGAGCAAGATGCGATTTTGATGAGCTATCAACGTTTTTTGAATGCGCTCAATTTTCCGATTCAAATCATTATTCGCTCGCTTCGCGTTGATATCGAAAGTTATATCAACAAACTCAAAAATCTCGCACTCAAGCAAGAAAATCCACTTCTCCAAGAACAAACATACAAATATATCGATTTTCTTTTGACACTGATTGATTTGGCACAAATTATGAAAAAGGAATTTTATATCGTGGTGCCATACGATTTTGAAAACAATGAAAGTGTTCGAAAAACTGATTTTCTCGGAATTTTTCGAAGTTTTTGGTCGGCGATTTCTCAAACCGAATCAGTAGCCGATATTCGCGCTAACCGAAGTCGCATTCAGAAGCTTCATAAAGGGAATTCTGAACGACTCAGTACCATTAAAATGTCACTTGAAAGTATTGGACTTCGTGCGGAAGAACTCAAAAAAGACGAACTTATCAAGCTTTTATACAATTATTATAATCCACGAGTTGGTGCAGAAACTATGATGCGCGGAAATGTAGATGACTATAATTTTGGATAGGCGAGAAAATTTGCACTTTTTCAAAAATTTTATACAATGCGCGCATGACTCGTGCGTTTCTTCCCGCTTCTTCTAATATTATTTGTCGCAACGGGAGCGACATTCTCCTCATCAAACGATCTCACAAAGCAAAAGCTTGGCCCAATTTTTGGGCTTTTCCTGGTGGAAAAGTGGATGATTTTGAATTTTTTCGTGAAGCCTGACTTCGTGAATTGACTGAAGAAGTCGGGATTTACGCAAAAAAATATAATTTTTCGGGCGAAACCATTATTTTTCATCGCAATAATTCTGGTTCAAAAATTAGTTATTTTGGGCTTGTGGACGAATGGGAGGGCGTTCCTGAAATTTGTGAGCCAGACCTTGCAACCGATCTCGCGTGGTTCCCGATTTTCGCTTTGCCATCACCTTTTATTCCACATCACAAAATCGCGCTTGATGCCATTTTGGCAAATATTTCGTACCAAGAAATTGATTTTTTGGTCTAAAATTATGAAGAAAAAAAATCCGAAAAATCTCGTTGGAGAGCTTCTTTTTGAAGGTTCCAAAACTATTTTTAACGCTCGCGGTGAGCGATTTTTCGTGCGTGGAAAATTGGGGAAAAATTTTTTGCACGGCGATATTGTGCTCGCGAAAATCACGAAAAAATCAGAATCTGGGCGGATGGCGGAAGTCGCGATTCTCAAAATCATGGAACGAACACAAAAAATTCTGCTGGGACAAAAAAAATGAAAATATATTTTTTTAGCGCCAAATTTTGGAACTATTGAAAAAATTCGAATCGAGAAAAATTCTCTCGAAAAATTCTCTGGTGATGATGCAATGGTGGAATTTGAGATGGACGGAAAATTCGCGAAAATCCAGAAAATTTTTGAACCAACTGAGCACGATAGCGAAGTGGCGAGTATTTTATTTTTGCACAATATTCCTGAAAAATGGAATCCCGAGATTCGAAAACAAGAAAAATTTTTGAAAAATTTGTACGAAAAATTTGAAAAAATCGAGCCGAATTTTCGAGTAGATTCGCTCATTGCCGACGAAAAAAATCTCCTTTCTATATTCAAAAATAATCCCGAAATCGCGTATTTTAACGCTCTTTCGAGCGAGAATGAAACTCGTGTAGACTTGCGAAATTGGTACACACTCACAATTGACGGAAGTGACGCGAAAGATCTCGACGATGCGATTAGTATCGCAAAATACGACGATGGAAATTTTTTACTTGGCGTACATATCGCTGATGTAAGTCATTTTGTCACAGAAAAATCGCCAATTGATCACGAGGCACAAACGCGGGGCACGAGTATTTATTTGCCGCAGAAAGTGATTCCAATGCTTCCAGAAACACTTTCCAATCATCTTTGTAGTCTGACGCCAGAAACTGAGAAAAAAACACTCACTTGTCTGATGAAAATTGACAAAAAAAGTGGAAAAGTGCTTCACACCGATATTTTTGAAAGCCTGATTCAGAGCCAACATCGTGGCGAATATGGAAAAATTTTTGAAAACTTTCAAAACAAAAAATTTGAAAACGCATCTCTTGAAAATACGATTTTAAATGCTTTTGAATTATTTGAAATCATTAAAAAACGACGAAAAAAGGAAGGAAAAATCGCGTTCGAGACGACGGAGTTGTATTTTGATTTTGAAAAAAATAGTCACACGCCGATTGGAATCAGAAAACGCGATCGCAACGACGCACATCGCCTCATTGAAGAATTTATGGTGCTGGCGAATGAGGAGGTGGCAAAATGGTGCACGAAACGAAAAATTCCGTTTTTGTCGCGCGTTCACGACGAGCCAAGCGATGAAGGAATGCAAATTCTCGAAAATATTCTTGGAAAAAATCGCAAAAAATCTGAAAAAATTCTTCCAAAACATATCGCTGAATATCTCGAAAAACTCGATGAAAGTGCGCGGTATCACGCGTCTCGATTGATTCTCCCCAAAATGTCAAAAGCCATTTATTCACACAATCGAAGTGGACATTTTGGCTTAGCACTCGATTTTTATTCACATTTTACGAGCCCAATTCGGCGCTATCCTGACCTTGCAATACATCGTGCCATCAAGCAATATTTGGCGAAAAAACTCGATGAAAAAGCCAAAAAATCACTCAACAAATTTTTGGAAAAAACCGCTGAAATCGCCACTTTGACAGAAAAACGCGCTGAGATGATTGAAAATTCGGTTGACAAAATATATATGCTGCGATTCATGGAAGCGCATATTGGCGGGATCTTTGACGGGAAAATCTCGGGCGTGACAGATTGGGGAATTTTTGTGGAGCTCGATATGGGTGTGGAAATTCTCGTGTATTTGCCACGATTTCACAATTTTCAGGTGGATAACATCGTGGGCGCAATTATCGATCGTCATCAGAAAATTATTTTCCAAATCGGTGAGAAAAAAACCGTGAAAATCAAAAAAATTCTCAAAGAAGACGGAAAAATTGTCGGCGAATTTATCCAAAAATAAAATCCTCAAACGAGGATTTTTTAAATATTATCAAATGATTTTTTGGAAAAAATATAATACGAAACGCCGAGCAAGATGGCAATGTATCCGGTTGATAAGGCAAAAACAATGGCGGTATGAATGCTCGGAACAAATGGCAAATGAATAAGTTCTTTGAAATTGAGAGCCTGAAAATTGGGAAAGAAAAACAAAATTCCACGACCAACACTCGCCATAACAGTCTGCTCATGCGTCGTTGCATACTCCAAAAGCGCGTATCCGCTGTGCGCCACAATATACACCGCAAGCGTTCCAAAAGTCGCAATTCCGCCTGACAAAAAAATCGAAAAAAACAAAATTACTGCCAAAAGTGATAGCCATTTGAAGAAAATTCCAACAATTGCCAAACCAAAAATCATCGTGAGTGGCACTTCAAAAAAAATCATCAATCCAATCAAAATAGCCGACAAAAACGCGATCAAAATGATCAAAATCGCCGTAAATCCGAAAAATTTTCCAAAAATAATTTTTCCACGACTAATCGGTCGAGAAAGTGTCAGATAAATCGTTTTTTCTTCAAATTCTCGCGACAAAAGACGATTTCCCAAAAAGAGAATAATGAGCAATCCGGTAATTTCCATGAAAGAAAGCCCAAAATCTGGCACGATAAATGCGGACTGATCAAGCGATAAAATATTGAAAAATATAATTCCCAAGAGCATTACAATGCCAAAAAAACAGGTTATCGAAAAAAATCGAGACCGAAGAATTTCACGAAATGTATTGAGCGCAATAGTATACATATTATTTTGAAAAATTGGGAAATTCAGAAGTAAGCGTTTGAGTAATTTTGGCTTGCAATTCGGCTAATTCAGCATCATCGGCGCGAGGCGCACTCTGAAAATTCGAATCTTCAATCGAGTTGGCAGGAATCAAATGAAAATGACAATGCGGAACTTCAAATCCCTCAAATTTCGCACAAACACGCGCGCAATGTGTCACTTTTTGAAGCGCTTTGGAAATTTTTTGTGCGGCCACAAGCATCGCGTTCAAATATTCTGGCGGAACATCAGAAAAATGATCAATTTCGATTTTTGGAATAATCAATGTATGCCCTTTCTGTTGAGGAAAAATATCCAAAAACGCAAAAACTAAATCATCTTCATAAATCTTGAATGACGGAATTTCACCGGCAATAATTTTAGAAAAAATAGTTGACATAATAAAAATTTATTGATTAAATGAAAAATCGAGAAACGCCTGATTTCCGTTGATAAAATCAGAAATCGACTGAGATTTTTTGCCTTCCAGCTTCACAATTTCTGGGAAAATCACGCCAGAATGGGTTGCAATCGCTATTTTTCCATCAGAGTTTTTAAAAACCATTCATATTTTTTTATCAGTCGTAATAGTATCAGAAAAAGAAATTTTTTCGAACAACAAGCGCTTTCCATGATATTCATCAAAAATGCCAGGCCACGGTGAATAGGCTTGATATTTTTGAAAAATCTCGCGCGCACTGCGATTCCAGTCAATTTTTCCATCTTCTTTGGAAATTTTGGAACAATATGTTGCCGCCGCGTGATCTTGTTCTATTGGGGAATATTTTCCTGATTCTAATCATAAAATCCCGTCAATGAGAGCATTTGGGGAAATTTCGGCAAATTTTTCAAAAAGTGTCGCGGTCGTCTCATCGCTCGCAATCGCGATTTTAGAAACACAAATCATCGCACCTTCATCCATTCCTTCACTCATCTGCATAATTGTCACGCCGGTTTCCTTTTCTCCATGAAGCAATGCTGACTGAATTGGCGACGCACCACGATATTTTGGTAAAATCGAACCATGTACATTGAGACACATTTTCTGAGGAATTTCCAAAAGTTCTTTCGGCAAAATTTTTCCGTACGCCACAACGACAAAATAATCGCACTGATACTCAGCAATTTTTTCAAGAAATTCGGTATTATTTCGGATTTTTTCTGGCTGAAAAACAGGAATTTTGTACGATTCAGCGAGTTGTTTGACGGGGCTCGCAATGAGCGTTTGCGCGCGGTCAAATTTTTTGTCAGGATTGGTCACAGCAAATTCTACCGAAAAATTCTCATTTTCCAGCAAACCACGAAGCACCGACGCAGAAAGCTCTGGCGTTCCGAAAAAACCGATTTTAAGCATATTTTGAAAAATTTTTATAATTGTAGTATAAAAAAAAGTTTTGTAAATGCAACTTTTTTGAAGAGTGCGCAAGAAATTTGCTTTTTTGAGCAAGAATTGCTATACTATTTGAGATAATTTTTTTGTATGAAATTTTTAAAAATTTTTTTCATTTTGTTGGCGAGTTTTTTTGCGACGATGATGCCGATTGTGCATGCGCAAGACAACAATGACGCCATCAATAACCTTTCCAATAATGTAAAAACAGAAGGAACGGAGCACAAGCAAATCGATCAATTCACGAAAGATGTTGGCGCGGGCTATTTTATCAAATCTGATAGTACCAACGCGAATGATGCGCTCAGCGCGACATTTTTTAATATTGCGCAAGGAATCAAAAACGCGATGTTGCTTATTGCGGTGATTTTTTTGATTATTGGCGTGATAAAATTGTTCACATCGGACGGAAGCGACGAAGATGTGAAAAAATGGAAATATAATATCGCCTGGACAGCGGCGGGTGCGATTTTGCTTCAAATGGCGTATTCTATTTGGGCGACGCTTCTCAAAAATCCGAGCAACGGAACTTCGGCAATTATTGATGCGGAATGGGGATGGGAATTTTGGAATAATATTTTGGAGCCAATCGTTGGGCTTGTGTACTATTTTACGGGATTTGCGTTCCTCGCGATGATGATTTACGCATTTTATATTATCGTGACAGGATCTGGCGACGAAGAAAAATTTGGGAAAGGAAAAAATACGCTGATTTTTGCATTGTTGGGATTTATTTTGATTCAAATTCCGCATCGAATCGTTTCGCTTTTGTACAGCGGTGTACCAAAATGTGAGCAAATGAGTGGTCATGTTTGGGATTTAGCGAAAACACCATGTACGAGCAATTCTGAGGCCAGATTTGAAGGTGCAGTGGAACTTTTTGCCAATATTATCAAATATTTTAATACATTTTTGACGATTTTCTGTATTCTGATGGCGATTTATGCGGGTTGGCTTTTGTTTATTTCTGGTGGCGACGAAGAAAAAATTTCTCGCGCGAAAAAAATTATTATTTATATCGTGATTGGGCTCATCTTGCTCGTCGCGAGCCACGCAATTTTTAGATTTTTCATTCTCGAAGGAATCACATTCTAATTGATTATTATGCAGCTTGGGAAAATGTTTCTCATCATTATTGCGACGATTGCTCTTCTGTTTTTTTTCTGGTGGCAATATCGCAAAAATATCGCAAAACGCCGTTCGAAGGAAATGGCTTTTTTGTGTGTAGTGATGGCTCGAAAAGACAGCGACAGCGACGAAAAAAAGGAAACAATTCGAGATTTTAAAGAACAAATTTCTCTCATGGAGCAGCTTTTGTCTAATCTCAAATCGCTCTATCGCGGGAATTTTGTGGGTTGGCTTTTGGGTCAAGAATATATTTCTTTTGAATACACGGCGCACGCGAATGAAATTTATTTTTATATCGTGGTGCCGCGCAAATCCAAATTGCTCGTTGAAAAGCAAATTATTGGTTTTTATCCGGATTGTCTCATCGAAGAAACGAGCGAAATCAATATTTTTGAAAATAGAAAATCGGTACTGGGCGAGGCAATGATTCTCAAAAAAGGCGACGAATTCCCAATTCGAACGTATCAAAAACTGGAATCAGATAGTATGAACGCTATTTTGTCGGTACTTGGTCGACTCAGTGAAAACACCTCTGCGACGATTCAAATTTTGCTGAAACCAGAAGATGATGGTTGGCAAAATCGCATCAAAAAAATGATTCGAAAAGAAGAGAAAAATCCTGGAAAACGACAATATTTTTCGCTCAATCCGCTCGTGTGGATTCGTGGGTTTTTAGAAATTTTTTTCCAAGATCCAGAAGAAAAAAATAAAAAAGACGAGCCTGAAATCGACGAAAAAGATCCAATCGACGACGAAGGACTCATGAAAGAAAAAGTGAAAAAAACTGGTTTTCTCGTGATGGTGCGAATTATTGTAACTGCCGATGATGAAATGGTGGCAAACGCTGAACTTCGCAATATTATTTCATCATTTTCGCAGTTTGCGTCGCCCGCCTACAATCGCTTTCGACCGATGCGTCACAAATCACTTTCGGTTTTGATTCAGTATTTTATTTTGCGACAATTTGCATGGTGGCAGAAAAATTTTTTGCTCAATATTGAGGAAATCGCGACACTTTTTCATTTTCCGCATTCCAAATACAACAAGCAACCGGAAATCAAGTGGCAACATTTTCGTGTTGTGAAGGCACCGACCAATATTCCGCATGAGGGCTTGTACCTCGGGGATAATATTTTCCGTGGTGAGCGCCGAAAAATTTATTTGTCGAATGAAGATCGTTTCCGACATTTTTATGTAATTGGGCAGACTGGTACCGGGAAATCATCAATTTTGTCGGTGATGGCGCGCCAAGATTTGCGAAATGGACGCGGGCTCGCGGTGCTGGATCCACACGGAGATTTTGCGACAGGACTTTTGGATTTTATTCCAAAAACTCGCGCAGAGGATTTGATTTTTTTCGACCCAGCCGACCAGAGTCGTCCGATGGGGCTCAATCTTTTGGAAGCTGATACTGATGACGAAAAACAGATGGCCGTTGGCGAGGCGACGAGCATTATGATTAAAATTTTTGGGCCAGAAATTTTCGGTCCGCGAATCCAGGATTATTTCCGAAATGGATGTTTGGCGCTCATGGATTATCCAGAAGGCGGAACGCTTATTGAGCTGATCAAACTTTTTACGGATGAAAATTTCCAGCGCGAACGCGTGCAGACGATTAAAAATCCAATTGTAAAAACTTGGTGGAAAACGACATATGCTGCGATGGGCGACCGAGAAAAAGCAGAAATGATTCCGTTTTTTGCAGCCAAATTTGGACCTTTCATCACCAACACACTGATGCGAAATATCATCGGTCAGACAAAATCAGCGTTTGATATTACTGATGTGATGAATACGCAAAAAATTCTTTTGGCAACACTTTCCAAGGGGGTTTTGGGAGACATCAATTCGAGTCTTATCGGTCTTATCCTCGTTTCTAAAATTCAAATGGCAGCTATGAAGCGCCAACAAATGCCCGCAAGCGAGCGAAAAGATTTTTTCTTGTACATTGACGAATTCCAAAATTATGTGACGGATTCGATTGAATCGATTCTTTCTGAAGCGCGAAAATATCGTCTTGGACTCATTATTGCGCATCAATATTTGGGGCAATTGCAAAAATCTGACGCGCTCACCAAATCAAGTCTTAATCTCAAGGATGCGATTTTCGGGAATGTGGGTTCGATGATGAGTTACAAAATTGGACCAGAAGATGCCAAGCTGCTCGAAGAACAATTCGCTCCAGCCTATTCCAATCACGATTTTATGAATATGGATAAATTCCAGGCAGCTCTCAGATTGTCGGTGGACGGGCAGCCGAGTCAAGGATTTTCCCTTGATGTTCCGCGTCCGTGGCTTGAAAAATGAGACCCAAAAATCGGTGAAGCGCTCAAAGAATTTTCTCGACTTCGATACGCGCGCGAACGAGAATTCGTGGAAAAAGATATTATTTATCGCATTTCTTAAATTTATGAAAAAAAATATTTGAACATCGATGATGGCGCTTGGGATTATTTTTGGAATTTTTTTCACGCAGAATCCAGTACGCGCTGAAATCATTCCGAGCGAGCAAAATCCTGATTTTAAAAGCTATCAGTCGTATCTTGATGGCGCAAAATCCTATTGTGATAGTACAGATCGATATTGGGGAAAAAATAATGCGATTCGCCCAATTCCTCAATATCCTGAACTCAAAGCCAGCGCCGTGAATCATCAGATTTCGCGTACACAAAATCTTTCCAATCTTTCTACGGAAGAAAAAAATCGACTCGCAAGCGAACTTGATATAAGTCGAATTGGAGATTTTACCGGATTTAAAACACTCGAAGTAGCAAGAATCCAGTACCGTAGTACGATGAATTCGTTGTTTTCGTGTGCGATTGTCAATTCTCGTTTGCGCATTCTCAAAGGGCTTCGTGAAACTGTTGAAAGTACGCTCAATGGAGCCAATTCTGAAATCACGACACAACTCAATAAAGAACAAACACGATTGGAGCGCGAAAAAGATAATTTGCAGTGCAATAATTCTGATGCTAATCAAACGGCTGTAATGCAAGAAATCGTCAATTCTGCGACACGGCAATATTGTCACTATCGATATTATCTGTCATATCTTGACACAACACTTGAATCCGATCGCGCGTATGTGGAAAATGTGGAGCAAGCTATCGGAACCGGAAGTGGAACAAATATCGCTCGTGATTCTGAGGCTTGGATCAAATCATATAATAATTATGCGACTGCGCTCGAAACAGAAATTCATCGCGCTGATTCGACGCTTCCTCGTGCGATTCGAACGTTTATGGATATGGAAAAAGCGTATCCAGCACACCTTTTGCTCGCAATTATTTATGATGATTATATTCGTCTGCGAAATAATCTTTCAACATATATGAATGCTTCAACGCAGACATATCTCAAAGCATACAACGCACAAGACGCCAACAAGCGATAAAACATCAAAAAAATCCCAAACGGGATTTTTTATTTTCAGAAATTATTTTGCGCGTTCAAGGTATGAACCATCTTCTGTCGAAACGATAATGAGGTCGTCCTGATTTACAAACCCTGGAACTTTCACTTGAAGACCAGTTTCAAGAGTCGCCCATTTTTCTACTTTTCCATCAGCCGTGTTTCCAGCAACTGTTGGTTCACATTCAGTAATCTGAA
Source organism: Candidatus Altimarinota bacterium (assembly GCA_013332525.2). Lineage (GTDB taxonomy): Bacteria > Patescibacteriota > Gracilibacteria > BD1-5 > UBA2023 > GN02-873. The sequence goes on from JABCOP020000029.1 coordinate 37,017, forward strand.
GTGTTACACGAATTGGGAGAATAATACCAACAAATTTTCCTTCGAAAGTCTGAAGATCAACGATCAAACCTTCTTTCAAATAATTTGCCGCGTCACCAATATCGTCCGCGTGAAGCTCCACTGTTTCGTATGTATCCTGATTCATAAAAGCAAATTCATCACCAGACTGGTACAAAAATTCTGCCTTTGAGCGTTCAAGAATCACATCATCCAATTTTTCTTCACCGTCCATTACACGGTCAGAAGTTGTATTCTGGATAAGGTTTTTAAGGCGCATTGTAACGTTAGTTGCACCGCGTCCACCACGACGCATTTCGTGCTTTATCACGAGAAAAATATCTCCATCAATTTTGAGAACTGTCCCAACTTTTGCTTGTAGAGCTGTTTTCATAATACAAAATTTAAAAAAGTTTTTGTATTATAGGAAAAAATTTCAAAAAAGCAATTTTTAATTTTGAAAAGCCGCTTTGAGCGTTGCTTGTTCAATTTCTTTTTCAAGTTCTGTCTGAATATCCTTCATTAAAACGAGATCAGAAAGCGTTTTTTTACGATTTGCAAATTTTTTTCTGTCTTGATAAATGAGAAACATTCCAGCACAGACCAATAGAAAATATCGAGCCGCAAGTACGAAAATTGCCGACAAAATAATCACAATAATCGCAACAACGAGACTATTTGGCGCTGTGAGCAGCACAGATGTATCGTATGTAAAAATTCCAGTATAGTTCATATTTTTTGATTATGAAGCAGATTCTTCAACCAATTCTCCAAAAATAATAAGTCGTTCCAGTGTTGTTCCAATTGGCCAACAAGTCATGAGGGAAATTTCTTTTTTATTCGGATCACGCGCGTTCAAAACTTCTGTGTCGCCAGGTTTTACGGTTGTACGATCAGTCACTTTGTAGACAAATTTTTTCTGATTATAATATACAATAATTTCGTCACCGTTTTCGAGCGTATCGAGCAACGCAAAAACATCATTGTAATCACTTTTGATCCAAGGAACATTGGAAGAATGCCCAAAAATAAAGGCATTTCCTTTTTCTCCTGGACGAGCCGTTCCTGGGTAACGCACAATTCCTTTGGTAAGTTCCTGTTTGAAAATTTCGTGCATTTCTTCAAATGGCGTATTTTTGTCATGATATACGTCAATAAGCGGAATATTTTTCGCAAGACGAGGAATCACGACACGATTTTCCTGCGGTGCTACCGAAAATGAGGCTTTTTCTGCTGACTGCAAAGGTACATTGGAAAGCAAATTTTCTGAAGCATACTTTCGAGAATATACCATTTCTGGGTTTTGTGCCGCAATTTTTTCTTCGATAATCGCGCGCTGTTCAATATCTTCTTCCGTTTGTTTCGCGCCAGCAATTTCTGCGTGAGAATTGTTGAGAATTCCGTGCATTTGTTCGCTTGCATGAGCGTACGCATCAGGATTGAACCAATGCGCAACGCGCGCGCTGTATGCGTTAAAATTCATCGCACCCATCATAACCGAAAAAATCGTTGTTGAAAGCGCGATGTAGGTTACAAAAAATTTCGCACTCGAAAAAAGCTGACGAACAAAGCTTTTTGGACGTGTTGAAAAAAGAATTTTCGCGCGAGAAATTTTGATTTTTGTTTGTGTTTTTGGAGTTTCTAGAACGGATTTTTCAGCTTCTAGAAGCGGATCATAAAGATTCATATGTATTTTTGTTTGAAATATTTTTTATATTTGTCCAAAATATTGTAGCAGAATTTTTTTGGCTGTGCAAGAATTTTGCCAAGTTTACGAAAAAAAGATTTGACAAAATCAAATCTTTTGATAAAATTTCTCGGTATTTAATTTTTTACTCGTCTATGATCTGCTATTCTATCAAGAAAGAAGGTGAAACAAACGAAAAACTTATTCTTCGATACAAGAAGTCTTTTTTTCAGACTCGTACAGCGAATAAGCTTCGTAATGCACAAACTCATTCTAAAGCTCCTTCTAAAAGAAAGATTCGTGAGAGTGCTATTATTCGTGAATTTTACTGTTCAAAAGGTCAAGGTCTTGGACGCTAATAGCATTTTCCAAAATTCCCATCTGGGAATTTTTATTTTGTCAAAAATTTTCATTAAAAAAATCCCGCTTTGGGATTTTTTTAAAATAATCGCATCACATTGGATGTTTCGAGTTCGATAACACCGCGCTTCACGAGCTCAATGAACGAACGCATAGTCGCTTCCACATCCATCATCGCGTTGTGGGCCCCTTCGAAAAATTCGTTGAACAAAAACTTGTGCAACTCGGCCAATTTTGGTGGCTTGAAAGACATTCCGCGACCCTGCAATTTACAATACTGAGTTGAACTTTTCATTGTACAAACCACCTGAGATGGCGTATATTCGCCCATTCTACCGAGGCGCTCAAGTTCGTATCCAAGAATCTCCTCATCATACGAAACATTATGCCCAACAACCACATCAACACTATTGAGCACTCGCATAATTTCGTCAATCTTTCCTTCGATGTACGGCTCATTTTCAACATCTTTATCATAAATTCCATGTACTTGCGACGCAGAAAATGGAATCGAAATTCGCGGTTTTATCAAAAAATTGTAGCGTTCCAATTCTTTGTATTCATTATTTTCATCGATTTCCCCAACAATCGCGGCAAATTGCACGATGTACGGCTGATTTTCAAGCGCGCCATCACGAACTGGAAATCCTGTTGTTTCCGTATCAAAAACACAAACTTTCATAAAAATTTTTTAAAAAATCGAGTGCTATAATAAAAAAAATTTTCTTTTTTTCAAGTTTTTGGAAAATTTTCCCGAGAGAATTTTGGACAACAAAAAAATCCCGAAGGATTATTTTGAAAGATCGCTCGCAATCGTAATTTGTGTACGAAGATCAACGCGACCTGTTTGTCCAATATTTTTGGCAGACTGATATTTTCGAAGCGCATGAAGCGTTGAAAGGTCCATTTTACCAGCATTATTATCAGTTGAATATCCAGATTTTCTGAGGAAATTTTGAAGATTTTGTACTTTTTCATCCGTTACTCCAAAAAAATTCGTTGCCATATTTTCACTCAACTTTTCCGCATCGGTAGAATATTTTGTTTCAAAATTTTCTTGTGTAGAAGGAAGATTTTTTTCGTCGGAAGATTCTACTTTTTGAATTTGAGTATTCCCATTCTTGAGAAAATTGTTGTACACTTCACTGAGTTTTGCGGTTGTTTTTGGGCCATAATTTCCAGCACCAGCATCCGTGCGAGAACTAATCACGCCATAATCAAGCTGAAATTGCAAAATCATATCAGAAAATGTGCGGCCAGAAGTGTTATAACCAATTGCTTGCAATTTTTTGAGAGCCAAATCACCCGCTTTTGGAGCATTATTGAGGATATTTTCAAGATCGAGTGAAACGGAAGTTCCACTGTCTACAATCGTTCCAGTGATTTCACGACGACCCCACGCAAGCGTACGAGCCAAGCCGGCATCACCATATCCCATCCAAATGTCGATGCGATCATATCCATCGCCCGCACCAATGGCACCACCACGATCGTGAACGCTCACTACACCGATACCATCAAGATTGATTTTTGTTCCAAAAGTATAATTTTTCGGAGCGGCAACCATTCCAACATAGACAGGCGTCCCATCTGACGCCTTACCACTCCCACCATTGAGCGACAAATCGCCCGCATAGGTTCCAGTATAATATTTCGCCTGATCTGGCGTTGGCGAATAATACGCCGTCGCAATAAAAGTTTTCGCTTCTGCTGCCATCGCCGCTTCTACTGAAACCGCGAAAAACGCACCGCAAAAAAGAAGGAAATAAAAAATCGGCTTTTTTTGAAAAAGATTCGCAAAAAAACGCCAAATTGAAGAATAAAATCAGGAAAAAGAATTTTGGGTTTTTGTGCGTTGAAATGTCTCGAAATCTCGATCCAAAAGCAGAGAAACCCGGTTATGAGTTAAGTTTTTCAGAGCAAAAGAAGAAGAAATTTGCATTCAAAAATTTTAGAAATAAAAGCTCGACCGCAAATATTTTTTAGGAAAATATGAGCAGGAGACAGAATTTTTTCAAATTCGAAAATATTGTAACAGAATTTTCCGAGAAACGCGAGAATTTTCTCTTGACGAATATATTTTTTGTTCAATAATAGTATTTTTTCAAAAATATATTTTTCAATTTTTTCCCTTAAAATCGATAAAAATTCCAAATTTGAAAGCCTCTTTTATTCAAAGAGGTGCCTATTATATGGAAAATTCTTATATTTGCAAATAATTCTCATTTGACAAAAATTTTGGCCTCAGGGCGCGCTGAGTAAGTTTTTTGAAAAAAACTTTGCAAATTTGATTTTTTTTCGTATAATCCCAGGGCTTTTGTGGCGACCGTAGTTCAGTTGGTTAGAACGCCAGACTGTGAATCTGGAGGTCGTGGGTTCGAGCCCCATCGGTCGCCCCATTTTTGATTTTAAAATTCATTTCCCCAGCCATCTGGGGATTCGTTTGATAATTTTAGCAAAAAGTTTCCAAAATTTGGCGATTTCTTGTTACAATTATATTTTTATTTTCGTAACATTTTATTTCTTAAAATTTATTCTATGGCAGATTTTGCAAAAGATCTTGCATCAGTTGAGCCAATTAAGTCATTCAATGTTGGTGAAGTTGTAAGCGGGACAGTTATCGTGGCTGATCAGAAAATGATTTTGATTGACCTTGATGGACAATTTACTGGTATCATTACTGGAAATCACATGCAGTCTTCAACAGAAGATGCAGGAACAATTAAGGCTGGTGATAAGATTGAATCTATCATCATCGGAAATGACCCACACTCTGGACTTGTTCACCTTTCTCTTCGTAAGGCTTCTCAGGCAAAATTGATTGAAAAACTTCATTCAAATTTTGACACAAAAGAAATTATTACGGTGGTTCCAAACGAAGCAAACAAAGGTGGTCTCTTGATCGATCTTGACGGAATCAAAGGGTTCATCCCAGTTTCTCAGTTGACTCCAATCCACTACCCTCGTGTGGAAAATGCCAACCCAGAAAAAATCCTTGAACAGCTCAACAAGCTCGTTGGAAAACCATTCCAGGTTCGTGTGATTAATCTTGATCAGTCTGGAAAGAAAATCATCTTCTCAGAAAAAGCGGCTATCGAAGAACAGCGTTCACAGGCACTTTCTACAATGAAGGTTGGTGATGTGGTAGAAGGAGCGGTTTCTGGAATTTTGACTTATGGTTTGTTCGTTACATTCCACGGAGTTGAAGGTCTCGTACACGTTTCTGAAATTGATTGGGGACACGTGAACAACCCTCACAAATACGCTCGTGTTGGTGACAAGGTAACAGTTCAGATTATTGGTATTGAAGGAGAAAAAATCTCTCTTTCTATCAAGCGTTTGAAAGCAAACCCTTGGCAAGTTCTTGCTGATAAATATCAGGTTGGTGATATTATCGAAGCACCAGTTCTTCGCCTCTCTCAGTTCGGAATTTTCTTGGAACTTGACGGAGGAATCTCTGGATTGATTCACCTTTCTGAAATCCCAGTTGATATGATGGAAGGAATTGAAGGAAAAGTTCACACTGGAGAAATGATGCAAGCTCGCATTATCACTTTTGATTCTCAAGCAAAACGCATCGGACTTTCTTTGAAAGCCCTTGATCCAAACTATGTTCCACCAGCAGAACCAGTTGAAATCCCAGCTGAAGCTTTGGAAGAAAATGCATAATTTTATCCCTTGAAAGAGGGATTTTTTGATGGGAAAATTTTTTGGAAATCAATATTTTTTATAAAAAAATAAATTTGTCAAGCGAATTTTTGTATAAATTTGTTTTTTTTTGACCGAGAAAAAAATTTGTGCTACGATGAGAATGTTTATTGTTTTTAGTTGTTTTATGAAGAATTTTTTCTCAGTGCAAAAATATTTCGGTCTTACAACACCAGAGTGAAGTCAGTCACCAGCAAAAAAACCAGAAACTCCGCGCAAAAATAATATTGATGCGATGTTGGAGCGTTTTCCTAAAAATGAAGCCGATAAATTACGCGCACTCAACCTAAGTGAAGAGCAGCTCAAGGCGCGTTTGGCAGCGATTGTAAAATTAGATTTATATATCAATGATGATACGAGGTTTTCCCGTGGTAATGCTGAGGCATGATTTGGTTCATGGTTAAAACACAGAGCTTCTATTGATGCTACTCGAAAAACTATTCAAGAGCAGATGAAGGTAATTCGTCCAATGCTTTTGGAAAGTTTTAGTAAAAACAATAATGCAAATGGGTGGGATAAAATCATTAATACACCGCTCAATTATATTGAAGCTGATGGCTCGGCAAATCTTGAAACCAACAAAACACGAATGTCTCAGCGTGTATTTTTGCAACGAATTATTGGATGACCAATGACGGCGATGATTTTGCAAGAAAATAAAAATGCAACTGAACGAACGGAACTGAATGATACACAAATACAACAGAAATCCCGATTGCAACAATTTTTACTCATACTTGATCAAAAAGAGCGCGGCGGAAATAGTTTATGGGAACAATTTACGGGTACAAAAGATTTTAGAAGTCAAATTCGTCACACAAACGAACTTCTTTCGAAAAATAAAATAGAGGAAGCAATTAGTTATGCACGATGATTTATTAATGGAAAATATAAATGAGTAACTGTGGATGAAATAATAGGTACGAATGAGGGGCTTGCCGCAGCACTTCGTGCTATGGGAAATACCGAGGCGGCCGGAGAAGTTATGGTCAAATCCGGGCATAGAAATCTAGAAACACAAAAAACATCTCAAGCCGAAGCATTGAAAAAAGAATTGAATAATGCACTCAAGGATACAAACAGAAACCGAAAAAAAGCAGAAAATCTTATCAAAGAAACTATCAAAAATCTTGATTATCAAGATCCTCAGCGTGCCATCTTGGAAAATAATAAAGAAGCAGCTATTTCAAGTATGCAAGACTCACTTACTCTCGTTGAAGTGACGGATAATTATATCAAGCAACATGGAGATGAAGGGCTGCCATTCATATTGAAGGAATATAATGACATGAAAGGGCTGTACGGATTCTGGAATTTTACAGATGAAAATGCCAAGTTAACACGGGAAATTGCTATTATGGTTGCATCCTTTATTATTACAGCGGGAGCGAGTGCGTTTTTCAACATGGTTGCCGCGGGAGGAAAGGCAGCATATGCCGCGAGTGCAGCTAAAGCAGCGGCACACTGGAAAAACGGAAATTATATTCGTAGTGCAATATCAGGATCGTGGGCTGGTACTACTTGGCTTGGAGGTGAAGGTGCAAACGCAATCGCAACAGGACTCAATGTTGCAAATAAATCAACATTGGGGCGCATTGTTGCTGATGCTACCGTATTTACATCGGCCGATACATTGGCACGATGGGCATGGTCACAAGAAGGAGAAGCCACAACAGGCTTTTGATCATTCCTGAACGATGTCGCGCACAATGCTGGAATGTTCGGTGCATTCCATGGAATGGGAAAATACTTAGATGGCCCCCTCAAAAAATGGGTTTTCTGAGACTACGAAGGAAAATCTATCATTGGAAAAGTTATGTTCCAAGGTAGTCGAACCGGTGTTCTTACGGCTGGTGATATTGCGGTTATGCAAGGACTGTATGCAGCAGAAAACGGAAAGCTCGAATGGTCGTCAGAATGAGCATGGGTGGCACTTGCGTTCCGTGGTGGAGCAAAAGTTGCAGAATTCTTTCCAAAACTGACGGCACGATTCAAGGCACTTCCCGAGAACGAGCAGAAAAAAATTATCACGCAAGTTGCTGAACAAGAAGGTGTAAGTGTAGCACAAGTCGAAGAAAAAATTAATAGATTTGGTGATCATAAAAACATACATTTAAAAGGAGCCGAAGAATGATATATGCCTTCCACAAAAAATAAATATCAATTCACTGCTTCGCCAGAAAGTAAATGGGAATCTCGAAAAGTTATTCATCCTGGGGATAATCCATCTACCGTAGCAAAAAAAGTATCAATCAATAACGCATCACCCGAGCTTAAAAACACCCTCTCAACAGAAGTGGAGGCTGCTATCAAAAATGCTTCGGAAGGATCAATCATACAACTTCAAATCAATAATATTTCTGAGAAAACTCAGGGATTTGTAGAATATATCAAACAACCAGATGGGACTTGGAAAAAAGCAAATCATCTCAACATTAGAGAACCTGAGGTTTTGCCAGAAGTTTTAGAATTTAACTGAAATACTATAAGCCTCAAAGACCCAAATATACATATTCAGGTTAAAAAGATTACTCCTAAAACAGCCGAATCAGTAAATTCATCTAAAACACCAAAATCACCTGAAATAAATATTGAAGCAGTACCAAAAGAATTATCATCAGAATTTGTCGTTAAATACAATAAACGAAGTAGGGTATTTAAAGTCACTCTAGATGAAAATAATTCCTATAAAGTCTTTATTAAGACCGGAAAAGACTGGAAAGAAATTGGAAAAAAACCTCGAAATTCATGAGAAGACTCTCTATATAAACGAATAGAGAATGAGCGGAAAGAATTGGGGCGACAATTTCAAGAACTTTCAAAAAAATCATGAGAAAAGCCTAATTCACAAATTGAATTATCAACTCAATCAGCGACGGAAGTAGTTGTCAACACGCCCAAAGAACAATGGGTATCAAAAACATTTGATATCAAAACTTTCAATTTGGATGAAGCGAATACTATGATGAAAAATTCTTCTGAGGGCTCTATTTTGAGGGTTACAGTTATTGACTCTAAGGGAAAACGGGGAATTATCGAATATGTAAAACAAGAGAATGATACATGGCATCGACAAAAAGTTGAATGAAGAATTAATCGAAAACAACTAGTGAATTTTGACAAACAATTTAAGGAACCATCATCAATTTTTGAGCGCCAGGTAACTCAAAAAGGTGAAATATGGGAGCAAAAAATGCTATATGGAAAATGAACATTAGAGGTAGAGTCTGTGACAATAAACTCATTGAAACGACCTCAAGCAGAGAAAGTAACTCAACCTACCAAAGAACAACCTCTTGCTCTAGAATACAAGCCATTCCCTGAGAAATTACCAGACCAAGGAAAATTTGAAGTATCTGTCAAGTCTGGCGAAGAATTTAAGTTTCCAGAAGCTGGAAGAGATTGACAAATTCTCTCTATAAATGGAGAGGGCTGGAGATATTCTGGGAGGCGAAAAAAATGGCTTAATAATAAACATGGAGTCGAAGGCAAAGCGCCAGGAGAAAATTATTCCCCACAAACATCACAGTCTGTTGGTAAAGTTCCAAATGCAGAACCTCATGAAATAAACAAAAACGCGGAAATAAAACAGGAAGCAGTAACTCAATTGAAAGAAACTATCCCTGGATTTCCAGAACAAACCCTACTTGCTCTTCCAGATAAATCAAAATCAATAGGGAAAGAATTCCTTAATAACGCAAAAACTGATTTGACAAAATTTTTCAAAGAGAATTGGGGATTGGTATCAGGAGTGACTGGATGGACTGTTATGAGAAATTTTTTGGAAACACATAAAACAAATCCTCTCGTAACTATTCCAACCGATATACCAAAAACTCCTGAAGAAATGGCGGATATATGTATTCAGTGTATGACTAATAAAAGTTCTACCATTGATTACAAGCGAGCATCGAGCGCAAGTAAAAAGCTGATTCTTACAGAAAAACGTCGAGATCGTATTTCTGAACGATGGACTCAAACTGCTGAATGGAAAACTGCGGTAGAAAAATGGAATGAACTTCTCAAAAATCACCAAGATCAAGTTAATGCTGAAGTTCGAGCGATTATTGAAGCTACTATTTCCAATCCAACTGTTGCAAATGTACAAAAACTACAACAATGTATTGGAATGGATGCAGTTGATGTAGCAACTGGACAGGACGGAATCCTTGGAAAAAGAACAACAGCAAAATTGATCGAATTTATCGAACAAATCAATAATAAAAACGTAGAAGAGATAAAAAAAGGAGATGAAAGTGAGACTTCTAACATAGAATGAATAGACTTGGTAGAAGAAGATTCTGAAGTTCCTACAGTAGAAGCCCTCACACCAACGCCATGAGTTTATTTGCATACAGGTAATGAGGAAACGGTAGATCCAAATAAATAAAAAATCCCAATTGGGATTTTTTATTTTGAAACATATATTTTAAAATGGAATGTCTTCGATGGAAATATCTTCCTCTACTTTTGCTTTCGCACGAGTTGGCTGATCATCTCAAGCCGCAGCCGAGAATCCAGCAACATCACCACCAGCATTCGCACCACCAGTTGATGAAAGAAGGATAATATTATCAGCAACGATTTCTGTTTTGTAACGTTTCTGACCAGTCGTTGCATCATCCCAACTACGAGTCTGCAAATATCCTTCCACATACACTTTTTTTCCTTTATTCATGTATTGTTCCGCGATATCCGCAAGCCAGCGCCAAGCTGTTACGCTGTGATATTCTACTTGCTCCTGAGCCATTCCAGATGCGTCCTTCCAACGACGATTTGTTGCCACAGAAAAAGTCGCAACTTTTTGCCCATTTGGAGTCTCGCGAACTTCCGGATCAGCTGTAAGATTTCCGATCAATTGTACTTTATTAAGTGAATTTGCCATATTTTGAAAGTTAAAATATGTCGCCATTGTAACGGAAAAAATTTTTTTTGCAAATAAAAATATCTCTGGAAATTTCCAGAGATATTCGTTTTTATCCGAGATTGAGAACCAAATCTTTGAGTGTCACGGTTTTTTCGTCAACTGTGGAAGTATTGGTTTTATTTTTATATTCAGCAATAATTTTTTCAAAATTTTCTGGCTTAAAAAATTTATCCAAAAATGTTTTTGCATCGCTATTCGAAAGTTTGATTCCTAATTCTTTTGAAATATTTTCTACCGACATGCCAGCACGAATTTTTTCAATCGGAATCGCGAGCAGTTTGCGGTCTTCCAGCGCATCTCGCCAAGGTGCGCCCTCTGAAAATGACAAATCAATTTTATCTTTTGCCCACTTGATAACATCAGAAATTTTTTTCCCAGTATCAAGTGTTCCAGAAAATAAATCCCCAATTTTTTCAAAAGTCGCCCAACCAAATCCACCTTTAAAAATCGCTATAATTTTGTCAAAAAAATCTTTGAGCTGACTGCCAATTTCCTTCATTCCTTCGATAAAGCCCTTTTCCTTAAAAGTATTAAAAGCGGTTTTGAGGCCAGCAAATGAGTCTTTGTCAGTCTTAATAGTATCATCCGAGTCAACAATTTCGTCATAAGCAGCCTCCGCTGAGTCTGCAGCTTTTTCAGGAAGAGCAGCTATAGTACTTTTGACTTCATTATATTTGTCTTTGAGAGCATCCCCCGCTTGCTCAAGCAGGTTTTTGTCCTCAACAGCATCAGCCAAATCGGAAAGATTTTCAACTTTGGCACGAATATCTGGCGGCAATTCATTTTTGAGAGCAGTCAGACGATCTTCTGTATTTTTTTGCAAAATATCGGTCTGTGATTGGAGTTTATTACGAGCTGCTTCAAATTTTTGGTATTCATTTGAGTCAGGAAGTGCGTTTTTTACGCTTTGTGGAATATCTTTAAACTCCACTTTTTTTTCAACATTTGTCATAATTTTAAATATTAGAGAGACCATTCAAAGCCTGTTGTATTTCCCGATTTCAATTGAGAAAGGAAATATTTTTCTTGATTCCAAGTGACAGCACTCTCAAGCCAAAGAGCAAAATAATTTCCGACAGAAATTTCAGTATCACCAAGTTTCATCATTGTTTCATTCTTGAGCATAGATTCATACATACGTTTTTCATATTGATTTTCGTATAAATCCCTCTGTGTAAGTATTCTCTCAGGAATCGTCTTGATATAAGTCTTAAGCTCTGGGGTCATATTTGGAAAAGTATCAATATCCATTTGAAGCTGACTTTCAGCTCGATTGAGAGCTTCTTCACGATTTTTAATGAAGAGTGTTTCATCGATCTTCATAGCTCCGACACTTTTGGAAATATATTCGTTAATAAGAGAATTTGGAATTGGGGAGTTATTTTTTACTTCGGCCATAATTCCATTTTTTAAGGCTGTAATTTGCGTTGCAAATACATCCCCTTCCTCACCTCCTCGCAATATTTCTTCGAGTATTTTTTCCAAAAGGTTTTCTTTTCCTCAGGCTTGTTGAATTTTTTGAGTGTCTGAGAAAGCACCTTCGCTGCGCTGATATTTTCCAAGCAGTTCATACACTTCACGTGTGAGAGAAATTTTGTAGCGATCCACATATTCATTCCAGCGTTCAACATCACGATTGGCAGCGGTTTGCATCCATTCCCATGGCTTTGTTCCAAGCGTAACTTTGTCTTGAAAAATTGACATTTCCGGAGCTGTGAACCAATGATTTCCTGTCAAAGGATTTTTAATATCCATTCTATCAATACCAAGATCAATTCCGTCTTGTGTTTTGTCGCCAGAAACCCAGCGCCATGCGTCGTTAATTTTCCCAAGTCACTCACTCGCACCGAGATTAAAAACCACATGTCATGTCGCCGAGCGGCCATTAGAATAATTCGCTTTTTGGAAATGAAGCCATTTATGTCGGTTGGTATCAAGCCAAGCATTTGCAGCCATATGGCCTCATACTACCGTCCCCATACCTCATACCAATCCTCATAGAATGGATCATGGAATTTTGAGCCAACCTGGAAATTTTCTTCCCACCCAAGCACCAGCACGCATACCAAATGCGAATCACACCTCTTCCAAAACTGCCTCAATCATATTTCCAGGAGTTTGTTGGCGATGAAATTCAACAGCAAAGAGTGGAAAAAGTGCAATATGTGTCGCTACTTTGAGTGCTGTGGATTTGAGTGCGTGACGCGCAGAAATTTTTCCAGCACCCAAATCTTCAATAACTTGAGCATTTTTTCGAATTGTCTCACTTTTGAATTTTTCAAATTCATCAGCAGACATCTTTGTTTTTGAATCTGCATTTTCTTGTAAATATTTTTCGTATGTCAGATTTCTGAGGTCAGCTTCAAGCGCATGTAAAATACGATTTGTTGGAGAAAAAACTTTTCGTGTTGTTGGATCAAAATCCATATCTACATCGGCAAGAATTTTTCCAATAGCATCCTGAAAATCTGCCCTTGTTCCGACATATGGTTTTTTAAGATGAATTCGAACGGTTTTTCCATCTTCCATTTTTGCCAGTAACGATTTTACTATCACTCGCTCTTCATTTGACGCAGACGATCACATTTTTCCGATATTGAGCATTTTGTAACCTACGACACCAGCACTACCGGCCACAAGCGTACCAACAGCACTATATTCCAAAACCACACTCCCACCAAGAAATGCTTCTTTGGAAACATTTTCTTGTAATTTTTTTTCTTCTTCGCGCGTCTGGCGCTGAACCTTAGCTTTTTGAGGATTCAGAAAAATTTCTCGCCACAAATCTTCAAGATTGATAGAGATTCGCTGGCCATCAGTTTTTTCCAAAATAAGCACCGCATCAACAATTTCGGCTGTTTTAAGTTTCTCCATTTCCACTCATGGATAGGTCGAAATTTTTTGAAAAATCGCATGAATGGCTTGTTTGAGCTCAGGAGAATTTTTTTCCAAGGAAAAAATTCAACTCTGAAAAAACAGTTCAACAGTTGATTGTAAATTACTTCGAACATGTTGTACTCATTGTCAGCGTAAATCAATCGGACTAAAACCAACATTACGAAATTCTCATGAAACTCATAACATTTTTTGGTTATACGACTCACTAGAGTTTTCTCGAGATGCTTTGATATTCTTAGGCATATTATATTATCTTATTGCATGAAGCACAATTTTAAGGAAATCATCTAATGAGCTTATTTGTTTTCCTCTATAATGTTTCATTACATCATCCAATTGAGATAATTTAGAATTATCATTAAATATTTTAGTACCATCCCTCAAGTGAGTTTCTGTCAAGATAGACCTAATCTTTCTAATCAAATCATCATCAAGAGGAGCGCCACTTGCGAGTTGTCGTCTTAATTCATTAAAGCGTGGCAAATCATCAACTGAAATATGTACTTGTTTTCCATCTATATTATAATAGATTGTAATTTTTGAAGTTTCGGCAGTTGGTTTTGGGGTTTCGGCAGTTGGTTTTGGGGTTTCGGCAGTTGGTTTTGGGGTTTCGGCAGTTGGTTTTATTCATGCTTTTTTCAATGCCTGATTTTTATTCCATACTTCCAAAGCTTTTTTTCACAAGAATTTACCACCAAATTTAGCACCAAACTCTACTCCTTTAAGCACTAATCCTAGACCCGGAACCCACTTTAATACCTTCCAAGATACACCAATTATTACAGCATAATAGAGTCCTTGTGCAGCCATTTCTCACAATGATGCCCAAAAGCCTTTCTCGTCTGATGAAACATTAGGATCCTTAAGTATATTATTGATTTTAGACTGAAAGTCATTAAGAATTTTTTTTCTTGCTTCACTATCCATTGAAGCCAAAGACTCAAGCTGAGAAACAGACTGCTGATCAAGAAAAGCTTCATATAATTTTAATCATTCTTCACTTCCTTCTCACGAATTTCGAGCCTTTTCCATTTCATTGGATCGAAGTTTTTCAATATGTTGTTTCACAACTTCTTGTGTTTTAGGTGTATCTAACAGTTTTTTCTGTTCATCAGTCAGATTCGCATTCTTATTACCATTGATATATGAGAGGATTTCAGCATTATTTGTTGATACAAATGGCTCTAAAGTTTTTTCCACCTCATTCACTTCCTCTTTATTCTCATACATTTTTCCAAGTAATTCATTTCTTTTTTGTTTTGAGATATTAGAAATTGAAGGTAAATCTATAGAATCCATATTTTCTGATACTCTTGCCTTTGGTTTTTTATCATTTGTAAAATTATCAATCAGTCCGAGCGCCAACGGTGTTCCCACAAAAATTCCCATTGCATTTTTGAGTCCAACAACAAATGGTAAAATAATCATTGCCGCAATAGTCAAAGTTCCTGCTTCTGGCGAAGAAAATAAAGTTTTAAATCCGCGACCCCAAAGCATTCCTGTATGCGTGAGCATTCCTCCAGCATATCCGTGTTTATCAATATTTTCTTTCAAAGTTGGCAGCGGTTTATTGAGAGAATCATCTGGAGCCGTCATTGTATTAAAGAGAACTTGTGTGCCATTCGGAGCGCTCTGATTCTGAGTAAAATTCTGAGCAATCGCCTGCTGAGTTTCAGGATCACTCATAATAACAGACAATTCTTTCGAAAAATTCGGAACATAACTCGCCGCGTGCAAATGTCCTTCCCAATCCAAATCTTTGAAAAAATTTCGGCTTGCCAAAATAGCCTTGGCAGAATCAGTATTACGCCCTTCCAAAAATTTTATAAAATTTTCTGGTTTCTGTGCATCTTCAGAAATTTCTTTTCCGTCAGAAGTAGCATTCATTCGCAAGTATGTGAGCAAATCCTGATTGTTATAGAGAAGACCGGCTTTAAGCGAATTTGCAAGATGAGGATTCCGAGCAATTTGATTATTCAGCTGCGTTTGTAGTTCACGAGCTTTTGTTTGTTGACCAGCATTTTTTGGTTTTACAATCACGGTATTATCAGCATTGAAACCAAATTCATATCCGGCACGGAAAAATTGTTCTACAAAAATAGAACCGATAATTCCCTGAACGGCTGGCATTTGTTTGAGAAGCATTTCTTTTTCTTTTGCATCAAGCCATTCAAATTTTCCTTTTTCCACTTCAATGTTTGAAAAATTAGACAATTCTGACAAAAATTCAATTCCGCGACGGAAAGAAAGCTCGTCCATTTCTCCATTTTCACCGAGTGTTTGTTTTTTGAAAGCCTCGAATGCTTCCTTTTGGAATTCATTCAATTCTTCTTGTACTTTTTCAGTGATTGGTTCTGGCTTGTATTCAGCCGGTTTTGTTTGAAGGCTTTCTTCGGATTCAACTTTTTCGTCCTGATCATTTTCCTCCTGTGATTCTCCTTCATTTTTCTCTGACTCAGCTGAATGAGTTTTAGAAACAGAATTGTATAATGCTTTCCACTTAGTGCGAAATTCTTCTTGCACTTTCTGTTTGCTCGCACTACTTGTTTCCTGTAATTTTGCAAAACTTTCGCGTAATGCTTGAAGTGCTTTTTCCGCCTGAGGTCGTTCTGGGCTATTTATTTCAAGGTTTTTAATAAAATTTTCAGCTGATTTTACGAGTGTTTCATATTCCGCAATAACCGAATCACTTAAAGGTTTTTTTGTTATTTCTTCACCTTTTTCAAAAAAATCGCGCAAAGAATTGATTTGATAAGAACTTGTCATATATAAAAAATTAAATTCATTGTTATTTTAACATATTATTTACAAATTTGCAAAAATTTTATCTCTATTTTTCGAGTTTTTTCATTTTTGTCAAATATTTTATTTTTTCAAAAAATTTTCCACAAAAAAATCCTCCAAAAAGGAAGATTTTAATAGAATTTTCGATAATTGAAACTTTTGAGATCCGTATCGATACGACGAATAATTTCGAGAATTACCGCTACCGCAATAATCAGGCTCGCCCCCGGAATCACGAGGTCAATCATACCACCATTCGGCGCTGGGAAAAATCCAAACTGATTATTGAGATTCGTCACAATATAAGGGAAAACCGCAATAATCGCTAGGAATACGCCACCAAAAAGATTAAGACGATTAGAAACTTTTGTCAAATATTCAGAAGTTTCTTTTCCTGGGCGAATCCCTGGGATATATCCACCGCGTTTTTGAATATTTTCTGCAACATCGTCTGTGTTGAATGTAATCGCTACATAAAAATATGAAAACCCGATAATCAAAAGGAAATATACTCCGATAAACCACCAACTTGGATTATTCATACTGAAGTGACTTACCAAGAATTCTCCAATTTCACGAGCCTGGCCACCAGCGCGCTGTACCAAAACTTGTCCAATAATAGAAGGAAAAGTTACCAAAGATGCTGCGAAGATGATAGGCACCATACCCGCCTGGTTGATACGAATCGGAAAATATGAACGTTCATCTCGACCAGTACGAGTATATACGAGAGGAATGCGACGATGTCCTTCTGTGAATCGCACAATAATATAAATCACCAAAATTGTCAGTGCTACGAGTGCAATCAATGGAATATAGAGCCCTTGTGAAATATAATTCACAAAATATTGTGGTACATTCGCAAGAATACCTGCAAAGATAACGATAGAAGTACCATTACCAATACCACTCTCTGTAATGAGATCACCAAGCCAAAGAAGAATCATGGTACCAGCCGTAATAGTAATCATCGCTGGCAACACTGCTCCCATAAAATTGGAAGTATCAATAATCTGAATATTAAAGAGTGTATTGAGAAGCAAAATCATACCATAACTCTGTGCGAACGCTAGTGGAACTGTCAAGTATCGTCCGTAATTATTGAGTTTTTTCTGACCCTGTTCACCTTCTTTTTTGAGCGATTCAAGCGATGGAATGACTACACCAAGCAACTGAATCACGATCGTTGCGTTGATATATGGCGCAAGCCCCATCAAAATAATAGAATATTGTTCAAGACCACCCCCCATCAATGCACCAAAAAATGCAAGTTGCTGATTCGATTGGAATTGCTGAATATACAAATCAAGAAGTGCTGTATTCACCCCTGGCACTGGAACTGAAGCCAGAAGTTTGTAGACCAAAATCAAGAGAAGCGTCACGATTATACTTTTTCGAATGTGCGCTGTTCCCCAGATTTTTTTCACATTTGCTAACATAAAAATAAATAAAATTAAGAGTACGCTCTATTATAGGAAAAATCCAAAAAATGCAAAAGAAAAATCTACTTTTTTTATGATTTTCCCAAGAAAAATGAGAGCAGAATTTTTTAAAATTTTACCGAAAAAATCCCTCAAATTATTTTGAGAGATTTTCAGTTTTTTTCTGACGAGCGTAGAACTTGTCGATAGATGAAGTTTTCAAAAGAACTTTCTGACCTGTGTAGAATGGATGAGAAGCTGAAGAAGTTTCTATAAACATTACAGGATATTCTTTCCCTTCGTATTCGTAAGTATCTTTTGGTTGAAGTGTTGATCGAGTTTTCAAAACAAAATTCGCACTTCGGTCTACGAAAAGAATTTCGCGTGATTCAGGATGAATTCCTTTTTTCATACAATAATGGATAAAAGAGTAAAATGCAATCGCTCAAAATAGGTACGAAAGCCTCCTCCTATTTTTTGATTTGGCGAAATAGGAAACCAAAATTTTGATTCAAATTGGTGCTCGAGGGGGGACTTGAACCCCCACACCGTTAGGCATACGCACCTCAAGCGTACGTGTCTACCATTCCACCACCCGAGCAAATAGTTATGATTTTTTGAAAAGTGATACGTGTACCCCTCTCAAATGTCGCTTTGCATAGCTTTCGCTTGCAAATCTCGTTTTCGGGGGTATGGCTCCAATGTGTCGCATCGCTTTGCGAATGCTTACATTTCCGCACATCTACCATTCCACCACCCGAGCAAATATCTGTGGTGCACCCAGTAGGGTTCGAACCTACAACCGCCGGTTTCGAAGACCGATACTCTTCCAATTGAGCTATGGGTGCAAATTTTGAAAATTCAAAACCGAGCCGATTATATAAATTTTTTTGCGAAAAGCAAATTTTTTTAAGGTCATTTTAAACAAAAAAATAACCCAAAAGGTTACCAATATGGTGGGTGATGAGGGATTCGAACCCCCGACCCCCTGCTTGTAAGGCAGATGCTCTCGCCAACTGAGCTAATCACCCATATATGTAAAAGTGGTGGGCCGGGAGGGATTCGAACCCCCGAAGGCGAAGCCAAAGGATTTACAGTCCTCCCCATTTGACCGCTCTGGAACCGACCCAGGAAAATGAAAAGAAAAAAGTTTTAGACTTTTCGAATTTTAGATTTAAGATTTTTCAATCTAATATTCCAAACTTCTAAAACCCAAATAAGTGGAGCCACCTATCAGACTTGAACTGATGACCGCCGGTTTACAAAACCGATGCTCTACCAACTGAGCTAAGGTGGCATGTCGTATAGACGCAAGAGATAATATTAAAAATACTTGAAAAGTCAAAATTTTTTTATAAAATTTTTTCAAAATTCTGTTTTTTTCTTTTATTAAAGCCACTATATGATTCATATAATTCATATTTCTGACGGACACAAACATTTTAGTGATGCTATCAAAGAATATGAAAAACGCCTTAGAAAACAGATTCTGATTCATACTATCAAACCTGTTAAACATACAGAAAGTATTTTTATCAAAAATAAAGAAACTGAAAAAATTCTTGAAAAACTTACCAAAATTCCTGGTAAAATTTTTCTCTGTGATGAGCGGGGTGAACACATGAGTACGAAAAAATTTTCAAATTGTATACAAAAATTATACAATACAAGTGAAAATATAATTTTTGTGATTGGTGGAAGTTATGGTTTTGATGTCGAAAAAATTCAAGAAAAATATTGCGTCCAACTTCTCAAATTTTCGGACATGATTTTTCCTCATTCGCTTGCTTTTTTAATTTTAATGGAGCAGATTTATCGAAGTTTTGAAATTATGAAATGAAGTAATTATCATCACTAGTAAAATATTATTTTCGCACAATTATTGAATAATATTTGTACTTTTTAACAAGTTTTTTACATTTTTGTGAAAAACTTTTATAATTGTCCGTTTTTAAAAAACAAAAAACTTCGGATTGTTGGTACAACCGAAGTTCAAATAATAAATGATTGTGGGACACTCGAATGCATCTATGGCATTATAATAGAGGTCAGACGACACAATTCACGAGGGTTTTGAGTTCTCACGCTCGCATTGCCGAAGCAATGACCTAACTGGCTTTTCGAATCTTTTTTAAAAAGGAAGTTTCAATCCTTTGGTTGGAGTGAGAATCTAAACTTTTTCGCTTCTTTTTTTGAAAGAAAAAAAGTATAGACTCTCATTCCGCTGTATTTGCTTTTGGTATAATTATTA
>JABCOP020000030.1 GCA_013332525.2 Candidatus Altimarinota bacterium
TACAAGAGATACCGCTATATATTCCTCGATAGCTCAGCGGTAGAGCAACCGGCTGTTAACCGGTAGGTCACTGGTTCGAATCCAGTTCGGGGAGCCATTCGATACAATTCAGAGAACGAAGTATTTCAAATACCTCGTTCTCTTTTATTTTAAGCGATTTTTTAGGGGTCACAAAAAGTTCGACCGAAATCATATCAATGATACCCAACTTCGTACGCTTATCCGCACTTTCCCAGTACTGGACAAGGTTTGTGAGGAGTTCGACAGATTTGTTCAATAAGTCCAAAATTCCCTCATCTTGAACGACAAGGGCTGTGATTTTTACATTGAGTTCACGAATTTTTTCCGAAAATTCAGCAGATTTTTCTTTATATTGCTCTGCAGTTAATTCTTCATTTATTCGCATATCAATAAGGCCATCCATTTTATGGGTGGTTTTATTTAATTCTGCTGAAAGTTTCTGCTTTTCTTTGTGAATTTCCGCAAGCTTTTCTTTATACATTTGTTTCATTGCGTCGGAAAACATTTTTTTCAGATTGTTCGGCACAATGTACAAATGAATAATACTATCGAAATATTCAATAATTTTTGCTTCAGAAATAGAAATATTATCACCTTCTTTTTTCCAGCTTGCGTGCGTGTGGTATTGTGGGTAAATCTTTTTTGCGTAGCTTGCAGTAAGAATTCGCCCTGAAATGGCGGATTTGATTTTTCCTTTCAATAAAAATGGATTTTCGTCAAATCGTGGGACAAATCCACGACCGACTCCATTGGCTCTATCCCATAATTCTTTTTCAACAATTGGGCGGTATATATGACTCCAAACATGATTACTCCATTCACAAATACCATAATAGAATTTATTTTGTATCCAGCTTTGAATCGTGCTTTTTGCAATTTTTCCACCATTTTTTCATTTGTAACCATTCTGAAAGAGCCAGTCAGCAATATCTTGATATGATTCGCCATTGGCTCGTTTTTCAAACATTTTTCGAGCAAATTGTGAATCGATGGGATCAATAATAATTCGTTCTTCCAGTGGTGCAGTAGTATCTTTATTGTTTTTTGCGCCAAATGGTACTTTGTATGGAATGCCACCTTTTTCTATGAGTGTTTGCATTCATGTCATCGATTTGTCTGCAATTTCCATACTTTCTTGACTTGCTTGACCAAAAAGAACGCCCATTAAAAGCCCTGAATCTTTGCGAGTATAAACCCTTGTGTTATCTGCTACATACGGAATAATTCGATCTTGCATTGCTTGCATAATAGCTCCTGCGTCAGTTGGATTGCGAGAAAGGCGATCAAGTCGCCAAGAAAGCAAAATATCCGCCTCTTGATTATCAAATTTTGCAAGCATTTTATCAAACTCTGGGCGTTCTCGAGAAGTTCCTGATATTTTTTCTGTGAAAGTTTCGATAATTTCTACCTCATCACCAAAAAATGCCTCAGCAACTGCTTTGGCTCTTTGAATTTCTCGTTCTTGTGTTTCTAATGAGAATCGTTGTTTATCTTTTCTATCTGTGGATTTTCGGAGGTAGGCAAATGCTTTTTTCATAAAAATTAAAAATGTCAAGGAAAAATTAGGAAAAACTTTAAAAAAGATTTGCTTTTTTGAAAAAATATCATATAATCCACCTCATAAAAACACGGGCTGAGTCTTTGTCGGTCACCGTGTTTTTATGTGTCTATTTTTTTTCGCAATAATGCCAAACGCTAAAATAAAATGGTTTGTTAACTGTAAAGTTCTGACACATGTTTTTTCATCATATTGAGGTTTTAATATGTTCCGAAAAACTGATTTTTGGTCATTTAACCGATAATCATTGTTGCATTCTCATTGCAGCAGTAACGGCTCAAAGCAGCAAATCACATGCTTGAGAAAAAAGACTTGCATGACTTGATACTGTTAAGGCAGCTCGTACTCTTTTATCAGTGCTTCAAGGAGTAGTATTGAGTTTATGCTGAACCTTTCCTAATAGTGAATCTTCGAAAAGTCATTTTGCATTAGATGGTGTATTTACCTCATCACAAATAAATGTAAAACCATCATTCTTTCCAAAATTACGAATAATATTAGTTTGTAATAATAATGCATACCGATTAACAAAAAGATCCCATGATGAATACTGTGCCGCTCCATTCTGTTTATCTATAACTAATGCACAAAAATTAACTCATGAATACTTAAAAAGTATATCAATAAATTGAACATAAAAATTGTAGTTAGTTTTATTAATATTCGAGTATTTCATTTCAAATGCATTTTTGTCTTGTTTTAACAAAGACTGAATTGTGGATAAATCATTCTGTTGAATTTTGCCCCATAAAAAGTTATTTCTGGATTTTCTGGCTTGTCATTTTGCTTTTGCAAAAACTTTATTAAGTTCATTTTTTATTGTTGCATGTAGATGAGTAGGAATAAATAATGCTCATATAAGCATGTGACTTTCTTCGGGCGTCAAACCACTCTCATCGGTATAAATTAAATATTCCATATTGCTAAAATTAATAAATAGGTATCGCTAATTATAATCATATTTTTCTATTATTGTATTTTTTTTATTTTTATTTCGCATCAAGGATAAAATAAGCTCTCTATAATCACAAAAATAGAAAATAAAAAAAGTTTTAAACCGTTACTTATCCACCTTTTTCTTCCGCACAAAATAAAACCCTACCATCACAATAATTATTCCGATGGCTGAGAGGATGAGGTCGTATTCTCCTCATCATGAGGGGATGTTGGTTGGGATGTAGTAGATCATGTTTTAAATTGTTTTGAAAGGTAAACTATGAGGAGTCAGAAGAGTATCAAGAAAATGAGATAATACCATGTACTCATATTCCATTTTGGAAGCTCTTTTATCATATCCCAAAAAATGGCACCAAAAATCCCTCAAAGTAATCATAATGTTGCTAATGAAATACCTCTCTTCTTGTTAAGCTTTTCTTTATTAACTAAAAATGCTATAATGTCCATACTATAATCCAAGATCCTTTTCAATTTGAATTTGCGTTGCTAAATCAATGCGTCCAGTTTGTCCAATGCCTTTATCTGACTGATATGCTCGTAATGCTCGCAATACTTCAATAGTCATAATTCCGTCAATATCTCCTGTATAGAATCCTTTTTGAGCAAGGAATTTTTGCAGATTCATAACTGAGTCTGAATATGTGCCAATGGTTGCAGTTTTGATATTTTTTCCGTCAATATCAGTTGTTTGTGCTATTACAGATGTTGCCTTCGTTGTAGTTGTAGTTTCTGTTTGTGTTTGTGTTACTGGTGTTGTAGAAACCGTTGAAGTGGTAGTTGTTGGGGCTGACTCAATTGATGGCTTGATTGAATTGATAGTAGTTGGATAACTTATGTAAGGTGTAACTGGTTGATTATATTGCGTGGTATTTTCGGTTGTATTATATTGATTTTCTGAATTTTGATAGCTGTATCCACCAGTGGAATTGTCATAACTTGAATAAGAGTATGAAGAGGGAGTGTAAGTAGAATCTGAATAAGAATATGAAGAAGAGGTGTATGTTGGGCTATAATTTCTGTATGTATTATTGTAGGAATAGTTATTATACAGGTATCCATCAGGATTTGTGCGATAATGTCCACTCACATATGTACCATCCTTGCGATAGTATCCATTTACATAATGACTTCCTGGGTTGCTGTATGATGAGTATGAAGATGAATATGATGGTTTATATGATGAAGATGATCGTGATGAACTTCGGTAATATCCGTTCACATAAGTTCCATTTTTTCGGTAATGTCAACGCACATATCCTGCATGTGCTACTGGTGTAATAAATGGAATGAGTACAGCGGCGGCTGTAATAATAGAAAGTAGTTTTTTCATAAAAATAAAAGGTTAGTAATTGTTTTCAACATAAGCCCAGCATCACTCAATGAATGACTGAGAATTTCCCCAACAGTCATCTACATCATCAATTCATTTTTCTTCTGCCCATTCATATCAAGCTTCGTGGCCACTACAATTCGTTATACATTCATATCAATGGAATGTTCTTGGAGTATATGAAGGCTTATATTGTCGATTATTGCTGGTATTTTTTGG
Organism: Candidatus Altimarinota bacterium; assembly: GCA_013332525.2. Classification (GTDB taxonomy): domain Bacteria; phylum Patescibacteriota; class Gracilibacteria; order BD1-5; family UBA2023; genus GN02-873. The sequence continues at coordinate 4,086 of JABCOP020000030.1, forward strand.
AATTGGTCATACAAATTCTATAAATTCTCCTGAGATAAGTCCATAAATATCCTGATCAGGGTCTCAGCCTGCATGCCAAGTAATTCATTCATTTTCTACCATCTTGTATGGCGTATACAGAACAAATGAATTCTTTGGTATTTTTCATAAAATTTTTGCATTCTGACTTGCCATTTCTCGAATATTGAGATTCTCTGTTGTGCGACCAATGTATATATCGGATTCACTGAAGGTTGGTTTTGGTGGAAGATTTAATGTTGTATTTGTATTGCTCTCTGTTAAATCTTCAGATTCTCATCACCAAAAATCTAAACCAACATTATTATTACAGAGTAAAAATTTTGTTTGAGTTGCACTCTGAAATAAAACATCATTTATTCACTCTGAAATACTTTTTTGTGGAACAGAAGATAATATTTCCATTCAGGTGAGAAATGTTGAAAAATTTCTTTTAAAATCATCAAGAGTTTCGATATTTTTCATTTCTGTAAGCGTCGTATAAATTCCATTTTGTGCATTTATAAGCAAATTTGCAGTTTTCGGGAAATGTAAATCTTTTGTATTTTTTGAAAAATATTTTGCTTGTCAGTCAATATCTAAAATAATCCATTCTGCAAGTAGCTTGGAGGCTACCCATTTTTGGGAGGAGATATCGCTACCATTTTCTCTAAGATCTTGATATCGTTGAGAGTCTGGCGCAATGCTATATAATTCACTAATTCTTCCAATATCACAATACATTTTCCATATTTTTTCTTGCTCTTCATTTTTTGATATTTTGGTAACCTCTTCCTGAAGTGGTTGTGTGGATTCTTGTGGCACATTTTCTGTTTGACAAGAAAATAACAAGAAAAATCAGAGAATAATTAGAAATAACTTTTTCATAGCAAAACACTTAAAAATTTTTTGGTAAATTAAAAACCTCACGAACTCTTGCTTGCATAGTTTCTGCGGATACACCAAAAATTGTTGCCAAGCAATAAGTATCGCATATTCATTCATTATCCTCTATTGCACGAATAAGTTCAGATGTTGGAATGAGAAATTCGCGACCAAATTTATCCGCTTCCTGTTCGTCCCATTTGGAAAAATGTATATTATTTTCTGTTCATGATAAAAAATGTCAAAGTTCATGTCACAAGACCTCTCTTTCAGTAATTGGATCATATCAATTTTTTATTCAAATCAGCGATTTATTTCAGAATGTTCCACAAATTCCAGAAAATTCTTCAAAATCATAATGTTTTATTTGAATATCATGTTCTTTTGCGTATGTATATGGGCAAGTTGTCATGTTATATTAGTTATCTTCTTTGGTCAAATCGTTTAAAAATTGCATTACATCTCGAACGCCTTTATCAGTTAATTTGAATTTCGTTTTGAGCGCAAAAGCGATATCAATACCATATTCCTGTTCCATTGCTTCCAAAAGTGATGCATGCATCATATCTCTTATGGTTTTTTCTGGAATACCCAAAAACATTCCAATTTTTAAAAAATTTTCCTCTGTTCATTTCTTTTGTCGACCAAGGACTGCGCCAATATATGCTGGTGTCACTCCAATTCTCTTTGCAATTTCAGCATTTGTCATATTATTCTGATCCCTTATCGCAGCTAATTTTCTTGCTGTCAAATGAGACCAAGTGGTTTCTAAATCTTTCATATAATAAGTATAGTTAAATCAAAGTAGTTTATACGATTTTTTATAAAATAATCAAGTAAAAAACTAAAAAAAGTCAAAAAAAGATTTGCAAATATACCAAAATAGTATATAATGGTTGTGTCAGATGAAGAAAGAAAATAAAAATATTTTCCAAGAAGTCTCATCGACAAAAATCTTTTTAAATTCGTTCTTTAACATAGATACTTTTCCAATTCACCAAAATTAGTGATTGTACAAATGCGGAAGCAGGGGGCAGAAACGATAAGCCTACAGGGAACACTCGCCATAAATACCCGACAGCAGGAAAAGTTACAAATCTTTTTTATTTATTTTAAAACTATACCAATTTGATATATTATAGTTTATTAAAAATAAATAATAAAAAATCCCCACTCGGCAAAGTGGGAAAAACAAAATCTTTGAGAAAAGATTACAAAAATTCTAATCAATTTTTATAAAAAATCAAATTTTTTATGTATGACTATGAATTCTGGGGCGAATATGACCCCTATGAAGAAGCTGGAATTGACCAGTATGAAGACGAAAAACAATCCTGTGAATAATTTTCGTTTTTTAGGGGAAGGGGAATGCCTTGAAAGTTCCCCCAATCCCAAAATACAATTTATCTCACATACAAAATACCAAAATATGAGTATTGCAGAACTGGAGAAAGCATTAGAAACTGCTCTTCAAAAATATTGGAATCAACACAATATTTACTATAAATTTTTTGAACCATATGCCCGAAATCACTAACCCCTTCGCGTGGATGTGGATTGTTTTTATCGCATCCATTTTTATTTTAAATATTTATTTATTTTTCAAAAATGTCAAACGAAATCAAAAAAGTAGATAACCAAGAGCTTGATTTGATGCAATTCTGAACAGAAGCACAAATCAAAGCACTCAAATCAGCAAGTTTCCCTGATTTGGAAACTTCAGACTTCATCGTTGCAATGAAAATCGCAAAGCAATATGGACTTGATCCATTTGCCAAAGAAATTTGGGGATGGAAACAAGATGGAAAAACAATGATTGTTGTATCGAATGCTGGATACATGCGCATTGCACGACAGCAGGAAGGATTTATTTCGCTTACTGCACAAGCAGTATTTCCAGGGGACGATTTTTCTATCGATTTTTCCGCGAATGAATTCACTCACAAAGTGAATTTCGCAAAAAGACAAGCAAAAAGCACACCCATTGGCGCGTATGCTGTATTGGAATATTTTTCCAACGGAGAAAAAAGAAAAAATATCAAATTCGTCAATTGGGAAGAATATGCAAAATCCAGCGGCGTCTGGACGCAGAATAAATCCGCCATGATCTGCAAGGTGGCAACTACTGTAGTGTGCCGAGAAGTATATGGACTTTCTGGACTTTACACTGAAGAAGAAATTCAGAAAGAAGAAAAACAAGAACCACGCACTATAACTCCACCAGACCTCTCAAAAATTGTAATTCCTAACCAATCTGAAGATGACAATACAAGCGACAGCGAATGAGCTGAATTTAGCGCAACATAATTACCCTATTCCTTACCTTTCGTATTCCTCATTTTCCAAATTCCACCGCAACCCTGGTGGCTGGAAAGAACAATACATCTTGGGAAATAGATATTTTAAATCTTCTCCTGCGATGATTGTTGGAAAAATGGCACATTCAGTAGTCGAAAATTTTCTGAATCAGACAATGACTATCGAGCAGTCAGTAGATCATGCCATTGCATATCTTGGAACGATTGCAGATGAGGATGTTAAGTGGGGAAAAACAGGAAATCGCGAAAAAATTCTCAAAGACTTCACGAATGCCTGGAAAATGTACTTCGACGAAATGCTAGAATATCAAAATGTTCTCCTTATTGAGAAACAACTTACTTCATTTGCAGAAGATACCTTGCAAGGTCGAACGCTGAAATCCCCAATTCCATTCATGGGAATTCCTGATCTCGTATTTCGAGAGAATGGAAAAATTATCATTGAAGATTTTAAATTCAAGTCGAATCACACTGATACCAGCGAAGGAATTGAGCCAATGTACTGGTTTCAGTCACTTTTTTACTATTACTTAGTAAAAAATGAACTTGAAGAAGAACCTTCTGAAATGCGATTTCGAGAAGTAAAAATCTCGAAAAATAAAGATAATTCCAGTCAGCACAATATCATTACAATCAATTTTCAATCTGAGGATTTTGATTTCATGAAAGCACATTTTTGGTATCAAATCTTTGGATTTTTCAAATTTATCGAAAATGCAGATGCAGATAGCTATTTTCCGTACAACATCTATGATCAGATGGACGGAAAAGAAACCTTCAATGCTATGCAAACTTCTGTATTTGGCTACAAAATGGATACAGCGAAAAAATCCGATTTGGTCAAAATGGAAAAAGAAGAATTTAAAAACACAAAATTCATCGAATCCAATACGCCAACGACTATCGAATGAAAAATTAAATACAAATTCCAAGAATTCGGAATTGCACTTGAATTCGCCGAAAAAAAAGATGGGTATGCGTATGATCGCTATTTATTCGTTCCATCTCGCGGCGTAAAAATGTCTGAAGTAAAAAAATATGCAGAAGATGTTTCACAAGCTACAGAGTTTGAAAATGTGCGAATCGTCGCACCAGTCCCTGGAACAAAATTTGTCGGTGTGGAAGTTCCACGAGATGACCGAGGAGAAGCGTCTGTTGATAAAAAAACAGCATTCCCAATCGGTCGTGACATTGATAAAAAACTCTATTCATTGGACTTGTCCAATTCCAATACGCCACACCTTATTGTTGCTGGTCGCTCAGGTTCTGGAAAGTCTGTATTGCTCAAAAATCTTATCAAGCAACCACCAAAGAATACTTTGTTTGCAATTATTGATCCAAAACGCGTAGAATTTGGGCCGATTGCCAAGTCTGATCCAAAGAAAATTCCGTTGTATGGATCTACTATTACTGAAGCAACCAATATCTTGCTGGCACTCAAAAAGGAGATGAACCGCAGATATGTGGAACTCGAAAACAAAGGTCTTACAGATATTGAATGAACCAAATATAAGCGAGTGGTTATTATGATCGAAGAGATGGCATTTTTAATGCAATCGACTGAAAAAATTGATGATCCAACTGATTCAGAACGATATAGTAAAGAATATTCTGAGTATCTTGAAAGACAACGAGCACAACAAGAAAATGCAATTTTCGCAATGTTTGGTAGTCGCAGACAAAGGAAAATTCCAGAACCAAAGCCAGTAAAACAAATTACAGCAAGTCAATTAGCGCTTTCGTTGCTTACAGAAATTTCAGCAATGGGTCGTGCATGTGGAATTCATCTTATTCTTGCAACTCAGCGTCCATCAGTTGATGTAATCCCTGGAATTATTAAAGCCAACATTCCAGCAAGGCTCTGTTTTGCTACTTCATCAGCCGTCGATACTAAGGTTGTTCTTGATGGTGATTATGGCGCTGAAAAACTTTCAGGATTAGGAGATGGACTCTATATTGACGGATCAGGGAAAGACCCTGTTCGAATTCAGACACCAAAGCTTTAACCTCTCAAGCGGAAATCGGTCAAATTTCCGCTTTTATTTTTTAAAAAATAAAATTTATGAAAACAAAAACACATATTTTAGACAAAATTTTCCCTGAAACTTTTGATTATTCAGACGAAAAATGTCTTAAAATCGCAATAAAAAATTATTGCGAAAAATACAAAATCCAACACCTCGAAAAAGAAATTTTTTCGGAAATTTTAGAAAATTTTTAAAAAAATATGACAAAAAATTTTTCAAATATTTACCTTGCTGTAAAAAATGAATGATCCTGAGCAATTAGTGCATTAGCAGAAGAATTAGGTAAATCACCACCAACTATTACAGCATCTCTCAGAAAAGGAGATAAAATGCATTACAATAACAAACAAAAATACATTACGGCAATAAATAAAGTTTTTCAGAGAAATTACACTTATGACGAACTTTTTCCACTTCATAAATAAAAATTATGACAAACGAAACTCCTGCCTACTACGCAGTGATACCAGCAAATGTTCGGTATGCAAAAATTCCGCCAAATGCAAAATTGCTTTTTTGAGAAATTACCTCATTAGCAAATAAATACTGATATTGCTATGCGAGTAATCAGTATTTTGCAGAACTATATGGTGTTCGAAATGAGCAGATTTCTCGCTGGATTTCTATATTGGAAAAAGAGAATTTTATTACTCTGGAAATTGATATTTCAAAGTGAAATTCTCGAAAAATTTTTATTGGAAGTGAATTGGGGGGTATTGCGGAAAAACGCAATAGGTCTTGTGCAAAAACGCAAGAGGGTATTGCGGAAAAACGCAAACATAATAATAAATATAATAATACATATAATAAAAAAGAAATAAAAGAAAATTCTTGAAACATTTTCTCAGAAAAAAATATTTCTCTTAAAACACAAGAAAAAATTCTTGAATTTATTTCTTATCGAAAAGAGAAAAAATCTAAACTCACGGAACGCTCTATACTCGCCATTCTTAAAAAAGCTGAACAGTACGGCGAGGAAAAAACGATTGCCACGATTGATTGCACGATAGAAAACGGCTGGCAAGGCTTATTCTGGGAAAAATCAGGAGCAGGCAATTATTTCAAAAAATCGGCTCGCAATGCCCTTACAGAAAACAAAGATTATTCCACTAACCGATTTGCCACATGCACATGATAGAAATCGACAAACACAATACAAAAATCATTGAGAAACTCAAAGAAATCAAACAAAATGGTTTTCAGACAATTCTTCTGATGGGTGGTGTTGGAGTTGGTAAAACTTTTCTGGCAAGGAATATTTTCGGTGGTTATTTCATTGATGAGCCACAATTCAAACAAGAAATTGTTGCTGGGAATGCCAGACTTCGCAATCCTGAAGAATGGAACTGCTCCATCGATAAATTTCCACTGGAAGCCTTAACAAAGCACAAGCAAGTTATCTATGATGATATTGGTTCGGTCGATTGTAACGAAACTTATATCGAAAAAACACTTTATTGGCTCAATGAACGATCCAAAAAGAGGACAGAAAAATGAAATCCTTACAGAACCATTATTACAACCAATCTCACACTGGATGAACTGGAAAAGCGAGAAAAAAGAATTTTTTCAAGAATTATGGAAAATTGCTTGATTATAACGCTTTCCTGACCAGACAGACGAGAGAAAAACACAAAATCTATAGTTTTATAACCATAATCAAGTGGTTTTTTATTTCCCAAAATTTTTTATGACAACGACCAAAAAAATCCGATGAACAGGCGAACTCTTGCCACGATTGCGGAGTTTTCTTCTGTACAACTCAATTCCATTCAGGCAACTCAATCTGAGTGGCGCACATACAGGATTCACGAATGACCGATGCGTTTTCGTTGCTAAATCCAAAATCTGGAAAGAGCAGGTCTCGACACAAAAAATTCTTGTCCAAAAATCCATAGAAAAAGCACGCTGGATAGTATTTTTTATTCCGAAAGTCGGTTTGCTTGCATTCGACCCAAAGATTATTTTCGATAACTCTTGGCAAAATAAACGAGGCGATGAATTTATGCTCAATGTCCACACAAAGCTTGGATATTGGCTCTCAGTAGAAGAACTCAAGCACCTCAAACCACTTCAGTATGACCTTACTTCCCAACTAACCATTGCATAATATGTTTCCATCCGAAGAAATTCTCACTGAAATTCTAAAAAAATATCCATTTATGGAAATTGCAGACCTCCATAATGCCACAGATAATCAACTGGTGGCAATGAGCGCAAAGGCTAATGATAATATTTTTATTGAATACAGCATAGCCAAGAAGGCTGAGGAACGCGAACGCAAAGAGCGCATCAGAAAATTTTTTCTTGATGGCTCAATGATTTTTAAAAAGTAAAATTTATTTCAAAAACTCCTTTATGAAAAATATCCATATCAATATCAAATCAATTCTTTTATTTTTTGCCGCAATTCTCGCACTTGTTGCAATTTTTTCTCTGTTTCCGAACAAACACTCGTCGGAGAAATTTCAAGCCGAAAAAACGGCATTAGAAGAAAGAATTACAGAAAATAGAAAAATCCGCGAAGAAAATCGCAAGGTGCAAGAAGAGGCTTACAAGGCTTGGAAGGTGCAAGACGCCGACCTGGAAAGCCAAATCAACTCTGATAAAGAAAAACTCAAAGCATTGGAAGTTTTGACAGGCGAAAAATCCTCATTTTTGGAATTTGTCCCAAAAGCTTCAGCGCAAGAAATTTTTTCCGTCTCGGAAAATTTTTCCGAAGAAAATTCTGAAAAATCAAACCTCAAAAAAATCCATGAAAAAATTTGTGCCATTCAGTCAAAAAGTCCACTTTGCGAAGATTTTGCACTACTGCAACGCCTCGAAAAAATCACAACCGATCGGATTCCTGACAATCCATATATTTTCCCAATTTTGCTCGGAATCACAAATTCCGAAAGTTCTCTTGGAACGAATTATGCACCGCACGCTGGTTGTGCTAATTACAACAACCTCGGTGGTGTAAAGTGGCGAAAAAATGATGATGGAACTTCCATAAAAGACCAAAGTATTCCACAGCCTGACGGATGTTGGCTGTATCGTTTTGACTCACTTGAGGATTACTGGAAATCCAAAGTGAATACGATTCGATACGGATATGCTGGATGTCTCGTGAACAATCCAACAACCACGCTTCAATGCATCTCTCGCTGGTATGTGAGAGGTAACGGAGTTATCAAGCCTGACTGGGTGCGAAATGCTTCAATATTTATTAATATTTAAATTTATTGTATGATAGAACACCAATATGCCGTCCTCTTCGCTAATTGGCTTCGTGCGAATAATTATATTTTTCATCATTCACCGAATGAAACATTCACAAAGTTTCACAATGTTCGCAGAAAAAATACACTTGAGGGTGTGTCGAAGGGATTTCCGGATTATTGCATAATTCTCAAGCGCGGAAGTCTGCTTTTTATCGAACTCAAAAAAGCCCGAGGCAAGCGAGGTGGACTGAATGGCTCAAAAATCTCTCCAGAACAAACTGCGTGGATTTCTCAATTGTGAAATATCGACAATGTGTGAGCATTTTTCGCACACTGATACGAGGAAGCGAAAAGAATTGTGATGGAGATGGAGAAAATTTAGCACAAAAAAAGGTGGCAATTACCACCTTTAAACCAGTTTAGTTGATGTAACCGATGCAAACAGAATCATTATCTCGTTGCATGAAGTGTCTATCTTCCAACTGTTGTCTTACTGTTTCAATAATCACTGGCGTCATTTTCTGAACAAGCTTTTCAGCTATTTTTTCAGCACGATCTTGTGCAAGAGTATCAATGTAATTGTCGATACCTCCACGTTCTGATGAATTTTTCAAAAATGCTGCAGTTCCAGCCAATGGTTTACCAGTACGATTTGATATTGCTCGATCAGAGCATGGTTTTGTTTTTGCCATAACAGATTCCTCCTGTAATGTGGCAGATTAAGGGCTGAGATGATACTCAGGCTAAACACACTATTATGCTTAGCGCGCAATTTATATTGATTTTAAATAAAAAGTCAAGCAAAAATTTTACTTTTTAATTGAATAATATATAATGCGAGAAATAATTTCTCAAAATATGGCTGATGTAAATATTCAATGAATTCTTAATAACATTCCACCTAAATCGTCAACGATTTACACACCACTCATTGAAGCAATTGTAAATTCGATTCATGCGATCGAAGAAAAGTGAAATCTTTCAGAATGAGAAATTCTTATAAAAATTAAGCGCAAAGATACGCAATCATGAATGAACTTCGATGAAAATGGAAAGGTTTTTGCAGATTCAAGTAAAAAAGATATTAAATCATTTGAGATTATTGATAATTGAATTTGATTCAATGAGAAAAATCTTGAATCATTTAATACCTTATATTCTGGATATAAGGCTGAAAAATGATGAAAATGATTTTGACGATTTATGTATATTAAGTATTTTGATTCTGTAAGGGTTAGGAGTACTTTTCAGGATGATGATCAAAAATATAATCTATTAACTTTTGATTTCTGAAGAGCAAAAGAATTTGTTGAAAACAAGAGTGTTTCTGTAACATCGGAGACTACAACATGAACGCAGTTATTTTTGGATAATATCAATGCAAAAACCCAATATGACAAAACCATTGCAACTCTGGCTCGAAAAATTATGGAAAATATTTTATTTTACTTCATTGTAGATTGATGGACTTGCCCAAAAATAACATTAAAAGATGAGGATTGAGAGCAGATAACTCTTAATGAATATACTTCGCATTTTAATGAGATTCAACTCATAAAAACAGAAGATTTTTCATTGACTGATACAAGTGGCAATAACTATAATTTCTGTACCAAAATTGTTAAAATATATTATCCAAACAATAAAAGTAGTAAAATCTCTTTATGTGCACATAATCGTGAAGTAACAACCAAACCAATATCAGACTATATACCAGAATTTATTGAGGAATTCTCTGAAAAAGATGAAAAATGACAAAAAAGGAATTATATTATACGAGCATATGTTGAAGGAGATTATTTAAACAAGCATGTAAATCTTGAACGAAATAGTTTTAATTTTTCTGACAAGAATCATAAAGATCATTCGGATGAACTTAATAATATATATCCATTTCTTGAAGAAGATATTGAGAAAGAAGTTGCTAAAATTGTCTGAAAAATAGATGAATTATGACTGGAAACTCGACAAAACAGAAAAAAAGCAGAGATGATAAAATATATAGCTGATGAGGCACCCTATTATTTAGATTTCCAAGATGATATAAATTGGTCAGAGCTTCCATATCGCACCTCAAAAAAAGAAAAAGATACATATTTAAATAAACTTCGCTTTCAAAAGGAGGAAGATACAAAAATTTTACTTGAGAAAACTATTGAAAATTTTGGAGGCATAAGTCATGAAAGGATTGATGAAATAACTCAGAATATTACTATTCTACAAAAAAATAATCTTGCTCACTATGTACTGATACGAAAAATGACCCTGGATTTACTTAAGAAATTTATAGAAAAATGAGAAGATGGGAATTTTCAAAAAGAAGAAGTTTTACATTCACTTATTTTCCCTACCAAACAAACATCGGACAATGCAAAATATTCTGAACATAATTTATGGATACTTGATGAAAGACTTAGTTTCGAAAAATATATTACTTCTGATAAGCCAATGATATCCTGAACAAATGGTGATAGAATAGATTTAGCAATATTTGATAAAAATTTTGCATTTAGAACTAATTCGGATGCCACAACTCCTGTCACAATTGTGGAGTTTAAAAAACCAATGAGAACAGACTTTACAGGAAGCAAGCAAGAAGACCCAATCGAACAAATAATGAGATACGTAGAAAAAATTCAGAAGTGAAACATAAAATTGGAGAATTGAAGAAATTTGTTAGTTTCTGATAATACTCCTTTTTATTGATATGCAGTGTTTGATTTTGATGAGAATGTAAAACAAATGATAAAAAGACATGATTTAAAACCCTTTCCTGATGGATTATGATATTTTAGGTATCATGAAGGGTTCAATTTGTATATTGAAGTTCTGAGTTGGGATAAAGTTTTAAAAGATGCGCAGCAACGCAATAAAGTATTTTTCCATAAACTTAACATAAGCAATGAGTTATAAAATAAAACATAACCTTGTCTCCTAACACCCCCACCCATAGGGTGTTTTTATTTCGCAAAATTTTTGCGTCCATATTTTTTAATTTTCTCTTATGCCAATCTCCAAAAATCCAAAAAATCCACCAAAATCCGCCAAAAAAACTCCAGCAAAAAAGTCTGGGAGAAAGGTTGGGAGGCCGCCAATTATTGATGACAGAACACTTTCAGAATTACGTAATGCTTTTTCTTATGCTGCAACAGATGAGGAAGCTTGTCAACAAGCCAATATTTCTCCTGCAACACTCTATCGGTATATTGAACAAAATCCTGAGTTTTGAGAGCAGAAAGAACGCCTAAAGAAAATGCCAAACTTTACAGCCAAAAAAATTGTCATCAGAAAAATCCAAGAAGGGGATGAAAAATCTGCACAATGGTGGCTTGATAGGAAGGCAAAAGCAGAATTTGCACTATCAGACACAACCATTAACACAAAAGTTGAGGTGCAAATCTCAAATCCTATTTCTGAAAAATTCTCCTCCTTAATCCAAGAGAACAATGCTGAAAATGACAAATAAAAATTTTCTGGAAGCAATAAAAATTCTTGAAGATTCCGACGCCCTGCATCGCAGGGATTTTTTGGCGTGGAAAGAAAATGACACACAAGAAACACGAGCTAATAAGCTCTTGCTTTGGTGGTGCTATTATTTTGCACATAATTTCGTTACTACGCTTGCGGACTTTCATTATAAGTGGCTTTATGAACTTGCAGGTGAAAAAAATATTTTGTGTATCGGATTTCGTGGAAGTCTTAAAACAGAAATTGTCAAAATGTACATTGTTCATCAGATTTGTCAGAAAAAAATTCTCTTCGGCGTGTGGCAAAGTTATGACAGTAAAGCGAGTACAGGAAATCTGCGAAATGTGGCAAAAATGCTTAGAAATAGTAGAATAATGGCTGATTATGGCGAATTATTCAAGCTATCTTGACCTCGTGACGACATCAAAAAGCGATCAATGAGTAACCTGAATACAGAAAATGGTATTCGTCTCACCAGTCGCTCACTCAAAGAAAAATTGCGTGGTGAATGAGAATACAATGATGAATTCGGAACCAGTCGCCCTGATTTTCTGGTGCTGGACGATGTTGATGTGACAGATAGTGTTCGCAATAGTCAAATCATCGAAGAAAATTATCTAAAAATCACAGGAGAAACATTTGGTGCGCTGGACAAACGCAAAAGTCGTATTATTTTCCTCGGAAATATTATCAATGAAGATGGAATTGTTCCACGATTCGAACAAGAAAAAATGAATGCCAAAAATTGGTGTGTTTTGCGGCAACCGCTGATAGAAAACGGCGAAAGTGTTTGGAAATTTTTCACCAAAGAAAAAATCGAGGAAATCAGAGAAAATGAAGGTGAAATATCATTCGGACAAAACTATTTACTCACGCCATACGCTGGCGGCGAAACCATCATCAAACGCGAATACATCCACTGGATCACGGAAATTCCAAAACTCACAGCCGTTACCATCGGAATTGACCCAGCCAGTTCAACAAAGACTTTTTCTGATTCTTTCGCTATCGTTGTCTGCTGACATTTATGAATGCGGAAAATTATTCTGGAAACTATCGAACTCAAAGGACAAGATAAAGGCACAGAAAATATGCTCCAAAAACTCCGCGAAACCTACAACAAGTGGAATGCCTCGCAAGTGAATATAGAATTTGTCTCATTGCAGCGAGAATTCTGTGAATATCTCTATAACCTGCTTCGCAATAACGGATTTGCGGTCAAAAAAATAATCCCAACCAAAGATAAAGTGGCACGATTGGCGGAAAAGGAATGAGCATTCAGCCGATGAGATATAGAATTTGTAGAAAATATGGGAAATAAAAACCTTGTATCGCAACTTCTTAAGTTCCCCAATGTAGATCATGACGATATGGTCGACGCAATGGTATATTCTATGGAATGGCGAAAGCCTACAAGATTCGGAATTGTCGAAAACCGCATAAATGAATACTAACCCACTAAACTTATGAAAGGAAACTACTCAAAAATTCATTTTTTTATCGCTCAATATGGTTATGAAGCCATCTACAAAGAATATAAAACTCTGCAAGTCAGAGTATTTTGCCAAAAATATCATGTATGCAATAAAACCATGCAAAAAATATTTGGCCCAAAAATGTCTCCGAGCAAAAAGCGAATGGTAGAGATTTTGCGCCAAGAATGAGACACCAGAAAAATCCGCGAAATCGCGAATGAAAATATTTTATAAATTTTACCCCCAAATTTGGGGGATTTTTTGTCGTTTTTTCACGCCTACAATGCTCTATATACATAATTTTTTATAAAATAGCCATAACGCACGAGCGGTTCGTGCCTAAATAATCCGTTTATTTCTTTATTTTTTCAAAAATGGAAAAAGAAAATTTGCTCGATGAGGAACGAGTGGAAACAAACCTTGAAAACAATGATATCGACGAAACAGAACTCGACGATATCGACCTTCTTCAAATGGAAGAAGAGAAGCCTGATTATGAAGCGAAATACAAAGAGCTTCATGCAGAACACGAGAAGATGCGTAAAGCATTCGTCGCACAGAAGAAAAAGGCAAAAAGTCAAACAGAAACAGACGACGATTTGGACGCACGACTTGACGCACGCCTCGCAATGCGCGAATTCTATAAAGATAATCCTGACGCGGTCGACCTGAAAGAAAAAATCGAGGATTATGTGAATAAAGGAATTTCTCGCGAAGATGCTCTGTATTTATTGTCTCGTGACAAGGCCGAAGCGAAAAAAACCGCTGAAAGCCGAACCGCTGGACGATCACGAGTAAATACAGGCTTCAAAAAACTATCAGCAGACGAATATCTCAAACTCTCAGGGAAGGCACAAGCAAGCTACTTGGAAGAGTCTGAAAAAGAGTTTGGAGAATTAGTGTTTGCGGACTAATTATTTTTAACTTTTTTATATTATGGCATTAACAGCAGGACTTGACGCTGCAAAAGCTCAAGCGTGGTCGGTTGTCCTTCAACAGGAGTTGTATAATTCTGTGGTGGGTCTCAACATCGCCGACACAAAGTTCGAAGGAACATTTAAAAGTGGAGTGAAAACTTTTCACTTTCCCCGTATTAAGGCAACGAGTGGATTCGACCTCGCAAGTCCATCATCAACATTTACACCATCTACACTGCAAAGTGAAGATGAAACAATGACACTCGATGTGCATAAGGGTTGGGCAATTGATTTTGCAGAGGCAGATATTATGCAAATGAAGGCAAATCCAACCAACCAGATTATCAAGCAACTTAAACAGTACTACAAGGAAGAATGGGAAAAAGAAATCTTCCGAAAGGCTATTGCTGGTGCTGGTATTTCTATGGGTGGTGCAACAGGACTTACTATCGCAAATGGCGAGGCGCTTTATGATACTATTCTTGACGGAGACCAGAAACTCACGGAAAACAACGTGCCAATGGATGACAGATTTATTATTATTTCTGCCGCGGATCATAAACTCCTTAAAAAATACCTCGCATCTCGTGGCACATCTCTCGGAGATAAGATATTGCAGAACGGATACGCTGGCGAAGTAGATGGCGTTCGTGTTTATGTCTCAAATATGCTTCCGAAGGTTGGCAACGTTCGTAACCTTATTATGGGACAAGGTAAACCAGTATGTTTTGCCTCTGATATTCACCCGAATATTGTTCGCGTTGGACAGGAATATAAAGCTAATTCGAACGTTGACACTATCAAATCGCAGTCTCGATTTGGGGCAAAAGTGTTTATGAGTGACGGCGTTCGTGTTGTCAACATCTCTGTCAAAGCTTAATTCTTAATATTTTTTATTATGATTGTAATTCCAACAGATGAGGCGGAAATCAAAAAACAACAGCAGATTCCTGCTCTCATCCGAAATCGTTTTGGCATTGAAATGGTTATTGATCTGTATACAGCAAAACGATTAGCCTCAAAAAATGAGGTAGAAATCATTGAAGAGCACTTCGATGATAACAAGGCGAAAAAACCTGCCAAAACTCAGGAAAAACCTGAAGAGACAAAATAATTTTGTCTGCAATCTGTCAAAATTTGGCAGGTTGTGATGAAATTATTTTTTATTATTTAGAAAATATGCAGAATAAAAATTATCAATACATTGCTGGACTGGCAAGAACGCTTGCTGGAACGAATGCAGAAAATTACGCAGACGATGAACTCGTAATCGATATGAATATTGTGCGTGAAGATATGCACGCAAAAATAGTTGCCAAAGGAAAATCTAATCCGTATTGGGATGAGGCAGTTCTGGACATTATTGAGTGAGAAAATGAATATCCGCTACCCTGAAATGATGATGAAAAACCTGAAAATGAGCGAGTATATGCAGGAATGCGAACCGTCAAGAAAGTGTTCGTCAAATATCATCCTGACGGACAATATGAACAGCTTGAATACCGCAACATCAGTGAACCACTCGGAGAAAATGGCTCACAAAAATACTATTCTATCGCCGATAACTCTCTTTTTATTTTTCCAACGCCGCAAAAATATGTAGAAGATGGAATTATCGTTCACGGCATCAATACGCTTCGTCCTGTGGAAAAAAATGCAACAGAAGAAAAAATTTTTGCAAACAAATTGCCTTCTCGAGCCTACGAAACACTGGCACTCGGAATTGCCGTCAGATATTGTCGATATCTGAAACGAGATTTTGCAGAGGCAGAAAAACTGGAAATCGAGTACGAAAAAGAAATGAACAAAATAGTAGAAAGCTTCAAGGCACGAAGTGTTCGTATTTTCGAGAATGAGCCGATTCTTCCACGATATGATCTGCAATAAGCCACCTCAAAAAGGTGGCTTTTCTTTACTCCTACAATTCAGAAGAATAATTATTTTCTATATAATTTTTTTAAATTATTTTACGCAAAATATGTCTATATGTAACACTCAGGAATGGCGAGAAATCGCTGAAGTAATCAAGAAAAAGAAAGAAAAAATCATGAAGCAAATCCTTGCTGTCGACGCATCAATGAACGAAACGGTTTATTCGCGGCGAGATATTCTTATCGCACAAATGGAAATGCTCGATTTTTTCTTAAAAAAACCTGAAGACATAAAAAATTACAAACTCCGAAATGGCAACGAATAAATATACACGCAGGCGAACAGAACGCCAGGAAATCGTGCAGGGAATTGCACGACAAAATTATGAAAAACTTTATTTATCCGATGGAATCCGCTTTTTTAGCGTTATAAAACAAAAAAAATGGACGAAATGGAAACGACGATAACCCCCATAAAATATGTCAAAAGCAAATACACGAGTGGTAGATCTTCCAGAAAATAACACACCTTCTGGTAACGAATTGCTCTACCTCGCAACCGAAACAACCGATGAAAAAATCTCTCTACATGGTGTGCAAGAATTTCTGGAAAAAAATTTCCCAACAAAATCCCAAAATCTTGCTGACATCAACGCAGGCGAGGCCAGAAAAAATCTTGGCGTCTATTCTCAAAGTGAAGTAGACGAAAAAAATGCAGAAAAAGCCAACAAACAACATACGCACGAAGTGTCGGAAATTACTGATTTCGATGAAAAAGTGATACAAAAAATTCAATCTGGAATTATTGCTGGGGAGAATGTGTTTTTGGAGAAAGTTGGAGAAAAAATACAGATTAACGCTGTTGGAGGAGGAAATGGGTCAGGAGGCACAGGCGATATGCAGAGAATTAAAAACCTCTCTGATCTTACAAACAAAGCCATTGCTCGTAACAATCTTGATGTTTATGCTAAACATGAAGTGGACGATAAGGTTAATGCAAAACTTGATAAATCAGAAAAGGGACAACCAAACGGAGTCGCAGAACTCAATGCTAATGGAGCTATCGCCTCAAAACATATTCCTCCATACTTGGAAAATCCATTGGTATATCAAAATAGAACAAAATTCCCTACAACAGGACGACTCGGGAAACTCTATATGGACGAAGAAACTGGCAAACTCTATATATGGAAACAAAATCAATATATAGAATACACGGCTCACATTGGCATTACGATAGACACATCAGACAAAGCCAACCTGACAGGTGGAAACACCTTCTCAGGCGACCAAATCCTCAATAATGCTCTACAATTTGGGGATTATTCCCCAGCCGCAAACCAAAGCACCAAAGCACGCGTTGGACGAGCCACAGATAGAGGAGAAGGAAGTATAACTTTCCAGCTCGGAAAAGGCGATATTAGCAAACAAAATTTCCAAATTGTGGATGGAAACTGGACAAAGGTTCTCTTCGAGGTTGCAGACAATGGAAAAGTACTTGTACCTGACTGGTTGCTGGTGGGTGGACAAGTTTTCATAAACAGAAAAACTCCTTGAGAAGCACCAACCATTTCTCTTGCAATTGGAGATGGAAAAACAGGATTTCATCATTTCGATACTGGAAAATTTGGAATATATTCCAATGGACAACTCCTCCAAGATTTTTATCAAGGACACGAACCAGTCTGTGCAAACGGACTGGGGCAATACCCAACTATCATAAAGATGACAAAATCACAATACGATGCCATCGCCGTAAAAGGAAACAACTGTATTTACTTTATTACTGAATAATTTATGGCTCTTAAAACTCACAACATAAAAAACGCCCAAATGGTGAATGTTACCGACTGGAAAGCGACAGGTATTTCTATTGATTACAATGAAATGAAAGCACAGTCAATAATGTCAGGATACGCAAGCAAGGAAGCAATGGACAACAATGCTGAACCGCTTGATGTCGATGTGCGTCACGCAAAAATTTACTGGTCGCAGGAAGACCTTAATAAGGAATATCCTGAACAACCAGAACGTCTCAAAGAACTTCTGGAAAAAAAGACTTTGACTGATGCAGAAAAAGAAGAAAAAAGGCAATTGGAAGGAAACTATCAACTTCAAGTCGACCACTTCCTCGAAACACCAAGGATTGTAATGGGCGAAAAACTTATTGTCGCATTTCACATTCTCGGAGAAGTACAAAACAAGGTTCATCTTGGAGGCACAAAGTTCAAGGGTGCAGAAATTCTCCCTGACGCCTTCCCGCCAAAGGCATTGCCACTCTTCCAGAAAGCACAGGCTTTAATCGCTAAACTCAAATAATATGCCAATCAACATATGAGGAACGAACATCAAGGAAGTGTATATTTGAGGAAAGAAAATCATTATGGCTTTCATTTGAGATAAGAAGGTATATTCGTCCTATCATCTACATTGGGAGTTTGATGATTATTCCGATATCATCAGCATCTCTTCACAAAATAAATGATCCAATAAAATTGCGGTAAAAAATGGAAAATTGCAAGTAAAATCAGATGGGAACTATGTGGAAGGTACAATGAGTTATACATTCAAACGTGGGGATATTATCTCCATAAAATGTCAACTCAATATAACGGATGAACAATCTTACTCAAACATTGTTTTGTATAATTCATACAACAATAAAATTGTTGCTCTGGAGCCGAATGGGTATAGATATCCAAGGATTCGATGTGGAACAAACACAATGGCCTTTCCTGAAATTCCACTCTCTACACCTCTTATCCTCACCATAAAAATAAATGACAGCAGTTATGAAGTCATCCTCAAAAAAGAGGATGGACAGGAAATAATGAGGGATAGTAGCAATAAATATATGCAATGAGATTTTTCTCTGCAATTTTCTAACTCAAACTCCAACACTATGCTGATTGATTATATCCGATTAAATAGATAATATGAAATACACTACCGCTGCTGCACTCTTTCAAAACGGCTCACTCATCAAACAATCTAACACAAATAAATGGATTGTGGAAAATATGTTTATATGGGAAGTCGTCTATTGAACGCAATTTGAGTGTCAAAAAATTAAAGTCCCTTCTGGATTTATAACAGATATGGGAAGTATTCCACAGATATTCTGGGTATTCTTCAACCCCACACAGTATCTTGCGTATATTCTGCACGACTATTTGTACCATCAAGAAGGGAAAATATACACACATAAAGGAATATACTATGAATATTCACGCAAAGACTGCGACAAAATGCTCTATGAAGCCTTAAAAGTAGAATGAGCGTGGTGGATAACACGGATGCTGATTTATTTGGGTGTACGGATTGGAGGTTGGGTGTCGTGGAAAAAATAATTCTTAAACTTTTATATGACAGAAATTAATTCTTTTATTCCTCTTATCGAGAGGCTTGGTTCGTTTGCTCTACTGGCAATTATTATCCTCTATGCCATCGCGAAACTGGTTCCATATGCATTCAAATATTTCGGTGAAAAAATCACAGAAATGAACGCCGAAAACAACAAAACCGTTGAAAAAATGCAGAATGAGTATCTTGCTTCCATCAATAAGATATCAGATACGCAACGAACCGAACTTCGCAATATCGCCGAAAATTTTCAAAAATCCGTGGAAAATAGCACGAATTGGCATCAGAAGCATTCGCAGGATCTGGCGGATTTGAAAACAATGATCATTGCAAAATATGAAAAGTAGGTTGCAATGTCACTCAATTTTTAATAATTTTTAGAATTTTATGGAAAATACTCAAAATTTCACAGTCTCGCTCGATATTCATGAGGCAGAAAAACTTCGCGGCTCACTTTTTAAACCAGAAACCGCGATGGTTGTCGAAAAAATCCAAAAACAAATACTCGATGCTTTGGAATGATACAAAAATCAGGTTGCAGATTGTTCGTAGTAACAAAAAACCGCCAGAGAGGCGATGCAGTGAGAATAAAAATACTCTACTTTTTTGTACACGGAAAATACGTAACAAACACATCGAATGTTTTTCATTTGACAATAATTGAAAGATACTCTATTTTCTCAGATAATGAGGAAGTATAAGTAATCGAATCAGGATTAAAAACCGAATCATAAAGACGATTATAGTATTCAGAAGCATCAGCAAAATCAGCATCATATGGATAATCTTCAATAGGCGCATTCAAAATTTCGCATGACTCAGAATAGTAATGTGAAAAATTTAGAACAATAAAAGCAAGAAAAGAAAGAAACATAATAAGTAAAACTATACCCCTTTTTTGATTATAGTTCGTCAAAAAGGGATGAGAACTAAAAACTTTACTTATTATATACAAAAATATGAATTTGCAAGAATTTATAAATACTTATCTCGGAAAGCGAGTAGATCCTAATGGTCAAGATAAAGGAAGAACCCCATGCTTTAAAGATCCAAAATTTCCTGGATGCCATCAGTGTGTTTCTTTGATTCAGTGGTATATGCAGGCAGTATGGAAGGTTCCAAAGTGACATGGGGACGCAAAAAATTTTATTTGAAATCTGTCAAGTAAAGATTTTGATAAATTTTTTATGCCAACTAATGCAAGGCCACAACCTGGTGATATTATTTCTTCTTGACCAATAAAAGGCAATCCTTATGGGCATATTGGTATTGTAACGAAGCTTACTGGGGATGGTTTTGAATTTTTAGAACAAAATGGAGGAAATGGTAATGGGTACGGCGAAGGGGATAATGCTATAAGAATCAGAACACGATGAGGTTATAATAATATTATCGGCTGGGCTCGTCCAAAAAATAATCCACTCTGGCGTCGCAATGTTGCCAAGCGAATTTTTGATGCTCTCATAAAACCGTATCTTAATAACCATAGCGCCTCAGAAATCTGGAATTGAAGTAATCCAACACAAATTACGACTCGCTCTGAAGTTGCTGGAATGATTAAAAATTACTTCTCTCGTATTGAGAAACGAACTATTACTGAGTTAAAAATCTGGAATAGATCACGCCCTAATGACGCTGTTTCGGAATATGAACTTAAAACAATGATTGATAGAGCAAAATCATTGTAATGAAATAAGTCTGCAGGCTAATAAAATCACTCCTACAAAAGGAGTGATTTTATGTTTGCAAATATAATTTTCATAATTTAAGCCAATCATTATGACAAAAATTCACATTTTCCCAGATGAAGAAAAAATTATTAAGCAAATTCAGGAAGAATATAAAGAAGGGTTAGATCATGTACGATACAAACGTACAATAAAACAAGAAGAAATCAAGGATTATGTAGAATCAAGTACAGACAAAGTCCGCAAACATATTATCTATACTTTTATGCAGGCGTATATGAGTGTGCTCTACACTGGAACACACGCAGTTCGATGGTCAGGTGAAGGTGGTCGCATTCAAGAAAAAGCAGAAAATCTTAATCAAGTCGCAGAATTTGACTACAAAGAAATGGGGCTTGCAGAAAAGGATTACAACTGGATTTGGTCAGCAGCGTTCTATGGCGTATCAGTGCAGCTTCAAGACGGATTCGACACGACCACAAAAACGCCCATCTTCAAAAATGTACATTCACTTTCCTTTATTCCTGATCCGTATTTTACCAGTTTCGATATCTCAGGACATCGATATTTTGGCTTGGAAATGGAAGCGACACTTGCAGAAATGCGACGAAAAGGCTGGAAAAATATCGATATCGTTTCCAACCAAAAATTCACACGAGAAAGTTATCGTGATTATGTAGCCAATTACCGAAGCCTCGGACGAACAGAAAAAACTGATGGCGTATTTCCTGTATATTATCATTTTACAGAATACAACAACAAAAAATATTTCTGCGTGCTGGCGAATGAATGCAACACACTCTTGCACATTGAAGAGCTGAAACCCGTCTATGATGAAGAAAAAGATGTGACGCACCTGAATTACCCAATTGTACTCCGCTATTTTAGTCCTCTTGAAGGTGACGCATATGGAGTTTCGCTCGTTGACCTCGTAAAATGAGACCAACGGAATGCCAGTGAGCTTCTGAATCTCGTTCTTATCAAAGCACGCAAACAGGCATACGGAAATGATGTGTATTATGATCAGAACTCACTTCCTGAGGAAATCAGCATTGAAGACTTGAACAAACCTTCAGTAAATGGACGAAAAATCCCTCTGGACATTCAGCCGTGAAGCAGTATTCGAGATGTGCTCTACGAAGTACAACAGCAAGGGCAAGAAAGTGGTGTATATGATGCTATCGACAGATTGAACTATAACGCCAAGGAATCGACAGGAATGGACTATACAACCATTGGGCTTGCCAACCCTAACGAGAACACACTTGGCGAACAAAAGATTGCCCAGAAAAATGCAGGAAATCGTTTCATGCTGATGGTAAAGTACGCAAAATGGGCGGAAAAAGCACGCTGGAATATATGGCGACGGTGCTACTTGGCCAACAAAAAAAGCGTCAAAGAAAAAATCGTACAACTCGTTGAGCCTACGAATAGAGTTTTTAATCATATTTTGCAGGCGGATGACTTCATCACAAGCGAAATTCTGCATATCACAGTAGAATTCAAGATTGAGGCTGAGGAACGAAATAGAAAACAGGTGCAGTTTATTAGTCTCGCGCCAACACTGCTCTCAATCGCGAAATCTGAAACACAAAAAGCTATTATCCAGCGAAAGCAACTCGAACTCATGGGAATGGAACAAGCAGAAATTCTCAGAATGATTCCGTATACGCTTGATGAACTGAAAGCACGAACACTTTTGGAACTTCTCTCGAATGATGATGAACAAGGGCTTATCATCGAAGATATTATGCAAGAAGATCATCAGGTTTATATCGATATCTTCCGTCAAGGAACACCGACAGAAATGGTCAATAAGGGAATCAACAACCGCCTGATGGCACTGGAATACCGAGAAAGGCGAATGGCGGAGCAAAACGCGATGATGAGCGCGGAGAATCAGGGACAACTCAACTCTATGGCGAATATTGGCACGGCACAACTCGCCAATAATGCCATTGCCGAAAAAAATTCAGAAGCAGGAAACCCAGTTATTGGCTAAAAATCACTCCTACAAAAGGAGTGATTTTATGTTTGCAAATATAATTTTCTGAAATTATTTCTACAAAAAATGCTAAAAATCACAATAAATCAGTGGAATGGTGGAATAGCCTCTCACTATCACACAGGACAGGAAAATCAATGTGCAGATATGCGCAATATTTCTGTCACGGCTCACCCTGACGCCCTGATGCTTGCCAATGGGTCAGAAAAAATGCTGGAAGCAGGTGGGAAAATATCGTGTGGGTTTCATCTCAAGGAATTTATAAAAAAAGACAACATTGGAATGATTGTGGCGACAGAAAACGGGGAAATTTGGTACAATAATCAAAAAATTCATTTAGAAACAGGACGAGTATATAGACAAGTATTCTATGATGTGTACACAGAAAACAAAGTAAAAAAATCTGGAATATTCCTGATTCACAACACAGGTGTAGACCGCTACGAATATGGTAAAAACACCAATACTTTTATCAATTTCACAAAAAATGTAGATAAATTCAGCCTTGAAGCACCAAGTGAAGATACAAAAAATTTCCCAATTTTACGCGTGAATAATCAAGTTTTTATCGGCTGGGGAAATAAAATTATTGTGTGGGATGGAGTGATTTTCCAGAAAGAACTGAATTTTTCTGACATCACGAGAATCGTTGGGCTTTCTGCCTATGGTGATTATGTCCATATTTACGCAACGGATGGAGAAAATAGTTACAAATGGATCTATGATCCAGTAAATGATAAAAAACAGCCGTGAAGTATGAAAAATTTTCCGAGAATGGAAATAAAAGCAGTAACTACAGATGGAAATATAGACCTTATCGTGACGGATTCTGACGACATCTATCAGTCAAGTGGGCTGCAAATCCAAAGATATCTGAGTTATGACAAAAATATTTTCGTTCCAGAAAGGGAATATGGGCACATTGCTATCAACCACGAAGACACGAACTATATCAGCGCAGAAAGTGTGTTATACATACTCAAGTCTGGCGAAATAGGAACGTCACCAATTCTTCAAAAACTTTCGGTAGATGGAAAGATCACTTTCGCTTATGCTACTAAGGATGAAGTGTACATTGCTACAAGCGGACAAACAAATATTTTGCAAAAAATTTCCGTAAAAGCCTGAGAAAATGTGGCGGAACATGGCGAATATGAAACCTTGTTTTATCGCGCAAAGAAATACGGAAAATTGTCAGGAATTGATATTCGAGCCAATTTCCACGGAAAAAGTGGGGGTATAATTGAAATATTTGCTCGTCGTGATATCGCAGACGATTGGACAAAACTTTGTGAATTTACTGATAAAAAATGGATTCAGAAACGAGAAAAAACCTTCCTAAATGACAAACTCTGAAATTTTTCTGAAATCCAATTCAAAATTGTCATGAAAAAATCTTCGGATGGAAAAAGCCCTTTATTTTATGAACTCAACGCAGAATATGATGACACTAACACAGCCACAATTTAAGGATGAGCCCTGACTCAACTCGCCCAAACTGGGGCGCAAACAGATTATCACGGAGGAAATCCAGTGGGAAAAAATCCAAAATAAACCAGAAATTGTGATGAAAGATAATTTTGATGCATTGCAACAATCATTTGACACCTTGCAAGAATCACTGAATCAGACATTGGAAAAAACCCAAAAACTTGAACAGCGAGTAGATACGCTGGAGAAAAAACCATAAATATTTTTTAAATTTATTGAATTGATATGACAAATCTTCGACCGCCATCACTCAGCCAAGTAATGGCACAAAATACAGCACAATCACAAGCACAATATTCAGCCTCTCAAAGTGGGGGTTCTTCTGGTGGCCCATCAGGTGGAGGCTCTTCAGGTGGTAGTTCTGCGGGCTCATCTGCTGGATATGTTGCTCCGAATTATGGAACAGGTGGCCCAATTCGTTCACAAGACTTCAATGCTGGATGGCGACACGATAACAATGGGAACTGGGTGAATATCAATGCGCCCAGCGGGTCACAATATCACGGAACGCAGGGATTACCTGACTGGCAGAAAAACCGTGCCAACTCAACGCCAACACCACAATTGCCGCAACAACCGCAAAATGATGCATTTCGTCAGCAACAAGAAATGGAGCGCCAACAGCGTGAAATGTTGGAGCGCCAAAATGAGCAGAATCGACAGATGCAACAACAGCAGGTGGATGCAATGCGTCAACAAAATGACGCTTGGCAGAAACGGCAAGAGGAAATGCAGAACAATATGCGACGAATGCAGGCAGAAACGCCAAATTTCATTACAGACCGTCACATGTTCGAAAAAATGACGGGATACGCTGGAAAAAATGATCAGGAACGCAAGGTAGTGGATGACTACTGGAATAATGCCAGCATAGCCAAAAATAAAAACGCGAACCATTATTATGACGAAATAAAAAATGGTGTTGCGACACCTGACTATGAACGCGGTCGCCCTGAATATTCGCAAGCACAGGCGACATATTCGCGTATTGCCAAATACAAACAGATGAACTCTGGACAGCTTGCCAACCTCTTCAAGAATGGTGAACTGACAAGTGGTGACTTGGCACTACTCTCCAAGGAAAATCCATCGCTGGCAATGGATGTAGCCTTCACAAATAGCCTCAATAACACTGGAAAAGTGAACTTCGAAAAAGACCAGTTGGCGATGAGTAATGATATTCTGACAAAATGGCACACTGACCTGAATAATGATGAAAGAAAAAGTCTATTGGCCAATGCGTTGAGTGAAGACACGAATATTGCCAATGCAATGAGTGATACAAAAAACAAGGCTGACAAACTGGCGGAACTTCAAAAAAGCGTACTGGAAGTGAGTGATTCGGTAGATAAAGAACTTGAAGGAAAAAATGTGAGTAAGGCGTATGCCAACGCTCTGAAAGCAAAGCGATCAGGCGAAATCCATACAGCCATTGCTTCTGCACAAATTGATTATTCCAATGCAATGAATTATCAGCGTGACCTGATAGAAAACAAAAAATATGATATCGATTACCAGCGTCAATTGGAAAATAGAAAATTCCAAGTGGGACAAAATATCTTCATGGGGCGAGAAAACCAACGAATACAGCAAGAAAATGCGCTATATGACACAAAACTTGGCTTGCAGAAAAATCAGTGGGAATACGAACAAAAATTGCAGCAAGAGCAAGAAATCCGAAACAACCCAACACTGGCAACACAACAGATGATTGATCAATACAGAAAAATGGGTGTGAACGCACAAAGAAGTGATGCGGAAATCATCGCGGATGTACAGCAAAAGGTGGCGAATGGCCGAAACCTTGGGGAAGTGCTCTCAGAATTGAACCAAGCATTCCAAGGAAAACAAGAATACAAAACTATTCAACGGTTGCATAATGGACAAGTCTCTGATAAAGAAAAGCAGCAATTCGCGATGCAACAAGCAGCGCAGGAAAATGCGTGGGCAATGCAGAAAATGGCGGTGGCAAATCAGTATGAAATGGCGAATACGCTCCAAAAATACAACCTCTCTGAAAAAACAGACCAAAGAAAGGCCATTCAGGAGTTGGTATCATCTGGACAAATGAGCGTGGCAGAAGCCAAAGCACTCCAGCGAAATATCAATGGTAACTGGAATGGTGCGAGTGGCACGGAACTACTCTTCGCGGAAGATGGCACCTGGATCAAATCACAACTCAAAGAAACAACCAACAAATCAGGTGGTATTGAGTGTGCAGAATACATCAGCCGTATGACAGGAACTCGCGTCGGAAATACTTGGGAAGAAAAGAAGAGACTGAACAGAGAGAAAACAGGAAAAATAGGAAGTATTATGGTATGGCAACCATCACAAAAAGGTGCGTTTGCGAAATATGGACACGCTGGAATTATTGTGGGTGAAGATGGGGACAACTGGATTGTGAAGAATGCTAACTATAAGGTAGATGGTAAAATATCTACCATTAGAGTTCCAAAAAATATGCCTGGTGCGCAATATCGTAGTACGAACCTGCTTGATAAAGTAGGAGTAATGGGAAAATCATCGCAAAATAACTCATTAACTCAGGCAGTACAACCATATCTTGATGCTGTGAATGCTGGAACAATGAGTATTTTGGATGCTATTAAAGAATTTGGTACTGGAAAGGAAGGAATTCCATATAAAAATGAACTTATGAACCTCTATTCACAACAGGGTGGACACCAATTTAACCCAAATAATGGAGAATACGCGCAAATGGCACAACAAATTGAAGATCTAAAATCTCTCAGAAATGATGAAATGATGTCTTCATCCGTTGGGCCTGATGGGCTTGGCGCATTCACTCGTACTTCTTTTGCACCTTGGAATTGGGGCAAAAAAGATGCATATTTGGCCAAAGCAAATCAAGTGCTGAATAATAGCGTTTTGAATAAATTGATTGAATCCAAGGCGAATGGAGCAACATTTGGGGCGTTGTCTGATACAGAGCTGAATATGCTTCAAAAATCTTCGAATGTACTTAATGCTTTAGCTATTCGTGATAAAGACGGAAATATTACAGGATTCAAAGGAACGGAAGAGAACTTCAAAAAAGCCATTGATAATATGATCTCTCAATCTGAATTAGTCATGCAGCGAATGAGTCAAAAAGGCGTTCAAGGAAATCCTAAGAGTAATCCATATGGATTCGGAAATTTTGGAAATTTTATACCAAACCTTGTCACTTCAACAGGAAAAGCTGTTATATCCTATTTTAATTAATAAAAATTATGCTAAACCTTTTTTCATTGGGGCGCACGGCACTTGGAATAGCGCCAGAAAGCGTCAAAGAAGGAATTGCGAATGCAATTTCCAGTAATAAAAATGTTCAAAAACTCCAAAAAAACGAAGTATTTCAGGCCAGTAAAAACTGGCTTGATACTACTTCCCAAAAAGCCAATAATTTTATCAAAGAAACAGCAAAAACAGCACGATATGGCAAGCTTTTTTCGGACGAAAAAGAAGCATATCAAAAAATGAAAAATGACGGAATAGATGATAACGAGGCTTTCGATCTTATCAAAAAACGGCGTCAGGCGATGGCGCAGTTTTATGGTAGTGACAGCAAACTCACAAAAACAGAATCAGACGCACTCAAAAAAATGCGTGCTGATGGTATTGGGAGTGAGGATGCGTTCAAATGACTAATGGAATATAGAAGCGGATTCGATAATCGTGCCACACAAATTGCTCACGAAAATCAGCAAGCAAAACAAAAAGCCTGGGATAAACATTATGAGGAAATGCCTTGGTACAAAAAGGCTGGATATCATGCTTGGATGACAGGCATTGGTATCGGTGAGGGTGCGCTGAAAACTGGAATCAATACAGCAGATTTTTTGCTGGGTGGAACAGAAACGGGGCGACAAATACGTGAAGGTACAGAAATGTGGAATAACAACCCAATGATGAATGGAACAGCTCGCGGAGTTGGTAATTTTCTTGGGGAAGCAGCAGTCATGGGTGGTGCGGCTACTGTTGGTGGTGCGGCACTCGGAGCAACGAAAACAGGTGCAGCGCTTGGTATCAACGGTATGATGACGCCAGCCAGCACATGGGGAGGAATGGCACTACAAGGTGCGGCTGCTGGTGCTGGGTATGGTGCTTGGGGGGAAATTGCCAACAAAGGGACTGACGCTACCGCCGAAGGAATTGGAAAACAAGCGGCGATTGGTGGGGCTCTTGGTGGTGTTGCAACCCCACTTATTGGGAAAGTTATTGCACCTGCGGTTGGTAGCGCTATTAAGGGAACAGCGAAGGTTGGCAATGCTGGTATTCAGGCATTTAATCACACGGCTGGAACACTGGACGATAGAGTAGCGAGTGCACTTGCTGCAATTCGTAAAAGCACTGGGCGAAGTGTGGCACATACTGGACAGAATATTGCAAATACAGCCATAAACGCCAAAGATGAGCTCTTCCGCAAATTCCTGTCTAATACTTCTGATGATGTTGCCAGCATTGCTGATGATGTGGCTGGCGGAATAGCAAAAACTTCAAAACTCCAAAATATTAAAAATAATATTGCTGGACTGGATGAAAGAGATTTGCAAATTCTCCGTAAAACGACCACAGAAGAGTATGATGATTGGATTAAGTATGCCAAAGATGCGGTAGATAACAATTATGCCCAAACTCCTTACCATAAAGGAGCAAAAAAAGCAAACGAGGCAATGAATGCTCTGGAAGAAAAACTGCAAGCCAACCAGTTGGCACGAATGGAAAAAATCCAGAATGCAGGAATTGATAAAATTTCCCTCAATGAAGTTCGCCCAGAAATCATGAAAGACCTTAAAAAAACCTTCAATATTGAGGGGTGGAAACATGGAAAAGATGGTGAAATTATTCCGAAAATTGTTCAGGGTCGCAAAAACCTCTTGGATATGACAAATTCTCGCGACTTGCAAGCACTCTCAATGATCGATGACGCATTGAAAGGTGGAAATCCTGCGGAAGTGATGGACACCGTCAAAATCTTGCAAAACCATCTCTATGATTCATCTACTGGGCTCCGCGTGAGTAACGATATGAAAAAATTCTTGGAGCGCACTACTGGAAAAATCAACCACCAATTCAAGACTACCATGGGCGACGAATACACAAAAATTTTGTCCGAAATGAGCGACGACATAAAACTCCAAAAAGAACTTGACCGAATATTTAAACCATCAAATATTGATGGAGTCACAAACCGCGGAGAACTGACTATGAAA
>JABCOP020000031.1 GCA_013332525.2 Candidatus Altimarinota bacterium
AATGCTATTCAGACTTGGAATGCTACCACAAACACATGGAATGCTTGTCAGTTTGAGTGTAATGCTGGGTACACAAAAGTGGGGAATGTTTGTAAAAAGGATGAAAGCCAATTTCAGTGTCCTACAAACCTTCCAAGACTTAATGTGACTTTGCCAACAGATCATGCGACGAGAAGTGCTTGGGTGGAGAAGGTAAAGGGGTTGAAGTTTTTAAAAGCACAAACCCAAGATCCTCATGCCGGTATTACTTTCTTAATGTCAGAACGACAAGAGGGTATAAATAATATTGCAACAACTGTATTATTTCGTGACCTTCCTGGTGTTTTTTGTACAGACCCAAATAATATATGTGATGTTGTGGATGTAGAGACAAAACAAGGTGTATTTCCTGGGGTGTATCCATACACGCTTTTATATCATTATAAACTTGATGAAGATTG
Organism: Candidatus Altimarinota bacterium; assembly: GCA_013332525.2. Classification (GTDB taxonomy): domain Bacteria; phylum Patescibacteriota; class Gracilibacteria; order BD1-5; family UBA2023; genus GN02-873. Next base: position 441 of record JABCOP020000031.1, read on the forward strand.
GATGGTATATAATCCTGAGGTAAGAGCAGTAGAGGAATATAACAAGCTTGTTTGTCAGTGGCAAGCACTTATTCCTGAATTAGAAAAATGTCCAACAGGAACTCATAAATCATGAAATTCTTGTATTCCTAATACACAAACATGTGCTATCCAAAACGGCACAGGTTCACAAACATGGAATGAAACAACTAATAACTGGAATTCCTGTCAAGTACAAACTTGTAATGCTGGATATACAAAAGTGGGGAATGTTTGTAAGAAGGATGAAGTACAAAATGATTCTCCAACAGTATTCTCAAAACCAAAAGCCAAAGTACATGATGCATACAATCTTACTATGATAGATGCGGGGATTTCCGACCCAGACGGGATTGTAAGTATTCAGTATATTTTAACAAGAAACCATGGCACTGAAATAGAAGATGAAAATAATTCATGAGTATTCCGAACAAAAGGAAATATGCGAGCATCTTTTTTAGCCTGAGGTGGACATTCTCATCTTGATTATTGGGTTAAAGTAAAAGCAGTTGTACGAGTATGATTAAACTGACAAACAAAAGAAGTCGAGAATCCTAATATATTAAAGTTACGTGCTTATTATGCAACTGGAAAGCGCTCAAGTAAATGACGTGGAGCATGTAAATGGGATGGACTAGCATGTCTTGATGTATATCATTAAAATAACCTCATTTGAGGTTATTTTTTCTTGCAAAGCCTTTTAAAATCGTTATACTGAAAGTGTGAAAATATTCTATGAAATCACAAAAAATATCACAACACTCATCGAAAAATTCTTGTAAAATTTGACCAGAAAAAATTTCTCAAAATCCTGAAAAAAATAATTTTCTCATCATTTTTACAATAATCCAAGGCCTCACAGCGGTCGCGGTGATGACTATTTTGTATTTTATTTTTCGCTAATATGACAACATTTTTTTGCCTTCCAGCCTTTGATTTTACAGGAAAAGAGCATCAATTCACTATCGCTACTTGTCCAGTCGTTGTGGATCAAAATTCTGAAAAAATTCTTTTACATATGGGAACAAGCACGGGACGATGGCAATTCATCGGTGGGCGCTACGAAGATAATGCTACTTTTCGAGAAAATGCGATTGCACACGGCCAGAAAGAATTGGGCGCAGGAAATCAGATTACGCTCACAGATCCAGAAAATCCTGTGGTTTTGTACGATATTATCGACCTTCATGGATATGAGGAAAAAACGCTTCTCATTCATTATCGAGCGAGTGTTTCTGATGAGGAAAACACTGGAAAAGCAAAGTGGTTTTCACTCGCAGAAATTGAAATTTTGGACGCCAAAAATCAAACTTCGTCGCCAAATGTTCGCATTGTCGCAGAAAAATTTTTAAAAAATTAGTATGAGCATGAATTATTCAGATCTCATCAATGTGCCTTCCTTTGGAAAAAAGCGCGAATCCACTTTTTCGGATGATCGCGGGAAGGTGTCTTTTTGGTGTAAAGATTGTAAAAAAATAATTGAGCCCATTCGCCTTCCTCCACAAAAAATTGGGAAAAAATTGCGCGAATATCTCTACGAATGTCCGAATTGTGGCGGACAAAATATCGCCATTGGAACGGAAGAATGACTTAAATCTCACTACGAAAAAAAATAATTCTTTCTTTTTTACAATATGAAAAATCTTTCTCTCGCCTCGGATCGTCAGCGAAATTTTGTGGCTGGCGGAATTATCATCGCTACCATTGGAACATTTTTGCCAGCGGTGCACTCAGCATTTGTATCAGCTTCACTCGCACAAAGTCCGTACGGATTTTGGATTCTAATTTTGCTCATTCTCGCTTTTGCGTGTATATTTTTTCAGCCAGAAATTATCAAAATTATCAAAAATAAATTTGATAAAGATATTGATTCGAATATTCTTGGCTGGACAACGGCCGCTTTGCTCGGATTTACTTTCATTTGAGTTGTAGGAATTATCCGATAAATATACGCGACAGTGAGCATGTTTTCTGGATTTTTTCACATTGGAAGTCTGATCGGAATCGGGATTTATGTGGTGCTTTTGGCGACGATTTTTGCAATGGCAAGCCTGTTCTTTTTTGAAAAAGTGGATTCTAGCATCAAAACCGCACAACAAAAAATACAAGAAAACACTGAAAATAACAATTCTGAAAATTCGCCAGAAAAAAACTCTGATGAAAATCCTCAAAAATAATCCCAATAGGGATTTATTTTTTTGTAAAAATGTATTTTTTCCGTACGATGGCGCGGCTTTAAATTTTGTATATGAAGCAACAACCGAACACAGGCGAAGTACTTTCCCGAAATTTTGTGCGATCAATTCGCTGCCCAAAAGAAAAAACTTTTTTTCGTGATTTCCCTGATAACAATTTTGATTTTTGTGGGAACTTTTTTCCGCAAAGAAATCTATGACGGCGTCAAAGCAGAAGTAATTACAGAATATCAGAATTCGCTTTCAGAAAGCGAAAAACAAAATATTCGGACAATGGACGAAGCCACAATCCTCGAAAAAATCTCAGCCGATGATAAAGAATTGCTCGATTTTTTAGACTCATATTATTATTAGTATATCGTCCTTGGGCTTCCTGTTGCGTTTTTCTTGCTCATGTTGTACCAAATCAGAAAATGTACGGAGAAAATCGCGACAACGGCGTTTTGCTCACTAAAAATCAATATTCCGTTGTGTATGAAATTTTTGAAGATTTGGCGAAGCACGCTGGATTCAAGGAAGTTCCAGAATTATTTTTGATTAACAGAAATGGTACGATCAATGCGTACGCGACTTGCGTGCCATGATATCGTGATTTTGCAGCAGTTTATTCTGATTTGGTGGATGGATTGTCCCAAAAATAACGATCTCAAAAATGCTGAAAATGGTGCTCGGGCATGAACTCGGACACATTCGTTACAATCATGTAAAATGGTGGTACAATTTGCTCGTATTTGTTGGCAATCTTCCTGGCACAAATTTTTTGCTTGGAAATCCATTTTCACGCAGCCACGAATATGGCGCCGATCAACTCGGCGCAGCATTAACAGACGATACCACTGGTGAAGGCCTAATGATTCTCGCGGCCGGAAAACATGCCTACAAAGATATCAATCTTGAAGAATATGAACAGCATCAATTCAGGGGTGGATTTTGGATAACTCTTTCTAATGCTTTCTCCGATCAGCCTATCACTGCCTGGCGCATTGGAGCTATCAAGCAAAAACGACATGATGGAATATTTTTCTCAACGCTTCAAAAAGAAAAGAATCAATAGATTTCCTCCATTTAAAAAAAATCCCCAAAGTGGGATTTTTTTGGATATATATGTTTAATCGATCCAAACCCCAACACAAAAACAAAAATGCAATAATACAAGATTTTTATATTTTGCATTATTTCGACATTTTAAAATTTTAATACCTCTATTTTCCTCTTTCACCCCCCAAACTCCCCCCACAAAAAACCACCCTCAATTCCTTGAGAGTGGTGTTGTATTCTGTTTTACGTATTGTATATGTATGTTCT
>JABCOP020000032.1 GCA_013332525.2 Candidatus Altimarinota bacterium
AATGCTATTCAGACTTGGAATGCTACCACAAACACATGGAATGCTTGTCAGTTTGAGTGTAATGCTGGGTACACAAAAGTGGGGAATGTTTGTAAAAAGAATGATGCTCCTACTACTTTTGCGAAGCCAACTGGAAAAGTGGAAGGCAAAACAATTACTGCTATCTCTCACGGAATTACCGATCCTGATGGAGTAAGTAATCCAAAATATATGCTCTTCAAGGGAGCTACACAAATTACAGAAAATACTACTGGTATTTTCCCAAATCTGGAAAATGGAACCTATACCATTAAGACGAAGGCTACTGTGAAGGATGGGTTGACGGGAACATCGAAAGAGGTTGGTAACCCTCATGCACTTGAGTTAAAAGTAAATATACCTAATTGACCAGCACTACCAATCGGTGATTATACCTTTTATATCACATCTATTTATGATGATGACTATCATCCATACACACGTCAATCTACCTCAGCAAATACGAATCTTAATGTAGCTGCTGATGGCAATAAGGATACACTCATTGATTTTCCAGGGCTTTTGATGCCTGCAAATATCATGATTCCATTGGATTTTAAAAGTTTAGGATATAATCATTGGACTGATGTGGAAAAAAAGCGCAATTTCCTTATACAACCCTTTACTCAGACAATTACAATTCCTAAAGATCGTACTGTAGATGGTGAAGAATATAAGGTGTCATTATCCTTTGGGCCTACAGAAATGCAAAATACTGGCAATACCGGATTCTTTAATAGATGGCTCCCTGCTAAACTTCAAACATACTCTACTGATGGTACTAGAAAAGGCATGACTATTAGATTGAAGTGATTGGATGTGAATTCTGGGTTTGGTTCTGATATGAAAGGAATTTTGCTCGGACAATTTGAATATCCAACTATGGGTGGTAACACAGGAAAATTCGAATTACGAGTTATTCCTGGCGTATTAGATGCACACTTTAATGAGATAACTCGTGATTATGCGGGAAGAAATACTGCCAATGAATTAGAACATCAATTTGTGTATTTGCCAATCAAAGGTCCAGATGGAAAATGGTGGCTTAACAATAATCTTGGGGCAGATTATGCGAATATTAATTCATCGGTATTTGATTTTACCAAACAGGCGACTAATTGGTGAGATATTCATGCTGCGGGTTCACTCTTTCAATGGTGACGATTGGCTGATGGTCATGAATTGATAGAATATAATCAATGAATTGAGCCAGAAACGAAATATTGAATTAGTCCTACACAAAGCAATACGCCTATTCCATTGACTAATAATATTCATCGTATTGCCGGAGCATTTAGACATTTATGGATGACAAGTGGGATGAGTGAATTTTGGTATCAAGTATTTTACCCAGGAAACATTCAATCTGAGGGGCTATATGGAACATTTTGAAATCCATTTCCTCCATGTCCTTTTCCTTGGATGGTACCATGACATGAGGACTTATCAAGATTGCCTCTTGGACAGCAATTTGTAAATAATACAAGAAATTTAAAATTACCAAGCATTGGCTTGCGAAGTTTGTCTGCACTTATGTCTCAGGGAACATCCTTTTACTGGTCTATGAATCACACAAGAGGTGTACATCCAATTTCGTTACAAGTACATGAGGGATCAATTTTACAAGTGCAAGATGAATACCCACTCCCATCAGATGGTGCTTATATTCGATGCGTATTACGAGGAACAAACTGGAACCAATAAATTAGAAAAAATAACCTCAATTGAGGTTATTTTTTCTTGCGGAGAGACATGAGTTGATCCCGGATTTCCGCTGCTTTTTCAAAATCAAGATTCGCCGCCGCCACATCCATTTCGAGCTCAAGGCGTTTGGTGAGGGTTTTGATGCTTTCTCGCGTCATATTGCCACCATCAAAAATTTCTGTTTTTTTGTTCGGAATCGAAAGCTCTTTGATGCTCGAAATCACGGTTTTTGGTGTGATATTATTTTTTACATTATAGTCGTGCTGGATGGCGCGACGACGATAGGTTTCAGAAATCGCGTCACGCATCGCACTCGAGACGGCAAGATTTTTTGCGGCGGCTTCTTGAAGGCACGGAATAATCGAAGTTTCCTCAGTTTGTTTGTCGGCGTGCTGTGGATTTTTTTCATGAACATACATCACCACGCGACCATTGGCATTACGCGCCCCGCGTCCAATAATCTGCAAAAGTGATGTTTTGGATCGCAAAAATCCGATTTTTTCCGCATCAAGAATCCCGATAAAACTCGTCTCTGGCAAATCCAGTCCTTCTCGCAGAAGGTTCACCCCAACGATGACATCAATCTCACCAAGACGATAATCTCGTAAAATTTCTAGTCGTTCGATGGTTTCGATTTCTGAATGTAAATACCGCACTTTGATGCCATTTTCTGACAAATAGAGCGCCAAATCCTCGGAAGATTTTTTGGTAATCGTTGTGATGAGTGCGCGTTCGCTGCGAGCGATAACCTCGGAAATATTTTTCATCAGACTATCCACCATGAATTCCATCGG
>JABCOP020000033.1 GCA_013332525.2 Candidatus Altimarinota bacterium
CTCATATTTTTAAAATTAATAATTTAAAATAACAATTTCTTCTATTTCTCACCTTCAATCTCATTTACTATTAATATTTCTTTTTGCTTTTACTATTTCTAAACGAAAATTTTTATAAATATTTCTAATAAAATCAGTATTATGATTTGAAACCATAACAAAAACTCATTTTTTATCTAATTCTAAACAAACATCTCTTAATTTTTCTTGCATATCTTGTCAAAAACCACCTTCATTATAACTTGTAAAGTTTGCACTTTCAGTTAAAACATCATATGGAGGATCAAAGTATACAAAATCTCAAAACTCAGCATTATCTATAACTTTTTCAAAGCTTTGTAGCCTTATTTCAGCTTTAGTTTTGTTTAGTAATTGAGAAGCTTGTAATATATTTTCTTTTTGAACTATATCAGGATTTTTGTATTTTCAAAAGGGAACATTAAATTCTCACTTGCTATTTACTCTATACAATCAATTAAAACAAGTTCTGTTTAAATACATAAATCTTCATGCTCTTTCAGTCTCTGAAAAATTTTTGTTCCAATCTTTTTTTCTATCCCAAGATCTGATTTCTAAGAATTTTTCTTTAGATATTTCCTGCTTTTCTAGCCAAGAAATCAATTCTTTAGGATTATTTTTTACTACATTATAAAGGTTTATTAATTCTTCATTTACATCTGATAAAAAGCTTTTTTCCCTTTGTAAATGAAAAAATACAGCTCAACCACCTAAAAAAGGCTCAAAATAGTTGTTAAAATCTTTTGGAAATAAATCTTCAAATTGTTTTAGTAATTGTCTTTTTCATCAAACCCATTTTACAATTGGTTGTGCATTTTTTATAAAACTATTTTTTATAAAAAAATGCTCGGCATTCATTTGAATTTCCTCAGGATACTGAAAAAACCATGATTTAATAGCCTGAATATTAAGTCAAAATTGTAATGAAATTTTATGTAATTGCGTTTCTGATAGTATCATGCCAATGATTATACAAAAAATACAAAAAATACAAACTAAAAATCCTCTTTCGAGGATTTTTAGTTTGATTTATTTTTCTTGCGTTCGTTTTCTGTAAGCCACTTTTTGCGAAGACGAAGTGAAGTTGGCGTTACTTCTACATATTCATCGTCGCCGATGTAGTCAATACAATCTTCAAGTGTCATTTTACGGATTGGAGTCAAACGAATCGCTTCATCAGCACCAGACGCACGCATATTTGTCAATTGTTTATTTTTTGTTGGATTTACTACGAGATCAGAACCCTTCAAATGTTCCCCAACGATCATTCCTTCGTATACTTCTGTTCCTGGCTCGATCAAAATTGGACCACGATCTTCCAGATTCCAAAGAGAAAACGCCATCGCTGTTCCATTGAATCCAGAAATCATAGAACCCACATCACGCTTTTCGATTGGACCTTTGTAGTCATCGTATCGATCAAATGAAGAATATACGATACCTTCACCCTTTGTTTCGATGGTAAAGCGAGAACGGAAGCCAAGAAGTCCACGAGTTGGAACTTCAAATTCCATATTCGTAATTCCATTTTCGGTAATCATATTTTTCACAATACCTTTACGCTTTCCGAGCATTTCAAAAATTGCGCCAGATGTTTCTTCAGGAACCCACATCACTACATTTTCAATTGGTTCCTGTTTTTTACCATCAATTTCGTGGAAAATCACCTGTGGAGAACCTACCTGTAATTCAAATCCTTCACGACGCATCGTTTCTACCAACACAGACAAATGCAATTCTCCGCGTCCAGAAACTTTGTACGAATTTCCGTCAGAATTTTCAAAATCAATTTTGAGACCCACATTCATTTCTGTTTCCTTTTCAAGACGATCGCGGATTTGGCGAGAAGTTACGAATTTTCCTTCTTTTCCAGCAAATGGAGAGTCATTCACCAAAAATTCCATTGTCAAAGTTGGCTCATCAATTGTGATGGCTGGCATTGGTTCTGCATTTGGATCCGCAACGATAGTTTCACCTACATAAATATCTGGGATTCCCGCGATAGTGATAATATCACCAGCTTCCCCTTCTGGAACTTCAATTTTTTTGAGACCCATAGAAGTGTATACTTTGGAAATTTTCCCAGTACGACGAGTTCCGTCATTTCCGATAATTGTCACCGTTTCGCCGACTTTTACCTTTCCTTCGTATACACGACCGATACCCATACGCCCAACATAATTGTCATACGCAAGGCTTGCAATCTGCATTTTAAATGGTTTTGTCGTGTCATTTGATGCTTCATCTACTTTGGCAAGAATTGTATCAAAAAGTGGATAAATATTGTCGGATGTATCAGAAAGATCTGTCTTAGCGATACCATCACGCGCAATCGTGTAGACGATTCGACCGTCAATAATATTGGCCTGTTCATCAGTGGCACCAAGCTGAATAAAGAGATCAAAAAGCATATCAATCACTTCATCTGGGCGAGCCGTTGGTTTGTCAATTTTATTGATTACAACGAGCGGATTGAGACCGAGTTCAAGTGCTTTTTTCAAAACAAATTTTGTCTGAGGCATTGGGCCTTCGTAGGCATCTACCACAAGACACACGCTATCCACCATACGCAAAACACGCTCCACTTCAGAACCAAAGTCCGCGTGCCCTGGAGTATCCACGATATTAATTTTTGTATCCTTATAAGTTACAGCCGTATTTTTGGCATAAATCGTGATTCCGCGCTCTTTTTCCTGATCGTTGGAATCCATAATTCCCGTCCCCACATCTTCGTTGTCACGAAATGTTCCAGACTGCTTGAGAAGCGCGTCCACAAGCGTTGTTTTCCCGTGGTCTACGTGCGCGATAATCGCAATATTTCGATAAGTTGTCATAAAAAAATAATTTAAAAAAATGGTAATCAGCACAGAGCAATCAGTAATCAGAAGAGAAAAATTTTCTCACCTCACTACTGATAACTTTTCTGATTTTTGAGCAATAACAAAAACGAGCCCATCGGCTCGAAACCTGCTGTATTATACATATTTTTTTAAAAAAGCAAGTCTTTATTTTGAGAAATAAACAAATACAATCTCCAAAGCGGAGATTGTATGGATTCGGGAAATTTATAAAAACTTAGATGAACTCGATACATCGTTATTTTTATCCAATCACGGGTGTTCGCACCCATAAAAATACAACAAAGCCCGAAATTATCAAGACCAATAAAATAATAAAAAGAATTATAAAGATTGTCTTTTTGTCATACGCATATAATATTAATAAAGTAGTGGCTGCTACCAGTATCAGATTCTTCCATATATATTTCACTGAACTCCCATATCAACTGTTACGAATCTCAAGTTCAGCGCACTGTGTTGAAGATTTTTAAGGCAAGTCTCAAATTATTCTGGTTTGATTTTTTGAGAAATTTTTGGAAATAATCACACGAATATTTTGTAAAGAAAAAATCCAATTACAAAGCCGAGTGTATTGAGCCACAAGTCGTCCACATCAAATATTCTGTAACTTCCTGGCAAGATAATCATCAAAAATAATTGCAAAAATTCGATTCCAAAAGCCACGACGAATCCGACCCCAAACGCGTTTGCGAAATTTTTTGGATATCAATATATCATCGGCAATAAAAATCCCAATGGACTCAGTAATATCAGGTTACCGACGGTTTGTTTGAGAGGTACAATATACATTCCACGAGCGATATAATGCTGCATGTCATACCAAAAGCCAAACAAATTCCACTGACCCAACACTTTTTCCTGATCAAACGAGAGTGCGACTGGAAAAAAGGTTACACTAACCAAGAGAAGAATATAGAGATAGAGAAGCGAAAACCAAATTATTGTCTTGAGAGGTGCATTTTGCTTCTTCCAAGAATGCAAAAAATAAACATACAAGAGCACACCAATCAAGAAACATACATTTGTATCAATATAAAACATGCTTAATTACAGTTATAAAGACGCGCAGAGTCATCAGAAAAATATGTATAATCATAATATCTTCACTTGCCTCTTTCAAGCCGAATTTTATAATTTCATGATCCTACATTATCCCACTTAACCGTCTGAAATCATCCATTTCCGTACAAAGTTCTCTCTCATTGAGATCAACCAAATCAAGAGGTTTTTATCAGAGTTATGAGGAAAGCACTACCTGTGCTTGGATTACCATCCATAATTGGATCGGTATCAAAACAAACACTCGGTCACTCTATATAATAAGATCTATCACTTTGTAAGCCGAATCTAAATAAATACGATATATCATAACTCGTGGTTACATTACGAAACCAATTCGTGAAGGAAAGAGAGGGAGTAACTCTAATGAATTCTTGCTTGTTTTCATTAGCAAAAGCACTATTAATAAAAGACAAGCTTATAATTATTGTGGTTATTGCAAAAGAAAAAAGTTTTTTATAACCGCAAAGATAGAAAATAAAAATAATAAGAGTACCTTGTGATGGCCATCACACTTTTATTATAATAATTTTTCTTATATGTCAAATAAAAATTGAGGAATATCTGCCGATTATTCATTCAAGATATATACTTAAATAATCTTTTAACATGTGTTTCTTTCAAGGTTTGAATATTTCTTATTTTTTTCAGTTTCCACTTTCGGATTTTCTGTATGTTGTGCGGAATTATTTCCGCAAGAAAAGAGGGAAATTGTCAGGAAAATGATAATGAGTTTTTTCATAATCGTAAATTGTAAAAAACAAAATATTTTTGTTGTATATTTTTAGTATAAGAATTTTTATTATTTGTCAAAATTTTGCCCACACAAGAAAAAACTGCGCTGAATTTGACTTTTTGACAAATTCACCATTTTTTGTGAAAAATATTTGCGTTTGAAAAAATATTGTGCTAAAATTTGTGGGATTAAAAAATTTTATGGCTCAAGAAATCGAAAGACAATTTGTGGTCAAGACCGACCACCCCGACTGGATCAAAATCAAAGATTCCCTTCCAGCAGAGAAAATCACGCAAACAACCATTCATCGTGGCGAAGGTAACAAGCTGCGCGTTCGGATCATCGAAAATCTGCAAACTGGCAAACAAACTGGTTCGTTTGCTTTCAAAGTCGTGCAAAAAAGCGGAAAAAACGAACCCAATATTCGCGACGAATACGAGTGGGATGTGCCGCCGCATGTGGCGCTCTATATCATGATCGGTCATCCAGAAGTCATCAAAATGCGGCGACGATACCTGCATAATGATGGTAAATATTGGGATATTGATGAATATCAAGGGAAAAATGAAGGTGTGGTGCTCGCGGATATTGAACTCAAAAATGTTGATGACAAATTCAAAACACCCGCATTTCTCGGAAAAGAAACCACCAAACTCAAAAAAATCACTAATAATTCTTTTTCTCAACATCCATTTGAAAGTTGGACCGACGAAGACAAAGAATGGTTCGCAGCACTTCAAAACGACTAAAAAATCCTCTTTCGAGGATTTTTATTTTTTAACCAAATAATTCTTCGAGCCAACCTTTTTTGGGTTTTCCGCCTTCTGCGATAAGAAGCGCTTCATAGAGTTTTTTCTGATCAGCAGTCAATCGTTTTGGAATGTCCACCACCAGATGTACGATGAGATTTCCAGCTTTTGAGTGATATTCCAGGCTCTGCAATCCTTCGCCCTTGAAAATAATTTCTTCATTTGGCTGCGTCCCAGCGCGGATATTGAGTTCTTTTTTCCCGAGAATTGGAATCACAATCGTTCGCTTGGCACCAAGTGCCGCCTCAGCTGGCGAAATTTCTACATTATAATGAAGATTGGTTCCCTGACGAGTCAAGCCACCTTCCTCATTGGGAACAGAAAAAGTAATATACAAATCACCATTTCCGTCGCGACCACGATGCCCTTCATCACGAATCTTGACACTCATTCCATCCTCGATGCCACGAGGAATTTCAACCACTTTTTCTGCTTTTTCTGAAATTTTCCCGCTTCCGTGACAAGTGGCACATTCGTGAATGATTTTTTCTCCAGTACCACGACATTCGCTACAAGTTCGCGTTTGCTCCATCACGCCAAAAACCGTTTGCATACGCTCACGGACCTGTCCAGAGCCATTACAATGCGAACACTTTTCGGTGTCGCCACCCTTTCCATGACAAGTTTCACACGAAATATTTCGTTCAAATTCTACTTTTCGCGTTACGCCGCGAATCGCATCTTCGAGCGAAATTTTCATACGAATCTCGATATCTTCACCCACATCAGCGCGATGACGACGAGTGCCGCCACCAAATCCGCCACCAAAAAATGATGAAAAAATATCGCCCAAATCACTCGGATCAAAACCGCCCTGAAATCCGCCACCAAAGCCACCGAATCCACCCATACCATCAGCAGAACCAAATCGATCATAATTCGCTTTTTTCTGCGGATCAGAAAGCGTTGCGTATGCTTCGTTAATTTTTTTAAATTTTGCTTCTGCTTCAGCATTTCCAGGATTTCTGTCGGGATGAAATTCCATCGCTTTTTTTCGATATGCCTTCTTTATTTCCGTTTCTGTCGCTGTTTCTGAGATTTCGAGAATTTCATAAAATTCTTTTGCCATATTTTGGATTTTTAAAAAAACTGAAAAATTTTCATTTTCAGTTCTGCATTGTATAAAAAATTTTCTAAAAAGCAAAATTTTTAGCACATAAAAGTTGTCGGTGCAAATTTTAGAACGCACCAATCATATACGCAATCAATCCCACAAACATAATCTGCAAAAGGAGTTTGGTCACACGAGCAATTCGCATACCAAGCTGAAATTGCTTTTCTTTTTCTGGAGTTTCAAGATTCATTTTACTGAATCCAATATCCAGCCCCGTAATCAGCAAATATGAAAAAGTAGCGATGCCCATCAAAAACCACAAAATATTTTTGTGCGCTGGAGTGGTATATTTGGTCACTTCCATGCCTGGCGGAAGCATTTCTGGAAAATTTCCAAAATTATAGATTACAAACATCCAAAGTCCGATCAAAATGAGCAACGAAAGAATTTCAATCGTTGTGTCAAAAAAATTTTTTTTGAAAAGGAAGAATGACATAATTCGAAAATTTAAAAATTAAAAATTCATTGGTGGCTTGCGGAAGGGAAAATCGTCGTCCGCGTCGTCATCAAAATTATTCATCACATCCTGCGTCCAACGCGACAACGCGTACAAATTGTCATTGAGCGCCATATTTCGCCAATCGATGATAAAATCGTCCGGCGTTCGCTGGTCGCCCGCGATATAATACGCCATCATCACACTATATCCCTGTTCTTCAGCGATTTGATTGATGCGTTTGATGTAATCCTGAACCTTGTCAGTAAATTCTTCTCGAGAAAGTTGAGCCATAAAAAATAATTTTTTTCATTATACAAAATTTTTGAAAAATTCAAAGAAAAATACCAAAATCGGAAATATTTGATTTTTTTTTGGCTTTCTTTACAATGATGCTATCTTTTTAAACAAGTATGAAATTTTCAAAAAAGAAGCTTTGGTTTTTGATATTTTTCTTGGGATTTTTGTGAATTTTATCAATTTTTACTGTAGATTTTCATCTTGAAAAAATTATTCCAGCAGAAAAATTAGCCTGATTTGAAAAATGGCAAATGAGCCTTCTTTTGATGATAAATCCTACAATTTTGCTCACTATTGCAACAACTGTTTGAGTTATTTTGTATGATAAAATGGGACTAAAACTCCCTATTTTCGAAAAAATTCTTGGAAAAAATGAGCCAAAAACAAATTGGAAAAAATCTATACTCATCGGGGTTTGAGCTGGGATTTTTGCGGGATTTTTTATACACTTTTTTAGCATATTGATGGCTCCTCATCTTCCAGAAGTTCTTTTTGCAAATAATGAGATGCCTGTCATTTCTAGAATTTTTTATTGATGAATTCTTGAAGAAATCCTGATTCGTTTTGGATCGATGACACTTTTAGCTTGGATTTTTTACAAAATTTTTAAAAAGAAAAATATTTGGATTTTTGGCTCTGCTATCATTATTTCTTCACTTGTTTTTGGAATTGGACATTTACCAATGATGAAATTGCTTGTTTGAGAGCTTAGTATGATTATCATTTTTTACACAATTTTTGGAAATTTTATCCCTGGATTGATTTTTGGATATCTGTATTACAAAAATGGACTTGAAATAGTTATGATTGCACATATTGTGACACATATGATTTTGATAAGTATGATATGATTGAACTAAAAAATTGGTTCCTTTTGTACAAAATGTTGTCAATAAAACACTTTCAAAAATCTAAAAAATCTCCTTTTGGGAGATTTTTATTGTACGATAGTAACGTCTTGCAAATCCTTCATTCCACCAGCGTTCACCATATTGGAAAAGCCTTGCTTTTGAAGCACTTCAATCGCCTGACCAGCACGACGACCACTACGACAATAAACACGAAGTTCTGTATCTTTTGGAAGCATTTCTGTTTTTCCAGCCTCTATGTCTGCGAGCGTCACATGAATTGCGCCATCCACATGCCCTTCGGCCCATTCTTCGTCCGTACGAACATCAACATAGACAAAATTTTTTTCTACAGAATTCGAGATATTTTGCATTGCAGAAACATTTTCATTGTTGGTGGCATTGTTGGTGCCACAACTTGCAAGTGTCATCATAACGAGAAAAAGAGAAATAATAGTGCGAATCATAATAAAAAATTAGTACTCAAATTATATGTTTTTTTCAAAAAATGCCAAATTTTTCCAGTTCAAAAAATTTTTTCTCAATTGGGGAAATTTTTATTTTATTTATTTTAAGCCAAAAAATTGAGATAATTTTTTAAAATTAGCACTCAATATAAAAAAGTGCTAAAAAAGTTTTGACAAAAAAATAAAAAATGATAGAATGCTTTTGTTGAAAAATTTCACTCTTGTAATTTTTCACTCAAATGTAATTATCCTTAACTTTCAACTTATGTCAAAAATTATTGGAATCGACTTGGGTACAACCAACTCTGCTGTTGCCTTTATGGAAGGTGGTCAGGCAAAAATTATTCCGAACGCCGAAGGTGGTAACACTACTCCGTCTGTAGTTGCTCTCAAAAAAGATGGTGAAACCATTGTCGGAATGCCAGCTCGTCGCCAGGCGGTGACGAATCCATTGAAAACAATTTATTCTGCAAAACGATTCATCGGACGAAAATTTAGTGAAGTAAAAAATGAAATCAAAAATGTTCCGTTCAATGTCGTGGAAGGCGCTGATGGTGCTGCAATGATTGAATGGGACGGAAAACCAGTTCGTCCAGAAGAAATTTCTGCAAAAGTTCTTGAAAAACTCAAAGCTGATGCGGAAAAATATCTTGGTCAGAAAGTAACTGAAGCAGTGATTACCGTTCCTGCATACTTCAATGATTCTGAGCGTCAAGCTACTATCAATGCTGGTAAAATTGCTGGCCTTGATGTAAAACGAATTGTGAATGAACCAACAGCTGCGGCTCTTGCCTATGGTGCTGACAAAAATAAGGACCAAAAAATTGCTGTGTACGACTTTGGTGGTGGTACATTCGATATCTCTATTCTTGAAATTGGTTCAGAAGGAACATTTGAAGTTTTGGCGACAAATGGTGATACAAAACTCGGTGGTGATGACTTTGATCAGGCAATTTTTGAATATGTAATGGCAGAATTCAAAAAAGAAACTGGAATTGACCTTATGAACGATGCGATGGCGGTTCAGCGTGTTCGTAGTGCGTCTGAAAAGGCAAAAATCGAACTTTCTGCATCAACTCAGACAGAAATCAATGAACCATTCATTGCGATGAATGACGGTGTACCTTCAAATCTTAACATCACACTCACTCGCGCAAAATTTGAAGAACTCATTGCTCCGCTTGTAGAACGCTCTATTGAACCTTGTAAAAAAGTTCTGAAAGATGCTGGACTTCAGGCTTCTCAGATTAACGAAGTAATTCTCGTTGGTGGATCAACTCGCGTACCGCTTGTAAAACAAAAAGTGGAACAATTCTTTGGAAAAAAACCAAATGAAAGCGTGCATCCAGACGAAGCAGTAGCACTCGGTGCTGCCATTCAGGCTGGTATTATTCAGGGTGATGTGAAAGATGTTTTGCTTCTTGATGTGACTCCACTTTCTCTCGGTATCGAAACTTTGGGTGGCGTGATGACTCGCATGATTGAACGCAATACCACTATCCCAACTTCAAAATCTCAGGTATACTCTACTGCGGCCGACAATCAAGATAGCGTAGAAATCCACATTTTGCAGGGTGAACGCGAAATGGCGGCTGATAACAAATCTCTCGGACGATTTATTTTGTCAGGAATTGCCCCAGCTCCTCGCGGAATTCCTCAGATTGAAGTGACTTTTGATATTGATGCGTCTGGTGTGCTTCATGTAACAGCGAAAGATAAAGGAACTGGAAAAGAACAAAAAATTACGGTTCAAGGAAATACTGGAATGAGCGACGATGAAATCGAAAAGCTCGTGAAAGAAGCAGAAGCAAATCGCGAAGCTGACAAGAAAAAGAAAGAATCTATCGAGGCTCGCAATCATGCTGACTCTCTCGTGTATCAGTCAGAAAAAACACTTGAAGACAACAAAGGAAAATATGACGAAAAGGATGGTGAAACGGCAAAATCTGCAATTGATCGCTTGAAGCAAGTTCTCGCGGATACTAATTCTTCAAAAGAAGACATTGAGGAAGCAACAAAGACACTTTCTGATATTATGATGAAAATTGGTCAGGCGATTTATGCTCAACCGTCAGCTGATGCAAATGCAACAAGCGAACAGAAAAATGACGACGGAACGGTAGATGCTGATGTAGAAGAGGAAAAATAATTTCTCATAAAACTCTCAAAATTTTTGGGGGTTTTATTTTTTTAAAAAATGTTTTGATTGACTTTTTTTTGTTTTTTGTATATCTAAAATATGTCATATATGATATCAACACTCCGATTTATTCTTTTACAAAAATATAACATGAACTCATTCCAGTCTACATATACAAAAATTGTACAAAATGCTCTTAATTATGGAGAAAAATTTGGAGTTACCATCGATAGGGATTTTGCTTTTTCAAAACTTATTGAAGAAGTTGGAGAATTTGCACAAGCAAAGCTTATTTTTGAACGAAAATCAAGACCAGAAAAATTTATTGATGACAATATAGCAAAAGATGAGCTTGCCAAAGAATTGGCAGACGTTATCTGAATGGCTTTTGTTAATGCACATGTCCTATGAATCGATATAGAACAAGCTTTAAAAATTAAATGGATAAAAGAATAATATATTAAGACTCACGTGCTTATGCTCTCGGATGAACTCCTAGTATGGAAAGATCGAGAACTCAAAATTTTTGGGGGTTTTATTTTTTGAAAATTTTTTGATTGACTTTCATGACTATTTTGATAATGTGAGAAAAATGCAATATTTTTTCAATGTGACTCATTATTTCATAAATACTTAAAATGTCTCAAGAATTCGAAATTAAATTTATTAAAATTGATAAGAATCAAGTTCGCGAAAAATGCAAATCTATGGGACTTGCTTGTACAACGGACGAATTTCTCATGATTCGTAAAACCTTTCATCCCATCACCACGGAAAAAAATGAATGGTTTAGCATTCGCCAAGAATCCGATAAAATTACTATGACATACAAATGCATTCACAATGATTCAATTGATGGTGTGGAAGAGTATGAAATTATCGTAGATGATTTTGATGTCGCCGCAAAAATTTTAGAAAAAACAGGACTAAAAAATACTTCTACACAAGAAAATTATCGAGAAATATGGAAAAATAACGAAATTGAAATTTGTATCGATACTTGGCCAGGATTGGCGCCATATATCGAAATCGAGGGGAAAAATGAAGAAATTGTCAAAAAATATGTCGAAAAAATGTGATACGATTTTCACGATTGACTCTTTGGTGGCTCAGAAGTGATTTATGAAAAAGAACTAGGAATTGATCCAAAAATTCTCATTTCTCTCCCAGAAATTACTTTTCAAAATCCTCCGAAAATATTATAAGCATCTAAGTGCATAAACATTTTACAATAAAAAAAATATAATTATACTAC
>JABCOP020000034.1 GCA_013332525.2 Candidatus Altimarinota bacterium
CCATTGGATGGTGGATTTTTTTCTTGATTTTTTCTGGTAGAATTTTTTCCAGTTCTTTGTCGGTTTCGAGTGGTGTTTTGGTTGTCACGAGACCAAGCCTGTTAGAGACACGATGAATATGCGTATCCACCGCCACAAGCGACGCATCGTAGAGCACATTCATCACGACTTTCGCGGTTTTTATGCCAACGCCAGGAAGTGTTTGCAATGTTTTGAGATCATTCGGAATTTGCTCGTTGTATTTTTCAGCGAGAATTTTTCCAGTTTCCCAAATATATCGCGATTTATTTCGAAAAAAATTGATATATCGCAAATAATTTTCGATTTCTTCGAGCGAAATCCGATACATATCGCTCGGATTTTTGACACGTTCAAAAAGCGGTGGCGTCACGCGATTGACTTGTTTGTCGGTCGTCTGCGCGGACAAAATCACCGCACAAAGCAATTGAAAGGGCGTTTCGTAGTCGAGTTCGATTTTTCTGCCGCCATATTCACTTTCGATATAATCCAGCGCGTGTTCGTATTTTTTCCAAATTTTATTCATACACGCGACCATACACACTGATAAGATTTTGCTTACAATTCAGAGAATCTGGGCAACTAAAAATTTTCCCAGGCACACGCACATCGAGATACATTGTTGAACCATTGAGAAGTCCTGTTCGATTCGTGTTATTGGAATTGATGTACGTTTGAAGCGTTACGAGTTGCTCGAGGAGATTTTTTGAAAAATCGTTTCCCGTCGCCCCAACTTCGCCCTGCAAAGCAAAAATAATTTTTGTATTAGATTCGAGCACGATATGAAGCTCATTTTCCACAACAAAATAATTCGCCGATGCCACGGTAAAATCCGGCCATTCTTTTTCAAAAAGTTCAAAAATTTTTGTAATCACGAACATTGAACGATCGGAAATCACTTTTTTGTACCCAAAAAATAATTCTGCCTGTAATTCACTTGAAACCAACTGTAAGTGTCGAGAAAATTCTGTCGTCGTCATATCTGCAATCGGCACGAGTACGCCATTACTCGAAACACCAAATCGCTTATTTTCCACGCCAAAAATCGTCGCGTCGAACTGAATCGGAAGACTTTTCACAAGGATTTTGATTCCATTCGGCAAGAGTCGCTCGATACGAATCATCTCGGTATTTTTGAGATTATCTTTGATATTTTTGGCAATTGTATCTTCGTTGAGTGTGAAAATGCTTTGTCCGTACGCCACTTCCGCCGAGCGCTGAACAATTGAAAGATCCACGCCGTCGGTCATCGGTTCGATGAGAACTTTGGTCGCACTGATTTTAAAATACGGCGAAAAAGTCACGATATAAACAACCAGCATAATCAAAATCGCCCCGATAATCGCCATGAAGTGTTTCAAATCACGATCGCCCACGATTTTTTCGACTGATTTTTGGAAAAATGTCGAATACGCGGGATTGAGATTTTTGCGTTTTTCCTTTCCTAAAAGAGTTTTTCGCATACCGCGTTTGGCCACATAAACATCCTCTTCGTCGCTTCGGAAGAGGTATTTTTGCTTTTTTTCTTGCTGTACTTGCTCGTGAAATGTATTTTTTCTTTTTTTGAAAAATTTTTGTTTAATTTTATTGAGAAAGTCCATATTGTTCGTCAAGTTCGCGGATAGTATCAAGAATATTTTTTTTCGGTTCTTGATTTTTGGCTACGCGAAAGCGAATTCGCGGCGTTTTTCTCAGTCACAAATCCTTGGAAATCTTGGCATGAATCGTCTTGGCAATCGGCGCGAGAAAATGCAGCAATTCCTTATTGTCGCCCTGTCCGAAAACCATAAAATCCGCATACGATTTGTCTGCGGAAAGCACCACATCAACGAGCGCAATAATCCCGTGGTCGTGTTCAAAATTGCGAGAATGATCGAGAATAATTTCGTTTGCGATGGCGCGCATCGCCTCTCGAAGTCGGTCGGTATGAATCGTCATAATGGTGCAAATTATATGAATTTTTCTGAAAATAGCAATGATTTTTTTGATTTTAACGAGAGAAAAATTATCCAAAAATAGAAAAATTTTCTCAAAAAATTCGATAGCAAGACATTATAAAAAAATCCGAACATTACGAGAAAAATAGCATATTGCTCGAGAGCATCATATTTGAAAAAGTTTTTTGAGGCGGGAATTTTTTCGAGAAGTTTTATATTTCCTGTTCGCAAAAAAGAAATAATCCCCGCAGAGAAAAATGTTGATGCAATGACGATGTGCAATATCCAATTTCCTCAAAACAAAATATTTCCCAAAATGATGAGAAATCCTCTTCCGAAAGCAAAAAATGATATTTCATATCAGAAAAATCGAATAAAAGGCATTGTTATAAACATTTTTTAAGATCGTCTTTGAGGGGCGCTTCAAAAATATATTCTTTCCCAAAAAGCGTAAATTCGAGTCGATGCGCGTGAAGCCACTGACGATTGAGTCCAAATTTTTCAAGCACTTCGCGATTCGCTTTTTCATTTCCATAGATTTTGTCGCCCAAAATCGGAAATCCAATGGACGCGAGATGTACGCGAATCTGATGTGTTCGCCCCGTGAGCAAATCCACCTCCACAAGCGTATATTTGTCATGAAAAATCCCGCGATTATAAAATTTGGTTTTGGCGAGTTTTGGATTGACTGGATCAATCGTCGACATCCGCTTGCGATCGCGCGGATCACGCCCGATGAACGACTCAATATAGCCCTCCTCATCTTTCAGAATCCCGTTTAGGAGTGCTAGATATGTTTTTTTGATAGTTCGTTTTTCAATTTTGAGTTGCAGTGCGTGCATGGCTTTATCATTTTTTGCGATAATAATCAGCCCGCTCGTATCCTTGTCGAGACGATGCACAATCCCAGGACGCTCCACGCCGTTGATAATCGATTTTTTCTCGATTTCATCGGTGCGAATGCCAAGGTTTTTAAAGTGATACAAAAGCGCATTTACAAGCGTTCCCTTGCGACCTTCCTCGCCTGGCGTTGGGTGCGTATTGATGCCCGCATCTTTGTTAATAATCGCAAAATCGTCGTTTTCAAAAATAATATCAATATCAATATTTTCTGGCAAAAGTTCCATTTGTTCAATTTTCCACTCGATGCGAATCTCATCGCCACGATAAATTTTTTTATTTTTGGTAAAATTTTCGCCATTGCAAAAAATTTTTCCTTCCTCAATCATTTTCTGCAAATAACTACGAGATTTTTCTGGAAAAAGTGCTGACAAAAAAGTATCCACGCGACGCGTTTCACGAGGATCAGCCAGAACACAAAACAGCGATGTAGAATAATTATTAGAACTGCGCATAATGAGCCAAAAGTACGACTATAATCGCGAAAATCGCAGGGAATCCTTGTTTGAAAAGAATGCTTTTTGACGAGCGAACAGCGCCAAAAATTGCCGCAATAATTACGCACGAAAGGAAAAAAATCTGAACATTGAACGACCATTCTGGGTCAGCAATGAAAAATGACCAAATAAGTCCCGCAGCGAGAAATCCGTTGTACAAGCCTTGATTGGCGGCGAGTCCTCGTGTTTTTTCAAAAAGTTCGTCTTCAAGCGCGCCACGAAAAATTTTCCGACCGAGCGTCATCCAAGCAAACATTTCGATGTACAAAATATAAAAATGCTCCAGTGCTACCGCGAGCACAAGAAGGTTGGAAAAAGTTTTCATAATTTAAAAAAATTTGTGGTAGTATATCGATTTTTTTCAAAATACAAAAATATTTTGCTTTTTCGTTTTTCTAGAATATAATGCCGACTTCTAAAAAATAGTATGCTTTCCAAAATTTTCAAAAACTTCAAAACAAAGGGCATGGTTGGACAAAGTTCGCGATTTTTGATTCAAAAAATGATTTCAAATATCGATTTTTCGCGCGATTTGACGATTGTGCAATACGGCAGCGGAAAAGCGGTTTTTGTGAAGCAAATTTTGCGAAAAATATCGCCAAATTCCAAATTGTATGTTTTTGAAATTGACGAAAAATGCAACAAATATGCGGAACAAATTCACGATTCTCGACTGGTATATATCAACGATTCTGCGGAAAAAATTTTTGATTATGTAATGGAAAAAGAGGTTGACGCCGTCGTTTCGACACTTCCGTTCGCGAGTTTGCCGAAAAATCTTTTGGAATCAATCGTGAGCAACTCTCGCACAATTTTGAAAGAAAACGGAATTTTTTTGCAATACCAATATTTTCTCACGAACAAAAATGCGATTGAAAAAATTTTTGGCGAAAAAATTAAACTTTCGTTCGAACTCATCAATTTCCCACCCGCGTTTATCTATAAACTTCAAAAATAAAATACCCGATTCGGGTATTTTATTTTATAGCAATTTATCCTCGAATTCACGCATAAAAGAATATTCTGTATCTTCATGAGTATTTGACGAATTGGCTGTATAAAATCAAAATCATATGTTTTTGATTTGCTGAAAATTATCAGATGCAATGCTCGCAAGATATTTCTGATATGCCTCATTATCGCTTTCAAATGAGATTTTCCCCTTTTCTTCCAATTCAAGAAGTGTTTTTTCTTTCCAAGCATCAAAACCCCTTAGATGAGCTCATTTAACTTCAAACAAGCACTGATAAAAAAGTGTTTTTGAATCAAAATCATTGATAAATAGGACAAAATCTGGTGAAAATCTTTCCCCGTTGTCAAATGAATAAATTGAAAAATCAAGTTCATTTCTCACGAGAAAAATTTCTGAATTTTTATATTTGTCTTTTAGACGACCAATTTTTCATGCAATAAATTTTACAAACTTTTTCTCATCCGTCGTTCCATAATTTTCGTTGTGCGAATACCAATTCGCCTCGCTCAAATCAAATGCCAAATCAGGATTTGGATTTTTTATTTGTCCGTTTGCACGCTCATTGCCCTCGCCGACATATATCGTTTTTTGAGCTTCAAAAATACGATTGATACTGTGCGGATAAAACTCTTGACTCCCAATCATTTTTGGAATAACTGTATTGATGGCTTTTTCGATTTCTGGTAAAATTCCATATAGCAAGACATTTACACGCTCTCGCGCCGAACAATCAGAAATTTTTTTATTGGAAAAATAATATTGAATCTCATATTTTTCAAGAAATTCTGCAATAAAATGATCAATGCTCCTTAATTCGCGAATATGTTTTTTGAGATTTTCAAATCGAAAAAATTTGTTTTGATAATAATATAACGCCCATTTTACGAGCCAAATATTAAAGCCGTATTTTGCCGTTAAGCGTAACACATCAGCATTTTTGCTATCAATTTCTCTATTTTTCTGAGCATCAGACAATACGCGAGTAATCATTTGATAATTGCGTATCTCCAAAGGACGATAAAATGCCTCCTGAATTTCATCATCACTTAAATTCTTGCTTCGTTCTTCGCGTCTATTCAAAAGAACAAAACCGCGTTTATATGTTTCTGATTCTTTAAAAATATTTTTTAGTCGAAGTTCGCGAAGGTTTTGTTCAGGCGCAATCACCCCTTCCATCATCAGAGATGTTCGCAGTTTTTCAAAAAAATTTTTCTGCTCGATGAAATGATAATAAAAAGTTTCAAGAATTGCAAGATGGCTCTCAGTATAGCTTGATGAACTGAATTTTCTCTTGAATGGATGATTTTCTTGTATTTTAAAGAGTCACATTTGCATCTCATCTTGTTCATTGGTATTTTCTGGAAGTGTAAACGGAAAATATCGGGCACCTCGTCCCACCAACTGTATATCTGAAGGTTGTACCTTTTTGTCGCCATTGAGATCAAAATGCACCAAATCATACAATGAAAGAACATCCCATCCCTCTTTGAGTGCTTGTACAATGAAAACCGCACGAATTTTAGAATTTTGATCATCCAAATTAGCAAGAGAATTGATGATATTATCTTTTTTATTTTTTGTAGAATTGGAATCAGCACTCGCCTTTTCAGAACTATTATAGATAATCATACATTCTGGTCGAAAAGCGTTTCGAATACGAATAATCAATTCTTGTTTTGATATTTGGTAATTTTGAAAAAAGTCAAACATTCCATCAATCACTGTATAGTCAGGATTTTCAACAGTCTTGATGGTCATTTCTTCAAGATAGTTCAAATCATCAACGCTCAGATTTTCAATAATACGAATCACTTCCTCACGATCAATTTTTGATGATTCCTTTTTTGCAGACTTAAACAACACGAGAGGATTTGCCTTTTTGTGCAAAATTTTCTCAAAAACAATTTTTCTGTATTCAGAGAGAACCAATGCATTGATAATCATTCGCCGCTTTTGTGGATCAATGCCATCATGTCGCACTGTATCGTCAACCGACTGCGTAACGGGACTGTGCAAGAATCCAATTTCCTTACAATAACCATCTTCTCGAAACTGCGCAAAATCGTATCTATAAAGAAGTTTGTCCTGATATTTCTCACGAATGGATGACTGCTCATATTCTATCGTGGCACTGAACTCAAGCAAAATATTTTTTTCATTTGATTGGAGAATTTTTCAGATGGTTTGCTCCCAAGTTTTTTCATTTTCTATTTCTTTTGACTTTTTGGTATCAGCATTCAGGTGATGCGCCTCATCCGCCAAAAGGACAATTTTATTTTTTTCAAAATCCCTGAGTTCAATCGTATTTTCCTGCGGTTCATTGATTTTACTTGAGAGCCCCTGAATCGTATCAAAAAATATTTCTATATTTTTGCTTCCCAGATTACCAGAAAAACTCGTAACTTTTTTGATGAAAACATTTTGTTCCACGCCGTTCTCATTAGGCAGAATAATTTTATTTTTGTTAAACAAATATTTTCAAAAATTTTTCGTTGTGAAACCCTTTTTCGCTTGATCCAAAATCTGCACACTCGATACAAAAAAGACAAATTTTTTGTATCATTTGGTATAGAGATACAAGATACAACAGGCCATCACAAGCGTCTTTCCCGTTCCTGTTGCCATATTGAACAAAAGTTGACGACATTGTTCCAGTTCGTTATTTTCAAAAAAGAAAATAAATGTCTTCACGGCTATTTCCTGATACGGACGTAATGTTTTATCTTCTGCAAGATTTTTTGTAATGTATTCTGGGAGTGGTTTTTCCAAAAAATTTTGCAAATCAGGATTTTTCTTTAATTTTTCAGAAAGAAAATTTTGCAAAATCTCCGCAACACTCGATTTATTATTTTTCGCCATAGAATTTTGCAGTTAAGGATTTATCAAGTTCAGAAATCGTATGCACTGTCTCATCATAATTACCTTCATTGAGATAAATATGATTCATATCCAGTACTCCTTTCAGCCTTTCTTTTTGTTCCACGAGTGTCAGCTGGGCATACTTTTTCCCATTTTCAGATTCTTCATTTTCAAAATCATCAGGATCAAAGAAAAATTTGAGAAATGCAGAACGCTTCATATCGTTGTAGATTTTTTTCAGCGTTTCCTTACTAGTGGCTTTTTCTATCTCATCCAGAAAATATCCATTAAAAGTTTTCAGCTCAAAATATACAAAATCTCCCCCGCCATGCCAGTTCACATTTTTCGAAATCCCACCTTGCTCGCCTGCAATCACCTTTTTGAGGCGCTCTTTGGCAATGGTATCAATATAGTCCATCTGCTCCACGCCGATCCAGCGACGCCCCATCTTGTGCGCGACCGCCGCCGTCGTACCAGAACCAAGATGATAGTCGAGGACGATATCTCAGGGGTTGGTAGCAGTCTCAATTATATACTTAATTAAATTCTCAGGTTTAGGATAAGCAAAGATATTATGCCCAAATAATAGTGTTAATTCTTTTTTTGCATCTTCATTAGTTCAAACATCACACTCTGTTTTTGATATTAAGTTCGATGGTACTTTTATTCTATCTCCCAACCTTTCATATCTTATAGCAAATTTCTCTCATTTTATTATAAATAAAGTTCAGTTATTTAATTCTTTATTTAATGTTTCTTGTGTCCATTTAAAAGGTCACTTGATGATTAAATTATTTTTATTGACTCAATTTAAAATTTCTAATTTTTCAACTAATTCAATTCTGTCTTTTAATCAAATATTATAAATTCAATCCTTTATATTAAACCTAACCGTATTTGGTGGAAAATTTAGAGTAATTATTTTATTTCAAGTATTTAATAATGGCATATCTCATCAACTTACTATTCAGCCATTCAACTTATCTATCTCATTCTTCTTAAAACATAATAAATATTCTAATTTTTTTCGAATATTTCTTGATAAACTAGGTGGTGTGGAAGTTTTCATCCACATAAACATTCATATGAAATTTTCTCTTTCAAAAATTTCATCCATCAAAACTTTGAGATACGCCTGCTCATTATCATCACACTGTACAAAAATCACCCCATCATCTCTGAGGAGTTCCCGTGCGGCTTCCAGTCGATTTTTCATAAATGTCAGCCAACTCGCGTGATTGAATCGGTCAAAATAGCTGAAACCGTCATTGCCCGTATTATACGGCGGATCAATGTAGATGAGCTTCACTTTGCCCGCGAGGCGTTCTGCAAGCGAATGAAGCGCCACGAGATTGTTGCCTTTTATCAGGAGATTTTGTTTGAGCTCTCCATTTTCATCCCAAAATTCTATGTCATCAGGATTTTCGATATTTTTCTCTAATACACTATCTTGCCCCCCCCCGCATTTGCGGAGATATATTTGAAATTTGTTAAGGCCTTTGGTGCAAAGAGCGTAGCAATATCCATCTCATCGCGTGTTTGATGCAAGAAATATTCTTTCTCGCGTTTTGCATCCTCTTTTGTCATTCCTGCTTCCAGAACGCAATCTTTGTACGGAAAAGACAAGACGACATCGTCAGACTCATTGAGAAAAAGTCCGATTTTATTCGGATAGTCAGTATAATTATTTTTGTATGACATAGAATGAATTTAAAAAGCAAGAAAATTATATATATTTTTACAAAAAAGCAATATGATTAGAAATTACATTCAAAAAAACACCCCAAAGGAGTGTCTCATTTTTGATTCGATAAATAATTTTTGCCCTATCTAAAAACATCTCATTTTTCGAAATTATCCAAGAAGTGGACGAGAGTAGTCAAAGAGTTCTTCTGACTTGAAGAAGCGAACCAATTCTTTTGCGGCTGTTTCTTCAGAGTCTGAAGAGTGGATGATGTTGTTGTCGATATTTTTCGCAAAATCACCACGGATTGTTCCAGGTCCAGCTTCAGCAGGGTTTGTCGCGCCACAAAGCATACGAACACCCTTAATTACTTCAGTTCCTTCGAGCGCAAGTGCTACGATAGGAGAAGAAGTCATGTAAGATTTGATACCAGGAAAAAATGGCTTATCCATAAGGAAATCGTAGTGTTCATTTACGAGTTCTTCTGACATTTGCATCATTTTGAGACCAATTACTTTGTAACCTTTCTGTTCAAAGCGAGTCAAAATCTGACCAATAAGTGATTTCTGAACAGCATCTGGTTTGAGAAGAATAAGAGTTTTCTGCATATGAAAAAATTAGAAAGTGCCTGTATTATACGAAAATTTCTGGAAAATCAAGATTTTTTTATTTTTCGCGGCCTGTCATATATTGATCCACAAATCTCATAATCATCTCCTTTTTTTCCTGATTTTCTCGGCGTTTTCCCACGAATTTTACCAAAATCGCAGCGTATTTGTCTTCATAAAAATAAAAATCCAATTTGTATTTGTGGCCAGTGTAACTGATAAAATTCCCAACATTGTTTGTCGTTTTGGCAACAAAATTGCTCTTGAGAAAAATGCGCAATTCATCGAGAAACTCTGAAAAAGTTACGCGAAATTTGTCTGGATTGTACGGGATTTCGATCTGATCCTGAAAAATACTTTCTGGCCGTAAATCCTCTTTGGCAACGACATCCGAAAGGAATTTGTGGCTCGGAACAATGAAAAGCTCGCCCGTATTTTCCCCGCGATCATTTTTTCCCATAATCCCAACCGAAAGCATTCGGATAAAAATAATTTGCCCTTGTACGCCGCCAACGCGAACCGTAAGCCCAATCGGATAGCTCGGCGTCACGAAAAAAAACGCCAAAATCGAGAGAATATAATCCTTAAACGCCATCACAAAGGCACCGACCGCCACCGAGAAAAATCCAAGCCCAACCGTCGTATTGATGACAAAAAGCGCAAAAATACATAACATCGTGCTGATGACGCGCACAAAATCGAGAATCTGATTTTTCTGATAATATTGCAGATAAAATTCGTCATTTTCCTGATTGTCGGACTCGCCGTACTGATCGAGAATAATTTTTTTATTTTTATTTTTAAAGTATCGCGCCGAAAGTTCTATCGCCAAAGCAATTCCCACGATAAAAAGTGAAGTCTGATGGCGAACGACAAAATCGAGCGCGTAACTCAAAAAAATTTCAAAAAATTCCATAATTTATTTCCAATGAGTATTATTTTCAAAAATAATTGGCGGCGAGTTTTTCTGATTCCATTCCGTATCGTACTTCGCCATGAGATAATTTCTTATATCATTTTTGTTCGAAAATTTGAGTGCCTGATATGGTTCTTCAAACGACAATTTTTCGATGAACAAATATTCACCATTCGTGAGTGGAACAGCAATTCCTGTGTGTCCGAGCAACAATTCGCTTTCCGTCGGACTGAAAACATCGTGGAAAAACACAGAAATAAGTGATGCTTTGAGGCTTTCATTGTTTGCAAATTCAATCCCCTTTTCTTTCCAAAATTCCAAAATTTTTGCCGCGTGCTCATCAGGATTGGAAGAATCCGTTGTTTGAATCACCGAATAAAAAGTTTTAAATTTTTGGATTTCCGCATCAGAAAGCGTTTTTGATGTTTGGTGACTGATCGAATCCAGATCTGTAAAAAGTGCCGAATCATTGGGATTTTCTGTATTTTTCACGCGAATAAAATCTCCGAAAAAATCAAACGCCGTCAATCGACAATTATTCCCTGGATAAATTGGAAAATTTTTTCGCCAGTTTTCAGAAATTTTAGCACTATCATAGTGAATTTCCGAAATATTTTTCACGCTCTGAAATCCATTTTTGACAAGCAAATCTGGCCCAATCGCCGCATTGTATTCGCGAACTTTTTTCAAAAAAATCTCAATTGATTTTTCGGAAATTCCCGCATCAAGCAGTGATTTTTTCACGAATTCTTGGCTTTCTGAATCGCTCAAATTGGAATACGAAAATTCTGTAACATTCCATTTTGCTTGTGGATTTTGTTCGGCAATATTTTCAGAATTTTGCGGTTTTTCAGTATTGATGGTTTGTGAATTTTGGCAACTTGCCAGTAAAATCATAGCAAGCGCGAGAGAGAAAATTTTTTGCATATTTTTGAAAAAGTTTATTATACTGAGATAGTTTAACCAGAATTTAATTTTTTCAAAATTTTTTTCAAAAAATGTATTTTTTAAAAAACTGGGATTTGATGAGTATTTTTATTTTTATAAAGCAAAAAAGAAACTCCTTAAATAAGAAGTTTCTTGCGAGATGCCGCTGAATCGTCAATTTCTTGGATCATCCAAATTTTCATGATCAAGCCAATCATCCAACGACTCTTCGCCAGTAATGTTAGAGGTATCGGCAAATTCATGATCCAACTCATCGATACAATTCGCACACATGAGGGATTCGCCCAATAGCAAATATCCAGAAATAGAAGAACCTCTCAAATCAAACAACGGATTTCGTTCGCTGGGTTCAAAAAATTCTTCACCGCAATGCGAGCAAATTCCAGATTCAACTTGGCCCAAACAACGATTAAAGGCATCGACACGCTCAAAAGCGTCCATATTTTTCCTTTCGAAAAAAGTTTATCAAAATGCGAAATCCCAACAAAAAATTCTTGCAGAAAATCACAATCGTTAATATAAATAAAATTATATTTTTGTCAAATTCTATTTTTTCAGAATATTTACGAATGTTTCTGATGGAATCGATACTTTCCCGAATTGTTTCATTTTTTTCTTTCCTTCTTTTTGTTTTTCGAGCAATTTTCGCTTTCGCGTGATGTCACCACCGTAGAGCTTCGCCGTCACATCTTTTCGCAGTGCAGAAATATTTTCACGGGCAATAATATCGTTCCCAATCGCCGCCTGAATCGCAATCGCAAATTGTGCCTTTGGAATCGATTCTTTGAGTTTTTCACAGATTTTTCCACCGATATGGCGCCCGCGAGATCGATGCACCAGCATAGAAAAAGCATCCACATTTTCGCCAGCCACCTTGATATCCAGTTTTACGATATCGTCAATTTTGTACGCAAATGGCTCATAATGCAGGCTTGCATATCCGGAAGAAAGGCTTTTGAGGTCATCATAAAAGTCTCCCACCAATTCTGACATCGGGATTTCATAATGTAAAATCACACGATCAGAATCCAGATATGTCTGATTTTTGAAAATCCCACGGCGTTCCTGCGCCAACTGCATGAGATTTCCAATATACGCATTCGGCGTAATCATCTCCACGCGCGCAATCGGCTCCTCAATATGAATATATGTTCCAGGTTTTGGTAATTCTTCTGGATTAGAAATATTGAGATACGTACAAGTTTTTCCTTCAAACTCGATGGTTTCTGGATGTAATCGCGGAAATTCTGCACTTTTGTCACCAGGAATGAGTACTTTGTATGTTACTTGCGGGCTCGTAATAATCACATCCATCGCATGCTCACGCCAAAGTCGTTCTTTGACAATATCCAAATGCAAAAGCCCCAAAAACCCTGCACGGAAGCCATATCCAAGCGCTGGTGATGCTTCGTGTTCGACTACGAGAGACGAATCATTGAGCTGCAATTTTTCAATCGCGTCCTTCATTTTTGGATATTCATCAGTTTCTACTGGATAAATTCCTGCAAAAATATACGGCGTAATAGATTTGAACCCCTGAATCGCGTGTTTATTTTCTAGATTTCCAGCAAAAATAGTGTCACCCACGCGGGCATCCTGAAGGGATTTGAGGCCAGTCACGATGTAGCCAATTTCACCTTCATACAAAACGCCTGTTGGGAAATATTTTGGCTTAAAGCAACCTACTTCAAGTGCTTCGATTTTGGCACCTGTATTGATAAATTCAAGTTTACTGCCTTTTTTGATCTCACCAGAAAAGAGCTTTACATAGACTACAACTCCCTTATACATATCGTACTGAGAGTCAAAAATCAATGCCTTCACACTTTCTGCGTCATTTTCAGCTGTTTCATGTGGCAGAATTTCAGAATTTTTGGAAAGTTTTCGCGGCTCAGGAATTCGCTCTACGATGGCATCCAGAACCGTTTCAACATTGAGGCCTGTTTTGGCAGAAACCGCGAGAATATCTTCTTTTTTGCAGCCCAAGAGTGAAATAATTTCTTCAGAAACCTTGTCTACATCAGCACTCGGCAAGTCAATTTTATTCAAAACTGGAATAATTTCGAGTTCATTTTCAATCGCCAAATACACATTGGAAAGCGTCTGCGCCTCAATTCCCTGCGTTGCATCCACCACGAGCACCGCGCCTTCCACCGACGCAAGCGATCGCGAAACTTCATACTGAAAATCTACATGCCCCGGAGTGTCAATCAGATTGAGTTCCGTCCCCTTCCAATCCATACGCACGGGCGTCAACTTGATTGTAATCCCACGTTCACGTTCCAAGTCCATGGAATCAAGCTTCTGCTCTTCCATTTCGCGTTTTTCCACTGTTCCAGAAATTTCCATCAGACGATCCGCCAAGGTTGATTTTCCGTGATCGATATGCGCAATAATACAAAAATTTCGAATAGATTTTGGTTTCATTTGATGAGAATTTTAAAAAATTTTCCCGATTATATGGGAAAAAATGTTTTTTTCAAGCAAATTTTACTATGACGAAAATAGAATCAAGATAATGATAAAAAATGTTAAAAAATTTTGATTTTTAAAAACTTTTCTTATAATTTAATATATTTAGAATTATTTCTTCATGATGTTCATAAAAATATTAACAGAGCTTTTAAAATTGCTTTTATTGGGTTTTTGAGTGTTTATTGTTTTCTGTATTTTATGGTTCTCTCCCATTTGGTACGAGCTTATAAAAGACTGGCATCGCACACATATCTGCGAAGTGGATACTGATTGTTTTGAAACCAATGTCACGCCAAATATGTGCACCAATGAAAGCTGAATAAATTATTATTCCAATACCAAAGGTTATGAAAAAATAATAAAAAATCTTCATTCATGTCAATGTTCAGATTATCTTGTGACTAATATTTGCACCAAAAAATAAAAAATTTTTCAAAAACAAACAAAATATTTTTTGAAAACATCTAATTTTTTGCGAATTTTGCAAATTTTTTCTTAATGCTAAAAATTGCAATAATAAAACGAATATCGATTTTTGGTTTATTTTAAAGGAAAATATTATTACAAATATTTGCAATAATGAATTTTTGGAAAAAGTTCAACAAAAAACTCCCTATAAAGGAGTTTTTTTAGAATGCGTATTGGAATAGATTGACCAAATCACCGTCGCCACGAGCGTTGCCGCGATGAACGCAAGCGAATACATGATGTCGAAGTGATACCACGGCGCAACAATCATTTTGAGCCCAATGAATGAGAGAATAATTGCGAGGCCGTAATGTAATTTGGAGAACAAATTGAGTGAATTGGCGAGCAAAAAATACAATGAACGAAGCCCGAGAACTGCGAAAATATTGGAAGTATAGAGAATGAACGGATCGTGCGGCGCGATAGAAAAAATCGCAGGAATCGAGTCAATCGCGAAAACCACATCCATCAATTCGATGATGATCAGTGCGACGAAAAGTGGCGTCGCCATCTTGATGCCGTTTTGAATCGTGAAAAATTTGTCGCCGTCAAAATCTTTGGAAACTTTGAAAAATTTATTCACCAAGCGATACCCGAAGCTGTGCGAAATATCAGGTTTTTCCTCTTTTTCTTCACCCCAGGACTTAATACCAGAATACAAAAGGAAAATTCCAAATCCGAGCATAATCGGATTGAGTGGTCCGTGCTGAGCTGGAAGTGAAAAAATGTGTTGTGGAATTTGTGTTAATTCGATAATCCCAACGCCCGCAAAAATAAAAATCGCGCGGAAAATAATCGCCCCAAGCACACCATAGAACAAAACCTCATGCTGATATTTTTTTGGAATTTTGAAAAAACCAAAAACCAAAATAAATACAAACAAATTATCGACAGAAAGCGCTTTTTCTACCCAATATGCCGCCTGAAATTTCGCAAAATCTTGCGGCCCATGAATTGCCCAAATAAGCCCAGAAAACGCCATCGCAAGCGAAATCCAAATAATCGAGGTAATGAGCGCTTCGCGGTTGGAAATTTCGTGTGCTTTTTTATTGAAAACACCCAAATCCATCGCAAGCATAATGAGAATCAGCACTGCAAAGCCAATTACCAGCCAAATCGGATATCAAAATAATTCCATAAGAGAAAATCAAAAATTTTTAAGGTCATTGTATTATACGGATTTTTGGCGAGTTGCAAGCAAAAAATAAAAATCAGAATTATTCTGATTTTTGAGAATTTTTACTTTCGGCAGCGATATCGTCCGCAATCATCGCGTGTACTGGTCTATTGAAAATAAGCAAAATTGCCACTACAACATATCCAACTCCTGAAAAAATAATCAGATTCATGACGCCACCAAAAATTTTGATCAAATCATTAGCTACCAAAAGTCCGATAATTGACGGAATACTGGCAAGTCCCATATAGAGCGACAATACGCGCCCAAGTTTTTCTTGTGGGATTTTTTCCTGCATAAGTGCCATGGATGCGGATTGTGTGATAGACATTACCACCCCAATAATTCCCATAATAATCGCGAACGGCCAGAAAAAATTCTCTGGAAGCAAGCCAGAAATGATAAAAAACGAACCAAAAAAGGCGTACGACCACATCTCAATTTTGGCTTTGTGCGTTTTGAAGTTTCTGATATACAAAAGCATACTTCCCGCAATCATTCCAATTGCAAAGGCAATATTAGAAACAGTAATTTCAAATTCACCACCATGAAAATGTGTTTTAATCACGAGCGAAAGCAAAATAACGACTGGCATGACAAAAAACGATGAGAGTACACCATAAACGAAAAGCCAAAAAATTCCACGATTTTCACGAAGTGCATGCCATCAATCTACCATTTCGATCAGAACTTGCTTCACACTGTTTTGTGATTTTTGTTTTTCTTCTTTTGGGAATTTTACAAAAAACAAAAAAGAAATCGCAATTGCAGCACCGAGAACATCCAAGAATAAAATTTGGCTTATTGGCAAAAGTACAAGCAGCGCACCACCAAGGGCTGGACCTGCAATACTCGAAACCCCCTGAATCATCTGATTGACACTTGCGATACGCATAAGCTCGTTCTGCGGAGCCAAAAGTGGCATCGAAGCCTGCATTGACGGCCCATGAAACGCGCTTGCTATCGAACGAAGTACCATCAAAATATAAATCGCCATGAGTTGATCTCCGCCTTGCATAAGAAAAATCGCCATGATAATTGTAAAAATCGACACCAGTCCATCAGAGATTATCATAGTCCATTTTTTGTTCCAGCGATCCACATACACACCCGCAAAAGGCGAAAGAATAGCGCTCGGCAAGAGCCACGCAAGCGCCGAAGTCAAAAGTACTTCTGCTGATTGATATTCAAGCGTCAGCCAAGTCGTAAGTGCAAAAGCTACCGCCGAACTACTAATAATAGAAAAAGCTTGCCCCGTCCAGATGAGATAAAATTTTTTCTTCCAATCCTGAGGGATTTGTTGAGTTGATTGATTCATACTTTTTTATTATAATATTTTTATATTGTGTCCATTTGTGGAAAAATTCCCAGAACGGGAATTTTAGAGATCAAGATTCATTACATTTTTGGCACGAGACTGAATAAAGTGCTTTCGTGGGGCTACTTCTTCACCCATCAGCATTTTGAAAATTTCATCAGCACGCTCAGCATCTTCGATTTTTACTTGGAACATTTTTCGAGTTTCTGGGTCAAGAGTTGTCTCCCAGAGCTGTTCAGCATTCATTTCTCCAAGCCCTTTATAGCGCTGAATCCCGTCTGTCACAATTCCATGTTCCGCAATCAAAGCATCTTTCTGAGCGTCATTGTAGGCGTACCAAGTGCTTTTTCCACGAGAAAGTTTATAGAGTGGAGGATTCGCAATATAAATATGTCCGCGTTCAACCAATTCTTTGAAATATCGGAAGAAGAAAGTGAGCAAAAGCGTACGGATATGCGCCCCGTCCACATCGGCATCAGTCATAATCACGATACGATTGTAACGCAATTTTGAATAATCAAAACTTTCTCCAACACCCGTTCCAAGCGCCATAATCAATCCTTTGATTTCAGCATTGGCAAAGGCTTTATCGAGACGAGCCTGTTCAGTATTGAGAATTTTACCGCGAAGTGAAAAAATCGCCTGAAATTTTCGGTCACGACCAGTCTTGGCGGTACCACCGGCAGAATCCCCCTCCACAAGGTACAATTCTGTCTTTGTATTGTCACGACTTGAACAGTCCGCGAGCTTTCCTGGAAGACCAGCTCCTTCAAGCACACCTTTTCGAATAATAGTATCACGAGCGTTACGAGCCGCTGCACGAGCACGAGCCGCCAAAAGACATTTTTCAATCATTGCTTTGGCAGTGCGAGGATTTTCTTGCAAAAAATCATAAAAAGCCTCACCCATCACGCGATCAGTAATCCCTTTGGCTTCAGGCGTTCCGAGTTTTCCTTTGGTTTGTCCTTCAAATTGTGGTTCTGGAACTTTAACAGAAATAATCGCCGTAAGCCCTTCGATCATATCTTCAGAAGTGAGATTCTGATCTTTTTCTTTGAGAATTTCTTGTTCGCGAGCATATTTGTTCATTGTTCGCGTGAGTGCTGTTCGGAAACCAACGACATGCGTTCCGCCCTCTGGCGTGATGACATTATTTACGAAAGAAATCAATTTTTCTGTGTAGTCATCTTTTTTGTATTGAAGTGCGATTTCTACAGCAACATTGTCGATTTGTTTGTCAACATAGAAAACTTCGTTGGCAATCACTTCAGAAGTACGGTTGAGATAGTGAACATATGATTCAATACCCCCCTCGAAGAAAAATCGATATTTGGTATCTTCAAATTCATTGATGAGCGTGATAGTAATCCCCTTGGTCAAATACGCCTGTTGACGAAGACGAACTTTGATAGTGTCGTAATTGAAGGCAACAGTAGTAAACATTGTCGCATCTGGCCAGAATCGAACAATTGTTCCGTGTTTATCAGTTGTCTCGCCTATTGGAGCTACCTGCCCATCAGGCACACCTGTTTGGTATGATTGTGTGAAAATTTTTCCATCTTTGTGAACCCAAACCTGCATTTTGGTAGAAAGTGCATTCACCACAGACGCACCCACACCGTGAAGCCCACCAGAAACCTTATATCCTGATTCATCCCCACCAAATTTTCCACCCGCATGAAGGACAGTCATCACCGTTTCAAGCGCAGATTTTCCGGTTTTTGGATGAATATCGACAGGGATTCCGCGCCCATCATCTTCCACAGAAACAGAACCATCCGCGTGCATCGTCACAATAATATGGCTCGCGTGCCCAGCCATCGCTTCATCAATCGAGTTGTCGACAATTTCCCACACAAGGTGATGCAACCCGCGTTCATCTGTCGAACCAATATACATTCCAGGTCGTTTTCGCACGGGCTCAAGCCCTTCCAAAACCTGAATATTACTTGAATTATACGTCATAAAAAATTTTTATTTCCGCACAATAATATGAAAAATTCTTGAAAAGTAAAGCGATTTTTTCGGATTTCGCGTACCACAATTTTTTGAAATTTTAAAAAATTAGAAAATAAAAAATCCTCCCACGGAAGATTTTAAATTTTTGACATATAAATGAGCGCGTCAGAATTGGAAATTTCGACATTTTTTCATTCTGGGAAAAAAGCGAGCAGAAAATTTTTGATGAGATCTGGATCAATCTCGGGGTTGAGCGGAATATCGAGCACAGTCGAAATTCGCTTTTTGGGGATAAATCGCAAGAAAACGGGCGAACCACCAGCCTCCACCATTTGAAAAGTTACAAAATCATCCCACAAATAATTATTTTCACCGACTTTGAGGCCTTTTTCGGAAATTTCAATTTCTGTAATGGGCGACGAATTATTTTCAATCAACAAAAAAGTTCCCGCAAAAAGAATTACCACCACTGAGAGGACATAAAGTTGCGTGACGATACCAAAAAGAAACAACGAACCAATAACAATCATCGCGATAATATACCACATCGGTCCGCGATTTTTTTTGTTTGAAAGTACCCAGGAAAACATATTATATAGCAATATTAAGAAGGTCAATAATTCGCGCTACCACGAACCATGCAGAAATCGAAATCACGAAACCAATACCCGACGCAATCATTCCTTTTTTGGATTTTTCTACACCTGTACTATCGCCTGTAATTCCCGAATTAAGCTGCATCTGCACCGCATAAAAAATCAGCATAAAAATCGAAATCGTACCCGCCACCGCAATAATCACTTCTGTTACCGTCGCGATTACAACAGGAATTGAATCAATATTAACATTCCCGGCACGCAAATCACCGTCGTTGATTCCCAGAATTGATTCTTGCGAATTATTGATCGCGGCGGCCGTTCCAGACTGCGCAAAAGCTGATTTGGAAGCGAAAATTGACAAAAATGCCAACGCGCTATAAAAAATTTTTTTCATAAGAAAGAATTTGAATTTTCAGTATTATAACCGATTTTCTCAAAAAACACAAACTTTTTGCGATTTTTATTTTTGGAAAAATTATTGAAAAATACTCGCGAAAAAACTTTGAAAAAAATTTGAAAAAATCGTTTTTTTTCTTATTATACAAGGGATTTTTGAAAAATTCTGACCGAAAATTTTTGAATTTTTGGCGGAACTTGATTCAAATTTTTTATTTTTTAAAAAATTCTCATGAAAACTCCACTTTCTTGGATTTCTGTGTATACTCCACTAGACGCTATTTTAAAGGAAAAAAGCATTACAGAACTCGCACACTTGTACTCGATTCATACCGCAGAAATTGATGATATTTTGACGCACGATTTGGATAAAATCGTGATTGGTAAAGTTATTTCGTGCGAAAAACATCCTGATTCGAAAAAACTTTCGATTGTGAGAGTATTTTTGGGAGAAAATCTCGGAGAAGAGACGATTTTGACAGGCGCAGAAAATATTGTCAATGCCAAATATGTTCCTGTTGCGACGGTTGGCGCGGTTTTGGGCGAAGATTTTGTGATTGGCGAGCGAAAAATGGCGGGAATGATTTCTCGTGGAATGATTTGTGGTGACAACGAAATTGGGCTTGTGAGCGAGGTTGCTGCGGGAATTATGATTCTGGAAGAAATCTGGGATGAAAAATTTTTGGAAACAATGGTTGGAAAGTCAGTTTTTGATCTTTCGATTGATTTTCCTGGAATTGGCGGCAAAATTGTACAAATTCCGCTTCGTGATACGACTTTTGAAATTGATAACAAATTTATTACCAATCGTCCAGATTTGTTTTCTGTGACAGGAAATGCGCGCGAATGGGCGACGATTTTTGATGAAAATTTTACCAATCCACTTCCACTCGAAGCGACGCCAACACAACTTTCAAACAAAATGCTTGATGTCGCAATAGAATCAGACAAATGTCTTGCTTATACGCTTCTTGAAACGGATAATCTCACGACCGAAAAATCTCCACTCGCGATTCGGATGATGATGGAACGATCGGGACTTAATCCAAAACTTGACCTCGTGGATATCACGAATATGATTTTGACGGAATATGGTCAGCCGATGCACGCCTTTGATGCTGATAAAATCGTTGGAAAAATTTCTGTTCGTATGGCGAAAAATGGTGAAAAAATCGAAGCACTCAATGATGAGACATACGAATTGACTGACAAAGATTTGGTAATTGCTGACGAAAGTGGTCCAATCGCGATTGCTGGAGTGATTGGTGGGAAAAATTCTGCAGTTTCTGAGGCAACTACTCGTGTTTTCTGGGAATCTGCGACTTTTGACGCAACGAGTGTTCGACTCACAGCTCAGCGTCACTCTATTCGTACAGACGCCTCAACTCGTTACGAAAAATCACTTGATCCGACGCTCGCGCTCAAGCCATTCCCTCGAGTACTCGAATATCTCGAATTTCTGGGGAAAAATCCTGAAATCAAAGGACAATTTTCAGGAATCAATACCGACGCGGTTCATGATATCAATATTCTCGTGCCTTTTGCACTTGTAGAACAAAAATCCGGTATCTCAATTCCTCAAGAAACAATTTTCCATATTTTACAAAAGCTCGGTTTTGTGATTTCGAATATCACAGAAGAGAGTTTTTCTGTTCATGTTCCGTCTTGGCGCGCAACCAAGGACATCAATATCCCAGAAGATATTGTGGAAGAAATTTTGCGCATTTATGGATATGAAAATATTCCAGCCATAGCGCTTTCTGGCGATTTTTCCATTCAGGCCAAAAATTTTGAAATTTCGCTTACCAATCGTATTTTGAGTTTTTTCTCAGCACGCGGTTGGAATGAAGTTTATAATTATTCGTTCACGAATCTTGGTCTAGAAAAAATGATTTTATCAGAAAATCACGACCAACTCATCGCGATTCAGAACACATATACTGAGGATTTCACGCATATGCGAACGAGCCTCGCACCGCGACTTTTCATCAATATTGCAGAAAACCTTCGCCATCAAGAAAATTTGAAATTTTTCGAAATTGGAAAAATCTACGCCAAAAATCTTGAACGCGATAGCAAAATTGAAAAATTGCTTGTTGGTCAAGAAAAATTACCTTTCCCAGAACGAACAAAACTTGCGGGCGCAACAACTTCCGAAACGATCGCGTCGCTTCGAAATTTACTTGATGCGTTTTTTGTAGAACTTTTCGGATTTATTCCAGCGGTTTCACAAGGCGCTTCTCTCGCTCCGTTTTTGCACCCAGGCGTTTGCGGTGAATATTCTCACGATGGAATTTTGCTCGCAAAATTTGGAAAAATTCATCCGCAAGTTGTGGAAAATTTTGAAATTCCTGATACGGCGATTTATTTTGAAATTGATTTTGAAGCCATTTTCCAACTTGAAAAAAATACTGAAAAACGCCTCAAGCCGATTTCTATCTATCAGCCGATTACACGCGAACTCAATTTCTTACTTCCAAAACATACAGAAATTGGCTCTGTAGCGTACAAAATTGAGGCGGTGCATCCTTGGATTTCTCGCGTGGTGGTGGATGATATTTTCGAAGATGCGGAAAAAATCGGTAAAAATATGCGCAGCGTGAATTTTTCTTTCGTGGTGCAAAGTCCAGATTCAACGATTTCTGATGAAGACGCGAAAAATATTCAAGAATCTATTATTCAAGCCATTGCTGACGCTGGTTACAAGCTTCGCGGAATGTAATTAACCATCAAAACAAACAAAAATCCTACAAATTGTAGGATTTTATTTGAGTGACAAGAGATGCATTTCGGTAATTTCTGGAATGTCGAATTTGAGGCGCTGTTCAAGTCGTTCAAAAATATAATAATCATCATTTTCAGTTTCAAGCGTGAAAATATCTTTCACAAGCCCGCCGCCCATCGGTTCAATCTTAAAATCAAGAACATTGATATTGAAATTGTAAAAATGTTCGGTAAGGCGCATCAAGATACCGCGCTTGTCCTTGAAAATCACTTCCATCACGATGGTGATTTTGTCTTTTTCAAGTGGCTGATTGGCCCATTGCGCTGGGATTCGACGATCCAAATCGATTTTTTCAACATTCGGACAATCAAGCGCGTGAATCGTCACTGTTCCCTGTCCAATCGCACCAATAATTTTTTTGGTTTCAGGCGTCGGATGACAGCATTGCGCGATTTTGTGAGGAATATTTTTCTCTTTTCCAATCAGGATTTCCGTAGAATTTTCTGAAAAATTTTCGGGTTTTTTTTCAGTTTTTTCCTTTTTTTCAGGCGTTTCAGAAATTTTTTCTCCGAGCACTTCAGAAATTATCTGATCACTAATAACTTTCAGAACACTAATCGGCTTACGAGAGAGGTTTCCGATTTGCACGAGAATATCTTCTTTTTGCTTGGTGTCGAGCACTGCGCCGTCCACATTTTTGAGAATAGAAAGCTCTTTATCAAGCCCTTTTCCATAATTTTTTTCCAAATACGCGTTGAGAATATCGCGTCCTTTGGTGATGAAAAATTCTCGTTCTTCACGATTGATGTATTGGCGAATGTATTCGCGCGCCTTGCTGGTCGCAACGAACGAAAGCCAAATCGGTTTTGGTTTATTATTTTTGTCACGGACAATGCTGATACTTTCGCCATTGTGAAGCTGATAATCAAGCGGAACGACTTTTCCGTTTACTTTCGCGACAGCAATCGTATTTCCGATATCTGAGTGAATATGATACGCAAAATCCACTGGCGTCGCACCACGCGGAAGCGTGATAATATCACCTTTTGGCGTAAATACAAAAATCTGATCCGCGAAAACATTCACTGACATATCACTCATGAATTCGCCACCATCTTTGCCATCATCGAGAATATCTTTAATCGTTTCGACCCAATAACTATCCTTGGACATCCCTGATTTTCCGGTTTCTGAATAGGTAAAATGCGCCGCCACACCATGTTCCGCGTGCTCGTGCATTGCCTCGGTTCGAATCTGAATCTCTGTCGGCTGCGAACGAAGCTCTGGAAAAAGTCCCACCACCGTCGTATGGAGCGACTGATAACCATTTTCTTTTGGAAGCGCAATATAGTCCTTAAAGCGCTTTGGCATCGGGATAAACGCATTATGCAGAATTCCCAAAATTTCATAACAATGTCGAATATTGTCCGTGATAATTCGGACCGCAAAAAGGTCGTACAAATCATGAACATCATTGTATTCAATAGATTTTCGAGAAATTTTTTTAAAAATCGAATACGGCGATTTGACGCGATAACTGATATTTTTTACGCCGACATTATTTCCCAAAATATTTTGAATCATTTCCTGTGTTTTGGAAAGGAAAAAATCCTGCTCTTTTTCGAGTTTGGCAAGCTCACTCGTGATATATTCGTATTCTTTTGGATGCAAAATTTTAAAACACTCGGTTTCAAGTTCTTCTTTAAATCGGAAAATACCGAGACGATCGG
Source organism: Candidatus Altimarinota bacterium (assembly GCA_013332525.2). Classification (GTDB taxonomy): domain Bacteria; phylum Patescibacteriota; class Gracilibacteria; order BD1-5; family UBA2023; genus GN02-873. The sequence goes on from JABCOP020000034.1 coordinate 24,188, forward strand.
CAATCGGCGCATAAATGTTGAGCGTTTCGAGTGCGATTCGTTCGCGTTTTTCAGGCTTCGGATGAAAATGCAGCGTTCGCATATTGTGCAAGCGATCCGCCAATTTTACGATAATCACGCGCAAATCATTGGTCATCGCAAGCAACATTTTTCGAAGGCTCTCAATACTGCGTTCCTCGCCTTGGTATCGAATCGTGGAAAGTTTGGAAACGCCCTGACAAATCTTGGCGACATCATCACCAAATTTTTCACGAATATCATCTTCCGTTCGTTCCGTATCTTCAATGACATCATGCAAAATACACGCCTGAATCGATATCAAATCCGGCTTCAAAATCGTCAAAATTTTGGATGCTTCAAGCGGATGTGTGATATACGGCTCGCCACTTTTTCGAATCTGTGTTCCATGAGCCTCGCGCGCAAAAATATATGTCTCCCAAATAATTTTTTCCACCTCTTCGGGAGTTTGTGTTTTGATATAACTTTGCGCGATTTTGATGAGTTCGTGCGCAAGAATGTCCGCCTGCGTGTAGTCCAATTTTTCTATTTCCATAATGCAAAATTTATAGTACGATTTTATCGAAAAATACTCAAAAAATCAAATTTTTTTATGTTTTTATTGAGAAAATTTCAAAGTAAATCTTGGATACATTCTGAAAATTTTATAATTTTGCAAATTCATAAAATTTCATATAATAAAATAAATTTTAGCTCTCATCCTGCAAAATCGAGCTATGTTTTGCAGGGAAATTTTTCATAATTATGAACGCTTTATTTGCATTGTATTTATAACTACTACAAACCTATAAACATGTACAACATCAACAATATGTGGAATCGTTAAGATCTAAAAATCCAATGACATATAAAATGGTGGTTAATCACGAATATTCTGATACTAATCATCGGATTTGACTATGAATTCACGAGTTATTTTCGAATGAACAGACTTGCTATTTTTGTGAACCATATTCAAATGAGGAAAAAATGGAAATACTCACTCGTATTTTTGGAAATATTTTTAGTGTTATTTTTTCCAAAGTTCTGCCATAAAAATTATATCCGCCTCCCGGCGGTTTTTATTTTTCTTAAATTTCCACAAACAAAAAATCCTCATTTTCATGAAGATTTTTAAAGAATTATAATGGCTCCCCATACACCTCAATAGTCGAACTTCCCCGCTCTCACAATTGAGCAAGGCTATGCTTAATAATATTGGTGTAGTCAAAAATATTTGTAAGATATTAACTTAGGCTACATAAAACCCTGTTTGTGTGTCTAAAAATCCATTATTATTGACTTTTTCAAGATAATAGTAAAATTATCTATTTTTCCATTTTACAACTTTTTTAAAAATCTATAAATTTCCTTGCCATTTTTTTCTGTACACCATCACTGTATCCATCGCTTTTCATTAGCCTCTTTCCATCCATCATACCATTCACAAAGTCTTTTTCCGCGATCAGATATACAAACAATTTTCATATTCTGTCCATCAAATTTTTTCAACATTTTCTGCAAAAATTCATCTCCATATGGCTCTTCCCATCACTTTGTTTTAAAATAATTATCCAAGAGAATAATATCATTTTCTGAAATTTTTTCTATATAATCCATCGGATTCATAATATTTTCAGTAATACAAAGATTGAGATTTTTATCAATTAACAAAAGTTCATTTGCTATTTTTGGGGCGTATTGATCTTCGAAAATGAAGATTTTTTGTTTTGTCTGCTTTCTAAAATAGATTGTATATAATATTTTTTTGCAGAATCTGTAAATTGTACAACTTTTCATGGTATTGGTTTAGCGAGTTCAAGATATGCTTGGAGTAAGTGCCTGCCGTCTTCAATATGTAATTTTCCATCTTTCATTCATATTTGAATTCTATTGATAGATTTGCTTCATTTATAAGTCAATCCTGTTTCCGCCTCATTGAATGAATATTTTTTACCAGAAAGTCGATTAGTTTTTGCAAATTCCTTTCCTGTAATCTTAAAAGAATTATCAGTAAGCACTGATATATTATGCGGACTATATTGTTTAAATCAAGTGATTTTTTCTATTTCAGTTGCGAGCGTATTCGCCCTCGCCACCGCTTCCTTATTGGCAACGAGATTTCGCCCCATATCCAAAGCACTTTTGACAATACCATTTTTTCCGTCTTTAATGATTCCG